>NC_017094.1:1919653-2239595 GCF_000284315.1 Leptospirillum ferrooxidans C2-3 | reverse complement strand
TCCGGCGGGACTGACCGCAGCACTTTATACCGCCAGAGCCGGACTTTCTCCTGTTGTTCTGGAAGGTCCCCAGCATGGGGGACAGTTGACGACAACGACTGAAGTGGACAATTTTCCCGGATTTCCGGATGGGATCACCGGGCCCGAGCTGATTGAAAGGATGAAGGCCCAGGTCCTCCGCTTCGGAACCCGGTTCATGACCCGTTCAATCGAGTCGGTCGTTCCGGAAAAAGGCGGATTCATTCTGTCCGGGGAAGATGAGGTTCTCCATACGAAAACCCTGATTATCGCTTCCGGGGCTTCGGCCAAATATCTGGGACTCCCGTCTGAAAAAGCCCTTATGGGAGCCGGTGTGTCGGCCTGTGCGACATGCGACGGATTCTTTTTCAAGGAACGGGAGATCGTTGTGATCGGAGGTGGGGATACAGCCCTTGAAGAGGCGATCTTTCTGACGCGTTTTGGAAAGTCGGTGACCATCGTCCATCGCCGGGATCGTCTTCGCGCCTCAAAAGCGATGCAGGATCGCGCTCACGCCAATGAAAAGATCCGGTTTGCCTGGAACAAGGAAGTTCTCGAAGTCCTTGACGTGTCCAAAGGACAGGTGACCGGTGTCAGGGTCAAGGACTCCGTAACGGGGGAGATCTCCGAGATTCCCTGTCAGGGCTTTTTCCTCGGGATCGGCCATACCCCCAACAGCCATTTTGTGAAAGGGCTGTGCGACATGGACGATGTCGGCTATATCCGGACCCATGACGGAACCAAAACCTCCGTCCCCGGTATCTTTGCGGCGGGAGATGTTCAGGATCCGACCTACCGCCAGGCAATTTCCGCAGCCGGTTCCGGGTGCATGGCGGCCATGGATGCCGAGAGATTTCTCGAAGCAGGGGGCCATGGATGAGCGGACCGGTGCGCTGGACTTTCATCGGTTTGGCCGTTTTCTGTCTGGCCTGTTTTGTCTATCTCGGAGGGGACCTGATCTCGAACAACACGAATCTGTGGAATCCTCCGGGAGTCATGAAGCGATTATCCGTCTACTTCTCCCTGAACCGGGCCTGGACTGGCCAGGGATATCCCCTCCCCGAGCTGATGGACCGAAACTATGAAGGGGATGTTATTGTTCTGGATCAGAACATCATGCGGGCGATCAAGCATTTTCGGGGCTGGACGATCGAGACGCTGACGGTGTCAGGAACAGGCGGGACCTACCGGATCAAGGTTCCTTCGACATTCTGGAGAAAGAAAGAGACCATGACGCTGACCAAAACCCCCATCTCCGAAGGCGTCAGGCTGTCCATGTCGGGAAAGGCTGACGGGTCACTTCCTGATCTGGGGGCAACCCGAAACAGTATTCTTCGTTTCTATCATGCACTGGATAACGAGATCGCCCTTCATCCTCTCGTGGCCTTCCACGAAGAAAGCCCGTCCCGGTAAATTCTTTTTTCGGGGAATCAGGTCGTCTGGCCTGTCCCCCCGAAATACTCCCTCCTGCTGACCTGGACATCCGATACAAAGACCACCCCGGAGTAACGCTCAAAAAGAGGCGAGAGCCCCGAGAGGATCGTCTCGACCCAGGATTCGGGGACAACGGTAATGACCATGACCAGAATGTTCATGTCGTTGAACATGAGCTGCGCTTCATGGAAGCCGCTGTGGCCCTTTCCCGAGACATCGGGAATGATGGTGTAGCCGGACACCTTGACATCGTCGAGGAGTTCCCTGAGAAAGGGAAGGTGTTCCCCTGCGGTGATGATTTCCACTTTTTTGACGGAATAAAGCTTCAGTCCTGCCATTGGATCCTCTTTTTTGTAGGTTTATATTCGAAAGGCGATTGGTGTTTGAGCCTCTTCTGGAATCCAGGCTCCTCCCGCTTCATATCGCCAGAAACCTGGCTGTTCCGGCTCCTTGACAACAAGGGTTGCCCACTCCAGATCGAAAATCTTCCGGATGGACAGGGAGGCCAGAAGGGCGGATTCCATCCTCTCCCTTGTGGTTTCAACAATGACGAGGAGCCTGAGCGGCTCATGTCTGAGTTTTCTGTTCTTGTCCATCACAGTCTGTCGTGGAAGTCCAAACCTCAGGTCCCCTTCATGTCCAACCACGACACCCAGCCTGCCGGTCACATTATGGGAAACCTTGCTTCCGGAGCCCCAGACTCTGGGGTCGACGGAAGAAAAGTAATGTTCGAGATTGATCCACCATGCGACCACCATGGGTCCGGAAAGGAGTGTCTCGAGCCATTTCCCCCGGGGGTCGTCGGAATGGTTGTACTCCTGGAGAAACACACGGTTTGAGAGATTCCGTCCTGATGTGAGGGAGCGATTCCCGATCACGAGGGCCGCGTTTCCGGAAAGTCCCCATTCCGGCCGGACCTCTGCCCAGTCGTGGGCCCGTTTGACAAGAGAGGACTGTGACATGTTCGGTGATTGTGGAGAAGAGTCGGGAAATGTGGTTTGCCGCTCCATCGCCGACAGTGTTCCTGCCGTACGGAGGTCCTTGATCAGGACGCCGATTTCCGGGAGATGGCTTTCTGGCCAGTCCTCCTGATCATAGAAGAAGAAGCGGTCTGTCGTGGTTTCATGGACACCGGCCATGAAAAAGGTGTCCGATGGAATGTGTATCGATCTTTTCTGGAGGATTTCCCGAACGGCGGGACGGTTCAGAAGTCCCGCCGAGACCCGTGCGTTGGGGCTTCCGTCTCGACCTCCGCAGGCGCCGCAGTCGAGGGCCGATTCAAAAGGATTGTTTTCTGACCGGCTTCGGTGGCCAAGAAAAAGCACGAGCCGTCCCAGGTTGTGACGAAGTCCCGAGACGGTGAGAACCGTTTCGGCAAGATTGGCCTGTTCGTTCGGGGTGAGTCCCACGCGCGCGAGCTCCTCGATCCTGTTGGCCGCCATCCGGGGTGTCAGATGGTGAATTTCCCGCAAATCGCGGATCAGGGCTTCTTCCTCTTTGGGGGAGAGTCCGATCAGTTTCGCGAGGCTGGTTTGGGGATTTTCTTTTTCATGATCGGTGGAGAGGATCAGAAACCGGAATTCCTCGACCGCCCGTCCGGGGATTCTGGGAAGATTCCGTTGGCTGTATTTCTCGGCGACGACCTGCCGGATGGTTTGGCGTTGCTCCTGTTCGACGATTTCCCGGGCTTCCTTTTCCGAAATCTTGTCCAGCGGAACCATCGTGGGCACCTCTGGCAGGACGGATGCGGCAACGGTCTCGGAGAGTTCTCCGTACCGCCTCGGGAAAAGGGTTCTTCCAAAGAAAGGAACTCCCGATATCCAGCCGATTGCCTCGACCAGAACATAAGGCGTCACCACATTGTTTTTCAGTTCGTGGAGAAGATGGTTCAGCCATCGCCAGATCCTTCGTCCCTGAAAAAAGCTGCGCATCGATCGCACGGCAAAGGGACGGTGAAGCTCCCACAGAAAAATCCTGGGAGAAATCGTCGGGGGCGACTGACGGTGGAAGATCATCGCACCAAATGACCGAAATGCGATGGGAAGACCAAAAAATCCCGCAACACCACGTGTTTCGTAAGGTCCCAGTGTTTCAAGATGTCTTCTGACAGATTCGGACCGGACGTCGATACAGAAGAGAACCTGGTTTTTGGGGGGAGAGCCTTCTGTGGAGGAGCGGCTTTCGGGCTTGCTGCCGATCTGGCCCAGAAGTTCTTGCCGGTAATGATGCTCAAGGGCCATAAGCCCCCAGAGGGGAAGGTTCTCCCTTCGGATCCGGGAAAACGCGTTCATCAGGGAGGCCAGTTGCTCGATGGTGAGTGCGGAAGGATCAGGAAGACGTCCTTCTTCCCAGAGCCAGAGTCGGGAGAGGGAGAGGATCAGGTCTAAAAAGGGCTGGTTTCTCAGGTGGGAGGAGACGATCTCTTCCCAGAGCTCCTCGTAACCAAACGATACGCTTTGGAAAGGCCTCTCCAGGGTCACTTCCTCGATTTTTCGGACAACCCCTCGCGGAAGGTCGGGATGGAGTCCCAGGAGGCGAATGGCGGCCTCTTCCGGATGTTCTTTGCAAATCCCTGAAATCGCTGGCCTTGAAAAGGGAATTTTCCAGAGAGACCGTGTTACAGGTTCCCCCAGAAAATATTCGGTGCAGAGCCGGAGGGAGATCCATTCGGTCGGGTCGATGGGGGGGAAGGATCGGTGTTCGTGGGACTCGGACATCCAGCGGATGGTTCCGGACCAACCCGGAAGGAAGGAAAACTCCCGATAGAAAAGGGCCACCCATTCCGAGGAAGGAATGCCCATCTCTTTCAGAACCCAGAGCATTGCCTCTTCGGGGGAGTCGGGAAGGGACGCGAGCCCCGAAGAGCATGAGGAGATTGGATCCGGTGCGAGGAGAGGATCGCTCCATCGGGTTTTAAAGAGGGAGAAGAATCCCTTCTCCCGGTCGGGAAGTGTCCAGAACGCCTGTCCATTATCCATGAACAGGGCTGCCGCCTCGCTCATCGCATTGTCGAGACGGGAGACAAGGGATGTGCCGGCAAGACGGTCAAGCCATTCAAGGGGAGTGGGTTTCAGCCGGTCGATAGAGAACTCATCGGGAGAGATGCCATCGATTAAGGTGTTCAGATGATGGAGGGGATCGGATTGCAGTCCGTCCTCGAAAAAGAGATGGCCTCCATGGGATCTCTCCTTGAAGGTGAAAGGGAAAAAGGCGCTGCCGGAAAGCTTCCTTTGAGGGGTGAGGAGTTTATGGAGATCCCTGACCTTTCGGGCAATCGCCGCAACGTTTTTCCTGACCACTTTTCTGTCCTGGAGCAATCCGAGTTCTTCTCCAGATTGACAAAGCTCGTCGATGATCGAATCCCATGCTGGGTCTTCCGTCTCTTCACCGGGAAGGGATTGGTCCCAGTCCCTCTCCCAAAACACAGGTGTTGGCGGATCAACAAGGAGCTCCGACATGAATATCCGGGAAAGTGTCAGTGAAGGCAGCCCGGCGTCGTTTGGAGAATCGAGTTCGACTCCGGGATCAGTGCTTTCGCTTTTCAGAAGGACATTCGCCTCCAGAAGGGTTTTTCGAAGGGCGGAGCGGGTCAGGGATCCTTTTTTGAACTGATCCCTCAGATAGGAGCGGGTCGGCCACACGCCTCCCCCAAACAGGGTGGCCCCCTGTGAAAGGGCTTTCGTGAAGTGGAGGTCGGTCAGTCCGTGGAGGGGGTTATGGTGGATGAAACCGTCCAGCGGCCAGGCTGTGGGGATCATGGAGAGTGCCAGACGGATCCGTGACCTCAGTTCGATGCTGGCAGGTGTCAGGGCATTGTTCATTTTGAAGATCCTGTCTTTATGGAAAGGGACTGATTGAAGCCTGGGCGGTGAAAGAGTCCGTGTCCGGAGCTTGGGGGGTAGAACGCCAGCAGGGTGATCGGAAGCAGTAGAAGGATCCCCAGGGAGAAAGACCACAGGGACAAGTCTCTTGGCCGGTAAGAGGCTTTAGGTTCCTCTCCAAGGAAAAGATTGCCGAGCGTTCTGCCGAGAAGGATCCCGGTGATCGTTACAAGAAAGAGTGAGAGGAGAAGGTAAGGAATCGCCCACCTGTCAAAAGCAAAAAAGGAAAAGGCCGCCGCGAGGGAAAATCCTGGAAAACCTGAAAAGGCGATGCTTCCCAGAGCCATGAGGATCGCAGTCCTGGGCATGTTGACCAGGAGGCCACCAAGGCTTGAAAGGGTCCTGTGCCGGGTTTGGAGCTCGATATGGAACAGGGGCATGCCGATGGTGACAGTGCATGAGATGAGCGATACGGACAGAAGGGTCAGGATGGTTTCCCGATGGCTGCCTCCAAGAAGGATGGCGGTGGCAAGAAGTGTCGACTGGGAGAATGTCAGGTAGGCCACTCGGCGAAAGAGAACCGGCTCACTAAAGGCAAGAGCCAGTCCCTGGATCTGGGCGAGAAGCGCCGATATCACGAGAAGCATCGACAAGAGTGTCAGGTGTCCATGGGACAATAAAAACGATCTGCCGGCAAGAGACTGCTGGGGAAGGATGAATCTCATGAGGCCATCTGTCGCGACCAGCGTGAGCGCTACCCGCTGGAAATAGCTTCTGGCCGTCAGTTTGTCATCCGGGAAAAGAAGGAGCCATTTCATGAATGGGGCCGAAGGCAGAAAGAGTCCGAGTGCAACGATTCCAGTCGTGAAAGAGAGAAGCGAAACATGGATGTGTTGTCCGGGAAGGGTTCCCGACAACCACTGGGAAGCCGGAAATAAAAGGGCGGAAATCAAAAGGGGGAAGGGAACCCCGCTTGTACGAAAATTATCATCGACCTTCGTGATTCTCCCGAATGTTCCGGAGAAGAGAAGGGATATGAGTAATCCTTCCCAAAACAGGGTTGCCCAGAGCGAGTCGGGAGAGATCAGAAAGCCCGACGCAAAGAAAATCGTCAGAAGTGACGAGATCGTTCGGGTGTTTCGGAGAGGGTCTATTGTGTCATCGAGCGGAAGAAACAAAAGAAGAGGAAGCGATGCAAGAATTGTAAATGTCAGCGGCGCTTCAAGCTGTTTTCCCAGAACGGCGGCGACAAGAGAAAAGAGAATCATTGGCCAGAGCTTTGACAAACGGGCCAGGGAATGGCTTTCCCGGTTGAATGGATCCTCTTTTTTTCCGGAAAGGAAGTTCAGCACCATCGAAAAAATAGGTAGGAGCAACAGGATGGTCAGGAGTAAAGGGTCTTTCATCAAAGTTCCCGATCCCTGACGGAAAGGTCTCCGGGTTTGATCGTAAGCGACCTGATGGTACGGGCA
The DNA here is from genome assembly GCF_000284315.1 of Leptospirillum ferrooxidans C2-3. Classification (NCBI taxonomy): domain Bacteria; kingdom Pseudomonadati; phylum Nitrospirota; class Nitrospiria; order Nitrospirales; family Nitrospiraceae; genus Leptospirillum; species Leptospirillum ferrooxidans. The sequence goes on along the minus strand of NC_017094.1, from coordinate 2,232,850 downwards.
ATGGCCATCAGGGGCTCGGTGATGAGTCTACGGGCAAAGGTTGAGACGCCGAGATCCCTTCCCAGAAGACCGTGAATTTTGTTTAAAAGAGCCGGTGAGACAGCAGGGGAAGATTTTCCCTCCCTCATCAGAAGACCTCCGCCAAGGAAAAGAATATAGGCCATGGTTGTAAAGGTCGCCGGAACGAGGAACCTCAACCGGTTGTCCACCTCCTCGGGAGAGGGTTTTCCAACCACGACTTCCAGCATCTGGTCAAAAAGATGGATGGATCCCCAATATAGTCCCACGAGGGTGATGAGGGCTCCGGCCATGATTCCCAAGGATTTTGGTGTGAGCAGGTGGCGGGATCTGGTCAGGGAAAGAACTGTCTGGATGGCGGTTGCAACCCCAAACATGATCAGGATGAAGGCCCCGTTTTGAGGTAGGAACCCTCCGCCCCGTATCATGTGGTACCAGAGCCAGCCAAGGGGAACAATGACAATCATCCCAAGAAGAAGGATACCGACTTTGTGATGTCGTCCGAAGAGTTTTCGGACGACGCCCTTTGGTTCGTGTTCGTTGACCCGGATCTCGTGGATGATGCTTCCCGATCCTAGAAAAAGGGTCCCTTTAAAAATCCCGTGGGCGATCATGTGGAAAATGGCGGCAGGAAAAACACCAAGTCCGCATTCGGCGATCATGTATCCCATTTGCCCGATGGTGGAGTAGACCAGGGTATTTTTGACCCGGACCTGAATGAGCATCATGGCCGATCCGGCGACCGCTGTGGTGGCTCCGACAAGAAACAGTCCATCAAGAACAATCGGCGTTGTATTGAAAAGCGGAGCGAGCCTGGTCAGCAAAAAACCTCCCGCATTGACGATGCCGGCATGCATGAAGGCCGATACGGGAGTGGGTGCGTCGAGTGTTGTTAAAAGCCAGCCGTGAAATGGAAACTGGACGGATCTGATGCAGAGTCCACAGGAGATGAGCGTGCAGGCGAGGATGAGCTCTCCGGGGCTTCCCTGTAAGAGGCCCAGTTGGGGATCGAGTCTTCGGAAAAGGGTGTCGAGATCGAAGGTTCCTGCCATCTTTCCGACAAGAAGAAATCCCGAGAGCAGAAGTCCCCCGCCAAGCTGGTTCATGGTCCAGGTGGAGATCACTCCCATTGCGGAGAGTGATCTGTGGCGATGGTGGATCAAGAGGAGAATCAAGGCGAGAAGGACCAGTTCCCAGGCAAGGTAGATCAACAAGAGGTGCCTTGCTGTCACGAGAAGAAGGAGGGATCCGGTGGCCAGGGAGAGGGCGGATAAAAACGCTCCGGCATAGGGTTCGGTCGACATGGTTCGACGCGAGAAGGTCAGAATGTTGAGAAACACGAGGAGTATGAAAATGGACAGGATTCCGGAGAGAGGATCCCAGGAAATGGAGATTCCTGGGCCGGGTATCTCTGAAAATGGATCCGGAAAGAGGACGAAATTCACGGGATGGCCATTCCACGGGGAAGCCGCGTCCATGATGACGGAGCCTAGAAGTGACAGGGCACCTAATGGAAAAAGAAGCCTGAAGGATATGTTCTCGTCTTTTTTGAGGAAAAAAACGACCGCTCCCCCCAGGAAAGGGACAAGAGGGATCAGGAGAAGAATGATCGGAAGGACTCCAAACGGATTGGTCATGATGCAGAAGAAGCGAAATTGATGGTCAAGGTCATGGAAATATCCGTTTCTTCAAGAGGGCTCGTTCAGGAACCGGTAGTGAATCTGATTTTCTGGGATGGAGCGATGGTCCATTATCCCAGTGACCGGTGGGTCTGTCAAAGCGGAAGCGTCTCCAATGTTCCATTTGTCTGAAGGAGGCCAGTGACAGTCATGAAATCGGATTTTTTGATCCGTGGATCAAGGGATATTTTCGCTCCGGCTCAGAATGGCTTAAACGGTTTATCAGAAGGCGTAAGACGGGAGTTTTTTTGTCATCACTCACCGATAGGAGATCCATTGAGGGATCTTTACCTTGATGTGTTGGAATTCAAAATCTTATGGGTGGTATCGGCTGCAGTTTTTGTTTCAGGAGATTGACTGGGTTATACCGCTATACTACGGTGCGAACAGGTCATAGAGAGATTGGGGGAAATCGTCGGAGTGCAAATCGGAAGGAATGGATGAGATGATCCCGATTGGTTTAACCAATGTCCGAAAGGCCAGATCTTCTAACGTCTGGCCTTTCGGAGTGTTGATCAAAACCCTTTTGAATTCGTTTTCAGCTTCTTGACGATTTCGGTCACTTTGTCAAGCTTTGTTGGAGACATGTCCCTGACGCTGAGGTTGGCATCTTCATGGCCTGCCTCTGCGCAGAATGCCATTGTGTAGCAGGCTGTTCCGCCGCGAATGATCTTGAGCGAAAGATTGGCATAATGGCAGTGCACACCGATAAACATGCAAACATCGATTTTGTTGTGCCATATGGTGAGGTTGGGGTGATTCGGGTTGATTTCTGCTTCTGGATCAATCTTCGGGTATTTCGGGCGATAGTCCGGCATCGGGATAATGTTGATTCCACCTGCGATGGAAAGACGCTCGACCGCCTCAGCAGTCTTGATGGCTTTTTCGTTCCATCCCCAGAGAACAAGGGGACCCGGGAAAATCGTTGGAACCTTTGCGCCGACAAACATTCTTGCAGCTTCTTCGACAGCCTGGTCCTCGTTGACGATTCTTCCTTCGATGTGGCCAAATCCTGGCTCGGGGAGTATGTTTCCGGCCAATGCCGCTGCCGGGGGCAGGAATCCTTCCGGACCCCTCATGACTTTGTAAGGATTCACTTCCACTCCTTTTGTGAAACGTTGATTGGATAGAAGAATATTGGCGGCCATAAACCGCTACATATACAAATGGATCCGGAAAACTGATTTTTCTCCCGGCATCCCCTGCCTTATCGCCATAAAAGGAGAAATCCCTCTAGGGAACTCCTCCTTATGGACAATATGGTTTTCCTGCCAAAAGGGTATTCTTAAAACCCTTTTGAGTTGGAACGCATTTTGATGAGAAAGTCTGTCAATAGCTCGAACGTTTCCGGGGAAGTATCCCTTACCGACAGATTGGCATCCTCATGTCCGGAAAAAGAACAGAAGGCCATTGTGAAACAGTCTGTTCCGCCACGAATGATCTTGAGAGCCAGGTTGGCTTGGTGGCAATGGACGCCAACAAACAGGCACGCATCGATCTTGTTGTGCCATATGGTGAGGTTGGGATGGTTGGGATTGATTTCTGTTTCAGGATCAATCTTTGGATATTTGGGGCGGTAGTCTGTCATGGGGATGATGTTGATGCCCCCTTCGACAGAAGCCCTTTTGATGACCTTGGCCATTTTTGCAGATTTTTCGTTCCACTTCCAAAGAACGAGCGGACCAGGGAAAAAGGTCGGAACCTTGGCTTTGGAAAGCCTTCTTGCAGCTTCTTCGATAGCCTGAATCTCTGGGACAAGGACACCTTCAATATGCCCTTCACCCGGGTCGGGGAGAGAAATCCCCATCATGGCTGCGGAGGGGGGAAGAAATGCTTCAGGACCAACTGCTACGCGATATTGGGACACAGGATCTCCTTAACAGATAATAGTTCCCCGTACGATTGATTCCGGCGGCAATCATTCCATCGGAGACAACGGAAAATGGTGACGTTTTTTCAGATCTTTACGTCCTGTAATTGTATTTGATCAAGCTTTATTTTGTCAAACTGGATGGACGGGGAGCGGCAGCCAAAGCTGTTGTTCTCCTCCGCATGCCCCGGGAAGGCTCGTCGATTCATTTTGATTTCCCAACTGGACGATTTTTCATGTTCGGGTCGGGGGAAATGAATGCGGATCAGTACCGGTCCACCACTATGACATGCTTTTTCCGATCTGGTCAATCATGGCAGGTTCGCGGATGTCGGTTTTGTAAGGGAGGAGTTTGAACGTTTGGGGGGATCATGAAGTGAATGTTATGATTTGAGCTGAGGGGCATGTTTGCCGAAGCTTTCCATGAAGTTGATGATTCCTTTAACTGGTAGGGAGGGCGTTATGATGAAATTGTCAATTCCCCTGGATGTGCCGAGAGGCGCGGCGAGAAGACGCTACGAAGAGAATTATCGTTTGATGACAAAAGAGACCGGACGGCTTTTCCTCATGGCCGGGGATCAAAAGGTTGAGCATCTGAATGATGATTTTGTCGGGGCTGCCGTGGCGGCTGATGATTCTTCTCCGGAGCATCTTTTTAAAATAGCCCAGAGCGCTCCTGTCGGTTGCTTTGCAGGCCAGATGGGTCTGATTGCGCGGTATGGGATGGATTATCGCGATATTCCTTATCTGATCAAGCTGAATTCAAAAACCCATCTTGTGAAGAAGGACCAGAAGGATCCTGTCAGTCTCCAGTGGCAGGAAACATCCCAGGTTGAACAGTTTGTTCGCCATGCCGGAGTGCGCGTTGTGGCTCTCGGTTATACCCTTTATCCGGGAAGCGAGTATGAGCCAGCAATGTTGTCCGAGGCTTCAAGACTCATTTTTGAGGCACATCAGATGGGTCTGGTATTTGTCTTGTGGGTTTATCCGAGAGGACGATCTGTTGGGAATGAGAACGATGCCCATTTGATTGCCGGAGGAGCTGGTGTCGGGGCCTGTCTGGGTGCAGATTTTATAAAGATTAATCCTCCTGTTGATCCGTCCGGCCAGATGGACGGGATGTTGCTCAGGGAAGCGGTGGCGGCGGCCGGCAGATCCCAGGTGGTTTGCGCCGGTGGCGCCGAGACCACCGTTCCCAGCTTTTTAAAGCGTCTCTATGATCAGATTCATCTTGGTGGCACATCCGGTTGTGCCACCGGAAGAAATGTTCATCAACGTTCTTTTGAGGAAGCTATCCGTTTTTGTCGCGCGATTCACGCCATTGCCGTACTGGACCAATCCGTAGAGGAGGCTTTGGCTCTATACAATAAAGGCAGTTAGACAAAAATCGGTCAGATGAAATGGAGGATAATGATTGGCCGAATGGTCTGTTTTCCGGTCAATCCGGGAGGTTGCCCTCTCTGAAACAACCGGCCGGCCGAGGTGTTTTGAGAATCCTCAAAATCCTTTTGAAGGCTGGTCGGTTTTGATTCATCATCTGCTTGGAGATATTTCTGAGCGTCAGCAGGTTTTGTTCTCGGGCATTGTCCATTGCGGCGTTTTCCGCTGGAATGACGGGCTCCATCCGCAGTGTGATCTGGGAGGATGACTCTTGGTTGCTAATGGGTGGATCAGCAAAGAGAAGATTTTTTAGTGGTGATGGCCATTGTGCCTCTTCCCAGTGATAAGGGCTTTCTCTTGGGTGTTCGGGAGAGGTTTTTCCTGTTCCAAGAGACAGGAGAAAAATGCCTTTTCGGATATTGCCCAATTGATAGGAGTTTTCCAAGGCATATCTCATGGGATTATTGGCAAAGACTCCGCCGTCGACCAGTACAATTGTCTGTTTTGGGGAGGATGTTTGCCTGTGGGCGGGAAGTTCGACAGGGGGGAAGTAGCCCGGGGCGGCAACAGCCGCCCGGGCGACTTCACTCATCGGGTAGTCGTTGGTGCTTTTGACCCAGCTTTTAAAGAAAAACGGTTTCTTCTCCTTGATGTTGTAGGTTGGAACAAGAATGGGAACGAGGGACTTTTTTAGTCCGGTTTTGCCAAAGGTTTGCCTGAAAATGTTCAGTGGCGGTTCCGGTGAGTATTTTGTTGAGGTGAGGAAACGCTTTTCTTCCGTTTCGGTTGATGGGGGAGGAAAGAGGATCCTGCTGTCGCGTTCATAGAATCCGACAATATCTTTGGCGGAAAACTGAGCTTTTTGGGAATCCTTTTCTGATGGTTTTGTCAGTGCCAGGGAAATGACAGCCCCTGTGGATGTTCCCGAAATGAAGTCAAACAGTCTGCTGACCGGTTCCCCGGTTTCTTCTTCGATCCTTTCAAGAACCGCTGCGGGAATGATGCCCCGGACGCCTCCTCCATCGATCGACAGAATCCGGAGGCAGGGATTGAAATCTGATGAAGGAAGAATGGTCTGGTCCTGTTGAGTAATGCTCTGGCCAAATACAGGGGGCTTTTCAGACGGAGAAAATAGGAAAACGATCAGAAAAATGGATGTGAGGAAGTTTCTGAAAGGAGCAGAATCTCTTTTATGAGTCATGTTTGAATGGCACTCGATCAATCTTGATTCTCCGCATGACATAAGCACAAATCTCAATCTGAAATGCCGGTGCGTTTTAAAACCCTTTGCATCAATAAAACATGCCAGAGGCTCTTTTGTCGATGGATGTGCTGAAGGGAGATTTTTGGGGGGGAAGGTGGGGAAATAGTAAAGAGGGGAATGCCAGGTTTTCCTGGCATTCCGGATATGGCTCTGAAACTAGTCTCAGGCTTTTTTGGGCATTGTCTTTCGGAGAGAGAAGCCGATCATGGCCAGAAGTGCGGAACCGAGAAGCCAGAAAGATCCGGGTTCCGGTGTCGGAGAAGGACCCAGTCCATCGCCGAATTCATAGGAACCAGCTTGTGTCTGAAACTTGACCGCAAAATCGGAAAGCGTCAATGAGGAACCGATGGTTCCGGTATTTGATGTCAGGAAGAAGGTGAATGAGTCGGTCGATGGGCCCAGTTTAGTGTAACCATTTCCAAGCCCGCTAGTAATGGGTCCCCCGCTACAGTTTATTCCTGCCCAGAAACAGGCGTTGATTCCGCTAAACCCTCCTGGGAAATTACCTGGAGAGCTATAACTTTTGAAGATTGTTCCTTGAGATCCCGAATCTCCGGGTATGTTCCATGAAGGAGAGATGTTCGAGTTGGAGAGCTGTGTGGAAAGACCGATGGACATCAACGCGGCTTGAAAGCTCGAGATTGTCGTGTTTTTGATGGTTGCAGAGATCTTGACATAGTTGCTTCCGTATTGGTCCAGTGTAAATGTTCCGGTTGCACTGAGATTGACCGGGGAAGGATTTACTATTTTCGGATTGTTGCAAGTCGTGTTGGCGCTACAGAGCCAGTTGGCCGTAAAAGATTGTCCCACATCGGAAGCGTTCATGGTGACATCCTGATATCCGTTTACTTCACCAAAAGAGAAGGCAGCGTAAGCATCTGGAAGGTATGAGGTTGTGAGGATAGCCACCGCAAGAAGGCTTTTCAAAAGGATTGAATGTTTCATGTTCCGTCCTTGGTTAGGGAAGCATGGATTCCACTGAGGTCCAGATCGACCCTTTGGGATATTCCCATCGGGTTAAAATTCTTGTTGCGATTTCATAAGCAAGTGTTGTGCCAGGTATATGTTTTTATTGTTTTTAAAGGATTAAAGGATTTTTTTGGTTTGGGAGATGTTTTTTTTTGTGCATCGGACCAATCTTTCTGTAAAAAGATCTGATGGTTCTGTAAAAAAAACTGACGGTTCCTGTAGCTCTTCCTTTGCTCCGAAGATGGAGCGGATTTTCAAAAATATTCTGGAAATGGAAAAAATCCTTGACAACCAAGACTCGGGCCGGTTACCTTTGAAAATCTTCGTTTAATCATGAGCGAAGATGCTCCTGATCATCTCGACTGAAATGAATGATTGGACAGCTTACCGAAGGTGTCATCGGATTGGGTCCTGATTTTTCGGATTCCTGTTCGGGATGCCGCCACCAAGGTGAAGGAATGGGCCGGAAAGACTCCCTTAAGAGGGTTTTTTTCGGAAAAGCCATCTTCCCTAACAAAAGAAAGGGCCCTGATGGGTCAAGACTCGAGTCCTAGGCGGAAGGGAAAGGAGGAAATGCTTTAAATCGATTTTTCCTCCATGTTTTTCTCCTCCTGTTCCCTTCCGCTTTTTTGAAACCCAATGAGTGATCGTTAAGCCAGACCAAAAACGCCATGCGCCTGTCCATTTTGAACGGCTCAAGAGCTTTTTTCGGTCCGCTCCTTTTGCTCTATCGTGAATCTTTTTCAAAAAAGGGGGAGGTCCCCATGTTTCGCTTCCTGTTTCGCACCGTGCGTCACGTTTTTCAGATCTTTTTTTTCAGGATCCGTTTCGTTCTGACCCTGTTAAATGAGCCGGGAATCCTCGGGAGAATCTCTCCATAGGGATTTCGAGCCATGAACAGGTCGGAATCGCCGATCTGATGACCGATAGGCCGATTGTCCCCCCGGCTTCCATATCTTAAGGGAAAACTTGGGCCCCTTTATCACTCTGGGTGGGACAATCGCCTGTATTCAATCTGCGCGGATCACTCGTTCCGCAAAAGTTTTCGAGGGGATTTTATGCTTGTTCAACCAAAAAAAGAGGGTGGTTTTAAAAATCCGCCACAAAGGCCGGACTCTTCTGAGCCCTACCGACACAACGGTTTTTTTCAAAAAGCCAGCCGATGGAATCTTGAAGAGCTTTTGAATGTGCTTGAGGGAAGTCCACAGGGGCTGACCGAGGAGATTGCCAGAGCCAGGCTTGCTGCGATCGGAACCAATGAAATTGATCAGGAGGGTCTTCATTGGCCAAAACAGCTTCTGAAGGCATTCTTGAACCCTTTCATCCTTCTGCTGACAGCTCTGGCGATCATCTCCTATCTGACGGATGACAAAAGCGGTTCCGTTGTTATGGGAATCATGGTCACGGTCAGCGTTTTCCTTACTTTTTTTCAGGAATACCGCTCAAGTCAGGCAGCGATGCGTCTGAAAGCGATGGTGAGCACCAAGGCCACGGTGATCAGGGTCGTCAGGTCAGGGCCGGCAAAAGAGGAAGAGTCTTCGGAAGATAAAATGATTTCCATCCGTCAGGAGGTTCCCATCCGGGAGGTGGTTCCCGGCGACCTGATCCACCTTTCGGCAGGAGACATGGTACCCGCCGATGTGCGGCTGACCTATTCCAAGGATCTGTTTGTCAGTCAGTCCTCACTGACAGGAGAGTCCCTTCCGGTGGAGAAATTCCCGTTCCCCCCGCCTCCTGACGCTTCAAGAACGGTCAACCTTCCGGACCTTCAAAACATCTGTTTTATGGGAACCAATGTGATCAGTGGAACAGCCCAGGCGATTGTTCTGAAAACCGGAAGGGAGACGTTTCTCGGATCCGTTGCAAAAACCATCTCCGAAGGGCGCTCCCTGTCTTCATTCGATCGCGGAATACACCGTTTTACATGGCTCATGCTGAAATTCATGGTGGTCATGACACCGATGGTCTTTCTGATCAATGGGTTTTCCAAGGGGGCCTGGCTTGAGGCGTTCATGTTTGCCGTGGCGGTTGCCGTCGGGCTGACGCCCGAGATGCTTCCGATGATTGTCACGGTGAATCTTGCAAGAGGAGCCTTGTCGATGGCCAAGAGAAAGGTCATCGTCAAGAGGCTTCCGGCCATTCAGAACTTTGGTGCCATCGATGTTTTATGCACCGACAAGACAGGAACATTGACACAGGACAAGGTTGTTCTTGAAAAGTATGTGGACCCCCTCGGCAATCCAAAGAACCATGTTCTGAAATATGCCTTTCTAAACAGCTTCTATCAGACGGGTCTGAAAAATCTTCTGGATGTCGCGATCTTGAAACATCATGAAATCTGGGGAGACCTGGCCGTCGAGCGGGATTATCAGAAGATCGACGAGATCCCATTTGATTTCGCGAGAAAACGAATGTCCGTCATCCTCGAGAGGAAGGACAGGAGCCATGTTCTGATCTGCAAGGGCGCTCTCGAGGAGATCTTCAATATCTGCCAATTTGCCGAAATTGACGGTGAGATCATCCCGATCGAGTCGGTCTCAAGGGATCGCTGCATGGCACTTGCCAATGATCTCAACAATGACGGAATGCGTGTCATCGCCGTTGCGGCAAAAGAAGTCTCACAGCGTGGCCCCTCCTATTCTGTGGCCGACGAGTCGGATCTCACCCTCCTTGGCTATGTGGCGTTTCTGGATCCTCCGAAAGAAACGGCGATGGAAGCTATTCGCCTTTTGGGGAAAAAAGGAGTTTCGGTCAAGGTTCTGACAGGTGACAACGATCTTGTGACAAGAAAAATCTGTCGTGAGGTGGGGCTTGAGGTGGACTCCCTGATGCTGGGGGGAGAGCTGTCCGAGATCTCCGATGAAGATCTCGACTCACGGGTGGAGAAAACAACGGTTTTCGCGAAGCTTTCTCCTTCGCAAAAAGAGCGGATCATCCGATCCCTTCAGCGAAAGGGCCATGTTGTCGGATTTATGGGAGACGGGATCAACGACGCTCCGGCCCTTTTGGCCTCGGATATCGGGATATCCGTCGACAATGCCGTCGATATCGCGAAAGAGTCCGCCGATATCATCCTCCTTGAAAAAAGTCTTCTTGTGCTGGAAGAGGGGATTATCGAGGGCAGGAAGGTGTTCGGAAACATCATCAAATATATCAAGATGGGTTCGAGCTCGAACTTCGGAAATGTTTTCAGTATTCTCGGGTCGAGCGTTTTTCTTCCGTTTCTTCCCATGCAGCCGGTCCAGCTTTTAACCCAGAACCTTCTTTATGACCTCTCCCAGACGGCGATCCCCTTCGATCACGTCGATGAGGAGTATCTCGAAAAGCCTCGCAAATGGGAAATCGGGGATATCGGGCGATTCATGGTTGTGATGGGACCCATCAGCTCGATCTTTGACTATGCGACATTTGCTGTCATGTGGTTCGTGTTCAAGGCGAACAGTCCGGCAAGCGCCGGATTGTTCCAGTCCGGATGGTTCATTGAAGGACTCCTCTCCCAGACACTGATCGTCCATATCATCCGTACCCGGAAGATCCCGTTTTTGCAAAGCAGGGCATCCGCTCCGCTTCTTGTGATGACTTCGCTGATCATGATCCTCGGAGTGGCCATTCCCTTTTCTTCCCTGGGAGCGAAGGTTGGTCTTGTCCCCTTGCCCTGGAGTTATTTCCCATGGCTATTGGCCCTTCTTGTTCCCTACTGCCTTTTGGCCCAGATGGTCAAGAACCTCTTTATCCGAAGATATGGCTTCAATTAGCGTGGCGCTTGTGTCCGGGGGGGATATCACGCCCCGGACACTCTGCCTTTCCTTTCCCATCTCTTCCTGAAGATCCCCCACGATGGTCAGCGTCTTAAAGACGGAACACTTTACCCATCTCCAATGATTTGGATCCTCTGATTGTCAGAAAAGATCTAGTATAAACGTGGACGAATATGGAATTTGATGATCGTTCACATCCCCGTTAGAATAAGAGGGTTCCACTTTTGCTCGAAACTTGTTTGGATCAGTTCCAACAATCTGAAAGACAATCTGGGCATATCCCTATATGGCATATTGGTTTTTTATGGTTTGTATTATAATAATAGGGGAGTTTGTTCCCTTGAAAGGATCTTGATGTCCAATCTCTTGAGTCGGGAAACGAGTCCCTATCTTCTTCAGCATGCGGAAAATCCTGTGAACTGGTACCCATGGGGACCGGAAGCACTCTCTCTGGCCCATGAAACGAATCGCCCGATTCTTCTTTCAATCGGGTACTCCGCCTGCCATTGGTGTCATGTCATGGCCCATGAATCCTTTGAGGATCCGGAGACGGCCTCGGTCATGAATGAGTCTTTCATCAACATCAAGGTCGACAGGGAAGAACGTCCGGATCTCGATCATATCTACCAGATGGCTCATACCGTGATTACAAAAAGAAACGGCGGCTGGCCCCTCACGATGTTTCTGACCCCTGACCAGGTTCCGTTTGCGGGAGGAACCTACTTCCCCAAAAGTCCCCGATTCGGTCTTCCCGGTTTTATTTCGGTTCTGCACCAGATCCGGCAATTTTATGATGAAAACAAAGAGGCTCTGTCCGGTACAAAGCATCCTGTGACGGAGCTTCTCTCCCGATCGGATGCTCTTGGCGAAGGTGCAAACCCCGATCCGTCCTCGCTGACGATCGAGCCCGAAGCCCGTCTCAGGGACAGTCTTCGAGCCCGGTTCGACTCGGAAGACGGTGGATTTACCCCGGCACCGAAGTTTCCGCATCCAATGGATATTGCCGCATGTCTCCGGGAGTATGAGCGCGAAGGAGAGGTTTTTGATCTCTGGATGGCAAGACACACACTGGAGAGGATGGCCTCCGGAGGTATTTACGATCAGATCGGTGGCGGTTTTTCCCGTTACAGCGTGGATGGCACATGGACAATCCCCCATTTTGAAAAGATGCTTTACGACAATGCTCTTCTCCTTTGCGTCTACGCCGAAGGTGCGCATCTTTCTGAAGACGCCGGCCTCGCTTCGGTTTGTGACGGCATTGTGACTTGGCTTTTTCGGGAAATGAGGGATAGTTCCGGGGCGTTTCATGCAGCCCTCGATGCCGACTCTGAAGGTGAGGAAGGGAAGTATTATGTCTGGACGCGTGAAGAGGTCTCAAGGATTCTGACCCCCGAGGAATATCAGGTGGTATCGCTCACCTATGGCCTTTCGGAAACACCGAACTTTGAACACGAGTTCTGGCATTTCAGGAAGAATCTTCCGTTTTCGGAGGTGGCTTCACGTCTCTCTCTGACGGAAGGGCCGTTTCATTCACTTTTGTCATCGGCAAAAGAAAAACTTCTGTCCGTCCGCTCACAGAGGATTCCACCCGGAAAGGATGACAAGGTCCTCACCGGCTGGAATGGTCTCCTTGCCCGCGGACTGATCCGTGCCGGACGGATCCTTGACCGTCCGGAGTGGATCATGGAGGGACAGAAAATTCTGGATATTCTCCGGGAAACACTCTGGACAGGAGATCATCTTCTGGCGGTCCGGACGAAGGGTGAAAGCAGGCTGAACGCATATCTTGATGACTATGCTTATGTTCTGGATGCTCTCGTCGAGTCTCTGGCGACGGTTTACAGGCCGTCAGATCTGGCCTGGGCCCTTTCCCTCGCGGATGTTCTCGTCTCGAAGTTCTGGGATGATGCGGCCGGAGGGTTCCATTTTACGAGCCATGACCATGAACAGCTGATTCATCGTCCAAAATCCGGCCATGATGCGGCAATACCCTCAGGATCGGCTGTTACCTGTCGGGCCCTCAACCGTCTTGCCCACCTTTCCGGACGGATGGACTGGCTTGAGAAGGTTGGCAGGACGCTTGCCCTTTATTCAAAACCGATGCTTGAGCAACCTATGGGATATGCATCGATGATCATGGCGTTGGGGGAGTATCTGTCACCTCCCGTCATCGTTCTGGTCCGGGGGAAAAGCTCCCTGGAATGGTCATTGTCCGCTCGTGCCAAGTCACCTCTGGATACCTTGATCATCGATCTGGGGGAACGGGATTCCCTTTCCCTCCCGGACTTTCTTCAAAAGCCTCCGGCCACCGGTGTTTCTTTTGAAACGCAGGCGGATGTTTGTGGCGGTGGTGTCTGCCTTTCCCCGGTAACGGATCTGAAAGATCTTCTTTCTCAAATCAGGACAGTGACCGGTCGTCCAAAAAAAGAGAACGAATAATGGCTTTCCGGGAAAATGACCAAAAAGGGATAGATGGAGTGGTGGAAAGATCTTCTCCTGGTGAGATTGTTGCCTCAGTGATCTGGTTGCATGGGCTCGGTGCCGACAGTAGTGACTTCGAGGGGATCATTCCCTATCTGGGTCTGCCTTCCGGTAACGGTGCGAGAGGAATCCGCTTCCTCTTCCCGAATGCCCCCCGTATGCCGGTGTCTGTGAACGGAGGCATGTCGATGCGGGCCTGGTATGACGTACTGGATCAGAGGATCGAGTCTCGAGCGGATATCTCCGGCATGAAACGTTCTGCCCATGCGGTTCTTTCACTGGTCGAGGGGGAGGTCGCCAGAGGGGTCCCTCCTTCCAGAATCATTGTCGGAGGATTTTCCCAGGGAGGTCTGGTCGCTGCTTTTGCGGGACATCTTGCTCCAAAGCCTCTGGGAGGGGTCATGATCCTCTCCTCCTATATCCCGGCTCCGTTTCCCATTGGGGAAGGACAGATTCCCGACCGTTTCCTGATGGCTCACGGGACGCTCGACCAGGTGGTTCCGTTAACTCTTGGGAGAACATCCTGTGAGTGGCTTCGGTCGGCGGGATGGAAGGGGGAATTCCACGAGTATGAAATGGCCCATTCGGTCTGTGTGGAGGAGCTTTCCGAAATTGGTCGCTGGATCTATGGGGTCGTTGGGAGATGATCAATCGGGATCTTTGGAGTCGTGTGTCTTTTGGGGGACTGTGTTTTCTTTCGATGGTTCTGTTGGCCCCTCCATCGGCTGACTCGTCGGAGGCCGGTCCGGTATTGGTTTCACAAACGATTTCAGGAAGCTCCCTGTCAGGGAGAACGCTGAATCTGTCTGTCCGGGAAAAGACCAGCAGATTCAGGGATGGTGATCTCCTTCATGTTCTTCTCGACAATTCTCCTCTTGAAGCCGTATCTCCAAGGGATGGGCTGTTTTCAATCGTCATTCCCAATCTTTCCGGACAAGCGCATCGCGTCTCTCTTCGCTTTTCAAGAAAAGACCAGACAGAGTGGGGCTCCGAGCTTTTGGTGACCCTGCCGGCGGTGTCCTCTTCCGGGGAGAAGCACTGATGGCGATTCTTCCGATTCGGCCCTATGGGGATCCTGTCCTTCAAAAAAGTTGCCTCGCGGTCTCAAATGTCGACGGAAAGCTTATGGAGACGATCCAGTCGATGCTTGAAACCCTTTACACCGTTCCCGGAATCGGGATCGCTGCCCCTCAGGTCGGTCTGAATCTCAGATTCTTTGTTTATGACATGAACCGGAGGGCAGAAAAAACCGGTCGCTCTCCCGTGGTTCTTCTGAACCCGGAAATTATCGAGAGTGAGGGTTCCGTGACGGAAGACGAGGGCTGTCTGTCCTTCCCGGGCATTTTTGTTCCTCTTCCGCGTCATGAGCGCATCGGTGTCAGGGGACATGATCCGGACGGGCGCATAATCGAACTTTCAGGCAGTGGTCTTTTTTCCCGTTTGATCCAGCATGAGATGGATCATCTCGACGGACTTCTTTTAAGGGACCGGATGACGTTGTGGGACCGGGCCAGACTGTCGGTCGAGATGGAGAAAATCCGGAGAAAGGGCAATCAGTCCAGGAGATCCCGTCGTGGCTGATCCGTCATCTATCCGGTTGGTTTTCATGGGAACCCCCGAGTTTGCGGTTCCATTCCTGGAGGCGCTGATTTCGGCAAGGTTTCAGCTGGTTGGTGTTTTGAGCCAGCCGGACCGCCCCAGGGGGCGGGGGCAGGAGCTTTCTCCCAGTCCGGTCAAGGCCTGTGCACAAGGTCACAATATTCCTGTTTTTTGTCCGGCGACGCTCCGTGACGGGCATGCACTGTCCTGCCTGCAAGACTGGAATCCCGATGTGGTCGTTGTTGTAGCCTATGGTAAGATTCTTCCAGGGGAGATCCTGTCGTTGCCGCGTCATGGTTGTGTCAATGTCCATGCGTCCCTCCTGCCCTCTTTTCGTGGGGCATCGCCTATCGTGTGGGCCGTTCGCTCCGGTGTTCCGGAATCCGGGGTGACCTTGATGCTGATGGACAAGGGAATGGATACCGGGCCGGTTCTCAAAATGTTGCCAATCCCCCTTCAGGATGATGAGACTTCAGAAGGTCTTGCCGGAAAGATGATGGATCTCGGGCCCGGGTTTTTGGTCAGGGGGCTCATCGAGTACCTTGAAGGGAAACTCATTCCGGTCGCACAGGCGGGGGAATTTTCTCTCGCCCCCATGATCCGGAAAGAAGATGGACGTATTTCCTTTGCCAGTATGTCGGCGATTGAAATCGACCGTCATGTCAGGGCAATGAACCCGTGGCCAGGCTCCTATCTGGAGTCTTCTCTGGGAAATCTTCGCATCCATCGTGGGTTGGTTTTATCCGGACCTAACTCCCCAAACAAACCAGGGGAGGTCATTGGAGTTTCATCCGCGGGGATTGATGTCTGTTGCGAAACAGGTTTATACCGGATCCTTGAGATCCAGAAGCCGGGTGGACGAAGGCTCAAGGTCTCGGAATTCCTTTCTGGAACGCCTGTTTCTCCGGGTTTCTTCTTGGGGTGATTGATCCTTTTTATTTTATTGATTATGCGTGAGGAATGCTGAAAATGTGGAATATGGTTAAGTCGGCGGTTTTCCTGGGTCTTCTGACCGGAATTCTTCTGGTGATCGGTCGCAGTCTTGGCGGTGAGACAGGGATGATCCTGGCGTTTGGGCTGTCTCTTGTCATGAATGTCGGATCATGGTGGTTCAGTGACAAGATTGTTCTCAGGATGTATAACGCCCATGAAATTACTCCGGATATGTTGTCCAATCCTCGTCTGAACGAATTGTCCAGAACGCTTGAGGTCCTTGCCAGGAGGGGTAAAATCCCGGTTCCGCGACTGTATGTGATCGATGATCCTTCTCCCAATGCATTTGCAACCGGGCGAAACCCGGAACATTCGGCAGTAGCCGTGACAACCGGTATCATGGACCTCCTGACCCCGGAAGAACTCTCGGGTGTTCTGGGCCATGAACTGACGCACATCATCAACCGGGATACCCTGATTTCGACTCTGGCGGCATCAATTGCGGGAGCGATTACGATGATTGCGAACATGGCCCAGATGGCGGCAATTTTTGGCGGTCGGGAGCGTGAGGATCGTGAAGGTTCCGGTTTGAGTGGAATTGCCATGATGATTCTGGCTCCTGTCGCAAGTTTCCTCATCCAGATGGCCATTTCACGGTCCCGGGAGTTTATGGCGGATGCCGGTGGGGCAGCCCTTTGCGGTAATCCTCATTTTTTGGCACAGGGGCTGATGAAACTGGAGGGCGGCGTTAACCAGGTGCCAATGGCGGCGAGTCCCGCCACGGCCCATATGTTTATTCTGGAGCCCTTCAAAAGGTTGGGGATCATGTCTCTGTTTTCGACACATCCGGATACGGAAGAACGGGTCCGTCGCCTTGAACTGATGGCCGGCGGAATGAAAGGGGTGGTCCGACATGAGTTCTAATCACAACCCTCATTTTCTGTCGATTGCACCCTCTGTCTTGTCCGCGGACTTTTCCCGGTTGGGGGAGGAGGTCAGGGATGTCACCGAAGGTGGTGCGGACCTTTTACACCTTGATGTCATGGATGGACACTTTGTTCCGAACCTGACCTTTGGCCCTCCGGTGATCGCTCCCCTCCGGAAGTGGAGCAATCTTCCCATGGAAGCCCATCTGATGGTTTCCAATCCATCATCTCTTGTGGAGCCAATGGCGAAGGCGGGTGTCAATCGACTGATCGTCCATGCCGAAACAGATCCTCACCTTCACCGGCTGATTGAATCCATCAGGGGAAAAGGCATGTCTGTGGGAATTGCGTTGAATCCGTCCACTCCCCTGATGGTTCTTGAGGAGGTCCTTGGTTTGATTGATCTCGTTTTGATCATGACGGTCAACCCCGGATTTGGAGGGCAAAGCTTTATCGAGGGATCGATCTCGAAGATCAGGAGACTGATGTCGATGAAGGAGAGACTTGGATGTGCAAACGTCCGGATAGAGGTCGACGGTGGAATCTCGACCAAGAACGTTGGCCAGGTTGTTTCGGTCGGTGCTGATACGATTGTTGCGGGGACGGCCATTTTCTCCGGAGCTTCGAGAAGGGAGGCTATTTCGGCTCTCAGATCCGCTGCAGGGGTGATGCTTGTCTGATTCGTTTGCAATTTATTCAGGTTGTGTGTAGTTTTGTCCATTAAGAATTTTTGAGATTGGTTTATCTGTCCAGAATCCCGGAAATGGAGCGTTAAGATGGGGGTTCCCGACTCCTCCGAGAGGGTTTCCTATTTTTTTGACAGGGTTCTCGGCAAATTTATTGATCTTCTCGTGGCGGCAGCCTTTTTGAGGTTGGGAGACCTCATGGGTGGGGACTTTCTGGGCGCGGTTTCCGGCACGGCCTATCTTCTTGTCGCAGATGGTTTGCCGGGAGGCAGTCTGGGAAAGCGCATGACCCGACTGAGCGTGCGAAGGTCGTCCGGAGGAAACTGCCGTTATTTTGAATCCACCATCAGGAATATTCCAGTCGCTTTTGCATTCTTGATCGGGTTGATTCCATGGGTGGGATGGTTCCTCATGCTTTCTGTCCTTGGAATAGAGTTTGTCATGCTGGTGGGAACCAGAACTGATCATCGCCTGGGTGATGATTGGGCGGGAACAAATGTTGAGGGGAAGGGATATCCTCCAGTGGGGAGAGATATCCCGGATTTCGGTGCACCGGAGGATCCGGTGCCGGGAAAGAACAGGCCTCTTTAGTAGGCACGTTTCAAGCAAGGGGGAAAGGTTGTCATTTTTTGCCAGAATGTTCGGTTTTCTTTCCCAGGATCTGGCGATTGATCTCGGAACCGCCAATACACTGGTTTATGTTCGGGGTAAGGGTATCGTCATCAATGAGCCTTCGATTGTTGCCATAGACCAGAAAACCAATATGATTCTGGCGATTGGCCAGGAAGCGAAGAAAATGCTGGGCCGTACACCGGGAAACATCATCGCGATTCGTCCCATGAGAAATGGTGTCATTGATAATCCCGATGTTGCCCAGCAGATGATTGCCCACTTTATCAATCAGGTACACCAGAGATCGACCTTTGTTCGCCCAAGGATGGTGATCTGTATCCCCTCCCGTATCTCCCAGGTGGAGCAGCGGGCGGTGAAGGATGCGGCCCGCCTGGCCGGAGCCCGTGAGGTTTATCTGATCGAGGAGCCTCTGGCTGCGGCGATTGGAGCGGGTCTACCCATTATGGAGCCCTCAGGGAACATGGTGATCGATATCGGTGGTGGAACAACCGATGTGGCGATCATTTCTCTCGGCGGGATTGTTTACAGCGAATCGATCAAGGTTGCAGGTGACAGGATGGATGAAGATATCATCCAGTACATCAAGAAAAAACATAACCTCCTGATTGGCGATGCCATGGGCGAGCGGATCAAGATCGAGGTCGGGTCTGCAATTGCCGAAACGGAAGAGCGCACCATGGTGATCAAGGGCAGGGATATCATCAAGGGACTTCCGAAGACAGTCAAGATCACCGATGGAGAAATTCGGGAAGCCCTCTCCGATACGATCAGCCGCATTGTCCAGACGGTTCAGAAAACCCTTGAGAATACTCCTCCGGAACTTTCCGCCGATATTATTGACAGGGGGATTGTTCTCACAGGAGGAGGCTCGATGCTCCGCGGTCTTGATAAAAGACTTCGTGAAGAGATATGTCTTCCGATCATCACTGTGGACAATCCGCTTCAGACGGTGGTCATGGGAACCGGAAAAACTCTTGAGGAGCTTGAAGTGTTGAGGAAGGTTTCCATAGGGGGCTGATCTTTGGAAAAGCCTCGACTCCAGGGGAAACCGCCAAGAATACTGGTTCCTTTTTTGATTGTCCTGCTTGTTGTTTTGGTGATCCTCGGTTTTTACCCAAGACTCTTTCGGGCGATGTTTGTGACAGCTCCTGAAAGCCTGTTCGGCGGTTTTTTATCGGGAGTCTCATCCGGATCCCGGCAAGCAGGCTCTCTTTGGAGCAATTATCTTGACCTTGTAGCGGTGAAGAAAGAAAACGAAGGGCTGAAGAAAGAGATTGCCCTCCTGTCCCGCAGGCTTTATCAATCGAGGGACCTGTTTTTTCAAAATGCCCAGATGAGGGCTCTTCTCTCTCTTAGAAATCGGGTTGTGACGCCGGGCACATCCTGCAGTGTCATGGCGATCAATCCCACTTCTGGCCACAGGACATTTCTTCTGGATTGCGGGTCGGCTGATGGTATCAAAGAGAAATCCGGCGTCGTTGGCTCTTTTGGTGTATTGGGTTATGTCGTCCGGGTTTTTCCGCATTTCAGTCAGGTCCTGTGGATTGAGGACACCTATTTTGCTTTGGAAGCCAGGATTCCGGGAATCCCTGATTCTGGTATTATTCACGGGCAGGGGCAGGGCAAGAGCCTGCGTTTGAAATATCTCCCGATCCTGGCAGCTGTTAAGGTTGGTGACCCTGTTGAAACAACTGGTGAGGATGGCATATTCCCTCAGGGCGTTCCCATTGGAAGTGTTCGAGCGGTTGGAAAAAGGGAAAAGATGCTGTTCCATCAGGTTCAGGTTGTACCTTCAGAGCATTTGAATGATCTTCATTATGTATATGTTTTTTCGCCGGAGCATCATTGGTCGGATCATCAGCTTGTTGGTGCCCAGCCTAAATGAGATGGTTTTACCGGGTTCTGCTCCTTTTGATTCTGTTGCTGTTGTCTTCTGTTGTTGCACTGAAATGGCCTCCTCTTTTGTGGATTGACTGGCTGGTCCCGATCTTGTTTTTTGGACTTCGAAATACCCCCCTGCTGGCGGCAATTGCCTGCGCGGTTCTGATGGGGACGGTGTTGACACTGTTTTCGATTGATCCGATGTTTGAGCTTGTCGCAAAGTCAGTTCTGGTTTCGATTTTAATTGTATGGCTGTTCCCCCTGATCCAGTGGAACCATCCCAAAAATGCGCTGGTTGCCTGGTGGGGGGTATTGATGATGGATGGGTTTGCTTCCGTGATGCTGCCGCACCTTCTGGGGCATGGAGCTCCCGAAGTCGGGCAGGCCCCCGATTGGATGCGCCTGTTGGCAACCGGAATCCTAGGATCTCTTTTTGTGGGAATATTGTATGGATCAGGGCAGCTTGGTTTTGCCAGGCTTGAATCCGTGTCCAAGAAATTGGTCAGAT
Organism: Leptospirillum ferrooxidans C2-3; assembly: GCF_000284315.1. NCBI lineage: Bacteria > Pseudomonadati > Nitrospirota > Nitrospiria > Nitrospirales > Nitrospiraceae > Leptospirillum > Leptospirillum ferrooxidans. The sequence continues at coordinate 2,212,265 of NC_017094.1, read as the reverse complement.
AATCCCTGTTCGTTCCCGATCAGAGAATTTCATTAGGAAAAAGACCCATCCCTGGATGTTTTGGGAAGAAGAATCCTTTCTGACATTCCTGTGAGGGTGGTGTGTGAAGTCGTTTCAGGGATTACCCTTTACCGGGCGAAGGCCCATGGTTCTTAGAGAAGATGCTCCCGCTCTGGGACTTTCAGGGGACAGCCTTCTTTTTAAGCTTCCCAAAACTCCTCAGGGCAGGTTCAGGATCCTCCTTGTCCTTATCGGAGTGGGTGTTGCCGTTCTCCTCCTTCGACTTTTTACCGTCCAGATCACCGAGCATGAAAAATACCTCCGATTGGCCAATGGAAACATCCTGAGAATTGTCCCCCTTCCTCCCCTTCGTGGTCCTATCCTCGACCGAAATGGGGAGATTCTTGTCAGCAATAATATGAATTTCGCTGTCTCCCTTATTCAATATGGACTTAAGGGTAATGAAGACCAGATCATGGACCGACTTTCCCGGGATCTGGGTGTGCCGGTGTCCGAGATTGAGGACACCTTCGACAAGGTCAGGGATATCCTTCCTCCGTACCTCCCCATTCCCCTTCTGACCCATTTGACGATTGCCCAGCTCGCGAGAGTCCAGATGGATCTCTGGCGGCTTCATGGCGTTGTGATCCAGGCCATTCCCGATCGCCGTTATACAAAGGGGGATCTGGCTGCCCACATGCTGGGATATGTCGGCTCGCTATCCGTCGCAGACATGAAAAGTTCTTATGCCCGCCATTTTCCACCGGGGACCGGAATAGGGAAAACAGGTTTGGAAAAGGAGTATGACTCTCTTCTGCAGGGAACTCCCGGGGAAGACCGAAATCTGGTGGATTCCCAGGGGGATGTCATCAAAAAGCTGTCTCCGACTTTGCCGACGGAAGGACATGCTCTTCGCCTGACAATTGACTGGCGCCTCCAGAAGGTTGCTGAAGATGCACTGGGTGACAGGAAAGGTGCTGTTGTGGCGCTTGACCCCAGGAATGGACAGGTGCTTGTGATGGCCAGCCACCCGTCCTATGATCCCAATCTGGTTTCAGGAACCATGTCTCGCCATTTGTGGGCAACGCTCCTTTCGGATCCCAGAACACCCCTTTCGAACCGCGGCGTTCAGGGAACTTACCCTCCCGGCTCTGTCTTTAAAATCGTGACGACGATGGCAGGGCTGGATTCCGGCGCGATTGATCCATCCCGAGAGTTTTACTGCAATGGGATTCTGCACCTCCATGGATGGGATTTTCATGACTGGAAAAAGGGAGGGCATGGTCATATTTATCTGAAGCAGGCGATCATGCAGTCTTGCGATATCTTTTTTTATCGTGCGGGAATGACGATTGGACCGGACCGGATGGCAGCTTATGCGAGAACGTTTGGTTTGGGAGAGAAGACAGGAATTGACTTGCCATCCGAGGCTTCTGGCTTTGTTCCGGACCGGAAGTGGAAGAAGAAGCGATTCAACCAGCCCTGGTATCCTGGGGAGAGTCTGCCGTTTGCGATCGGGCAAGGTTACCTGACGGTAACCCCTCTTCAAATGGCTCGCCTGATGGCGGTTGTGGCAAACCAGGGGACTCTTGTGACACCCCATCTTTTACTTGATGCCAGCGGCTCCTCCGTCCGGACGGTACCTACTGGTCTTCCGCTTGACCATTTCGAGCCGGTTCGGGAAGGGTTATGGGAGGTGGTCAACAATCCGTCCGGGACCGGACGACCCGTTAAGATGAAGGAAATGGAAATAGCGGGAAAAACAGGAACCGCTCAGGTGATTTCCAATCGGGGGCCAAGTGGTCCTGGCCATCACAAGATTCGGGCACACTCCTGGTTCGTGGGATTTGCCCCCTTCGCCGCTCCCAAAATCGTTGTTGCCGTTTTGATTGAAAACGGAGGGGATGGAGGGGATACCGCCGGTCCGGTCGCGAGGCAGGTCTTCAAGCTATTTTATGAAGACTACATCAAGGGAGCTGCCCCGGCTCCTGTTACAGGAGCCCAAAAGTGAGAACAGGGTTGCCCGTTTCTTATATCCTCCGTTCCAACAGTACTTTTTTGGGCGTGATCCTTGTCATGATTTCCCTTGGACTCTTGACCCAATACTCGATCGACTGGCATCTGGCCTTGAAACAGGGCGTCTGGGCGATTGTGGGAATTGCCCTGTTCTGGATTTGCCTGATGGTTCCCTATAAGACATTTTTACAGAAAAGTCCTTATATTTATTCGGTTCTCTTTATCTTGCTGATCCTTGTTCGTCTGGTGGGCCATGAAAGCCATGGGGCGAGGCGATGGCTTGGGATGGGGCCGATCATGATCCAGCCATCCGAGTTTATGAAGCTGGCCTTGCTGTTTATGCTGATCTACCTCTTTGCACGGGAGCCTTCCTTTGAGGGATTGCGGGTAGACAGGATCCTTCTGGCTTTTCTCCTGACATTGCTTCCTGCCTATCTCATTTCAAAACAGCCAGATCTGGGAACAGCCCTGGGATTGATCTTCACACTCGCGATCTTTCTCGTTTTGCGAGGGATCAGGGCACATACGTTTTTCCTGACAGCGCTGGCATCTGTGACGGCACTTCCCATTGCATGGCAACTGATCTGGACACACCTCCATTCATTCCAGAAGGACAGAATCAGGACATTTCTGAATCCGGAAGCCGATCCGATGGGGCTTGGTTATCATACGTTGCAATCGATGGTGGCGGTCGGCTCGGGAGGTTTATGGGGGCAGGGAATCCATGGGGCAACCCAGGTCAAGTTCCGGTATCTTCCCGGCGCTTCGACGGACTTTGCCTTTGCCGTTTTTTCAGAGGAATGGGGTTTTTTAGGAGCTCTTTTTTTGATTGCCCTGAATATGCTGATTTTGTGGTTCGGCTTTGAAACAGCCATGACTGCAAGTGATCCAAAAGGGTTTTATCTGGCAGCCGGGTTGACAGGTGTTTTTGGCGTCAGTTTTTTGATCAACGCCGGGATGGTGGTGGGGGTCTTGCCGGTGGTGGGAATTCCCATGCCATTTATGAGTTATGGCGGTTCCGCTCTTTTGATGACAATGGTTGGACTGGCATTGATCCTGAATGTTCGATTGAGGGAATGCGGATAATTCGCTTTGCGGCCAGAGGATAGGGACAAGATTTCTTTCTTCTGTCGCAAGATAATCTGTGGTAATGAGGAAATTGGTTTTTATTGATCAAATCCAAAGAAAGGTTCTGGTGGCTTCATGATGCAAAAAATTTTAATCCATGTAACGAATGAAGAAACGAAGGTTGCATTGATGGAGGACAATCATCTGGCAGAGTTTTTCTTTGAAAGGAAACGTTCAGCCGGTATTGTCGGAAATATATACAAGGGAAGGGTTGGCAAGGTCCTTCCGGGAATGCAGGCCGCTTTTGTCGACATTGGTCTTGAGAAGGCCGCTTTTTTGTATGTGGATGATATCTTTGTCGAGGGAAGTGACGCGGTTCCGGAAACCATGGAGATTGAAAAGCCTGTTGCTCCGGAAGTTTCGGAAGTTCCCGCCGAGGAGCAGGCGAATCATCATGAGCCGGCCAAAAAGCATGTCAAGAAATCCATCGAGGAAATCCTGGTTGAAGGGCAGGAGATTCTTCTCCAGCTGACAAAGGAGCCGATCAGTACAAAAGGCCCCCGATCAACAAGCTATATCAGTTTGCCTGGTCGATATCTTGTCTATATGCCTCAGGTCAATCATGTGGGAGTCTCGAGAAGGATTACGGATGAGGATGAGCGCAATCGCCTAAAGGAATTGGTCAACAATTACAGGAATGAAAAGGGTGGATTCATCATTCGGACTGTTGCAGAAGGAATGACCGAAGCGGAAGCCCAGTCCGACATGGTCTTCCTCGAACTTCTTTGGCAGGACATTCTGGCAAAAAGTGCCCAGATCAAGGCTCCTTCCTTGGTTAGGGAAGATCTGGATGTCGTTTTCAGGACGATCAGGGATTATCTGACTCCGGAGGTGGATTCCCTTATCATTGATGATCGGAAGCAGTATGAACGGATCAAGGAGTTTGCATCCCTGTACCTTCCGGATTATGCCGACAGGATCAAATTTTGGGAGGGGGAGAAGCCCCTCTTTACCGAATATGATGTCGACCGGCAGCTTTCAAAGGCTATGGAGAAGAAGGTATGGCTCAAGTCAGGCGGTTATCTGGTGATTGACAGGGCCGAGGCGCTGACGGTGATTGACGTCAATACAGGCCGTTTTGTTGGCGGCAATGACCCGGAAGAAACGATTCTTCAGACAAATGTCGAGGCTGTTACAGAAATCGCAAGACAGATCCGGCTCAGAAATGTGGGTGGGATTATTATTATCGACTTTATTGACATGGAAAAGGAAAAAAACAGGGAGCGCGTTTTTCAGGGATTGCAGGAGGCTCTGTCCAGAGACAAGGCCCGAACGAATGCACTTAAGATTTCGGATCTGGGACTGGTGGAAATGTCGAGAAAACGGGTCAGGGAAGACCTTGTTCACCTGTTGGGAGAGACTTGTGCCTACTGTGAAGGGAAAGGGTATACGAAATCCCTGAGAACGATCATTTACGAGATCCTGGAAGAACTCAGGCATGTTCCCGTCGGATCAAGACAGCCAGGAAAAGATCGAAAGGTGGTTTTGTACGTTCATCCTGATGTTCAGGTGGCGCTTCAGGAAGAAGAAAGGGATTTCCTTGTGGCTGTTGAGAAAAAGATCAACCGTCAGGTGATTGTCAAGAGTGATCCACTCTCCCACATAGAAGAGTTTTCAGTGATCGCGCCCTGATCGACAACCCGTTATGGAGAGTTCACCCCATCGATCCGTTCATGGGGTGAACTCTCCACCTTCTGTTGGTCGGTTTACAGAAGAATCCCGTTTTCGAGAAACAGGAACCCTGAAAAAGCTTGTCCGAAAAGAATAAAGAGAAGTGCGACATATAAAAGGCCGGTTGCTGCTTGAGTGGCGTGCATCTTGACCGTCTTGAGGGACAAGACCGAAATGACAATTCCTCCGATAATCCCAAGAAGAAGTCTCCCCCATACATAAAGTCCCTGAAACGATTCAAGCTTCAGTGCCTGCGCAAAATCCGGACTGACCTTGAGATCGTAAGCTGTTTCAAGAATAGTGACTCCTGATACAAAGAACATGACCCAGACCATAATTCTGGTGAGAAACAGAAGCGGTTCAATGGGCAGTGTCGGGTTGGTCAGATAGAAATGACCCATATTCATGGCAAGAAGGACAACTCCCAGCAAAAAGGCTGAACTGAGGAAAGAGAAGACGACCAGAAGGTTCTTGGGTGACGGAGACCAATCGGGAAGCAGAGCAAGGATGAGGCATGAAAGGGAAATAAGGTGCAGAAGTGCCGCAACCGTGCCGATCTGACGGGATCGGGGTTGCTGATTTTTCCAATTACCGAAATAAACGATGACATTGTAGAGGATCAGGACAAGAATCCCGGCGGTAAGAAAGAGGACTGAGAGATTGCCCACATGGCGATAGTCTTCCGAGAGGAGTCCCGTATAGGTTGTTGGGCCCATAAAGAAAAGTGCCATCCCGGACAGGATCAGGAAAATTGTTCCGTGAAGCCGGTAAAAGGTTCTGCTGACCCTGTCGAATCGATTCATGAACGAAAGGAGGTAAAGTCCTCCTGCAGATGTTTCAAGGAGGAGAGTGCCGAATACACCGGGGTGAAACATGTCAGATGATTCCTTCTCTGTTTAGGGTGATTCTGATGGAAACATCCGCTCCTGTTTCCCGAAGGAGAGGAGATGGAGTTTTTGTCAGTGTGAGGGACATTTTGGATATCCCGGGAAGGGTGTCCAATATGTGTTTTCCCAAAAGATAGCCGAGACTTTCAAGGAGATGGGGTGTTAGGGACGATGAGAACTCTTTGATGGCCGACGCGAGGCGGGCATAGTCGACAGTGTCTTCGATCCGGTCAGTGAGATGGGATCGATTCCCTTTTGGGTCGAGAGTGAAAATACCAGAAAAAAGGATGGTCTGGAGTTGTGAACGCTCATTTTCCGTAACGCCCATATGCATGGGAAGAATAAGATTTGAGAGAAGGATTTCTGTATCCACCATCAAGGGTGGGATTCCTGGCTGATGGTGAGGGAAACCGGCTGTCCATCCACAACTCCATCCGATGGGGTTCCGGATGTATAGAGCGTTGAAGGAGAATCTTGCTGATTCCCAGAGAGTTTCAGTCGGGCCTGGATCTTCACATTGCCGGCGAGCTTGATACCCGACAGGCGAACATTATCCTGATCGATGGAAAATGTGAGTGGAAAGACGGGGTGAGGATAAATGGATATGGCTACTGGAAGGTAGGCGGGAGATGTGCTTCCTTTCATAAACACAACGATCGAAAGATCTCCATGAAGCATCCACAAGGGAACATTGGGTGCGATATTGACTGTGCCCTTGAGTTGGGGAACGTCCTTGGACTGGGGAGTGCAAGAAGCTGTTAAGGATAAAATCAACAGAATCCATCCAAATAGCGGGAAAAAGAAATTCCAGGGATAAGCGGTAAATGTTTTTGATTCTTTGGTCTGGATGGTCTTCAAAATCATCGATCCGGTCCCTTCATGGAAGATGGGGTATTCGTTCTGGTAAAAAACAGACAAAACAACATGGATAGAGACCATTGAGCGGGTGCTCATCATAAAATTGTCTGCCAATTCTGGCATTGTATTACAGGAAGATCGGTAACGCCAAACAATCCTGTCAGAGGATGTTGAGAAAAATGCCATTGAAGCCGAGCAAGCGGTTTTTGTGGAGACTGGTGCGAAAAGATGGGAAAGGTTGCAAAAGGAAAGCTCTAGGATGTACGATTGGAGACCTTTGGGTGAAAGCTCAAACGGGGAAAGTGGTATCGATTTGCGTGAGAAGTGTCTAAAATGTAATTGTGTAAGCGTTTTTTTGGATATCATTCGCACGCTGGCCAAGCCAGAGTGCATGATGTGGTGCATGCGGTCCTGTCCACCTTTATGGCAGTGAAAATTCGCTATTGCATGGTCTGTAACCCTGAACATTGTTCATATCGTCAAGGAGGATTCTGGTTATGTCTTTAAAAATTGAAGACAACTGTATTTCTTGTGGTGCATGTATTCCCGAGTGTCCAAATGATGCTATCAGTGAAGGGGATCCGGTATACATCATCGACCCTGAGCTTTGCACTGAGTGTGTGGGTTTCCATGAGGACCCCCAGTGCGCGGCCGTTTGTCCCATTGATGAGTGCTGTATCCTGGATCCTGAATACACAGAGACACAGGAAGAGCTTCTTGCAAAGAAAGATCGGATTCATCCGAACGGCTGATTCTTTTCTCCCTATAGGGGGAGTCGTTGCAGTCCGATCCTAACTAAAGGGAGAGGAGTTCGTAACGTGAAAAAAAAGTTCGTTCTTGTTGAGCCAAAGTCATCGCATCTCCACGTCTATAGTCAGTTTTCCATTCCGAGGCTTGGGGTTATTTTGTTGGGAACCATGCTCAGGGATATAGGGTGGGATGTAAAAGTTTTTATCGAAGACATTGCCCCAATCGACATGGCGGAGGTTTTCTCCGCCGATGTCGTCGGCATCTCTCTCCTGACATCCACGGCTCCCCAGTCCTACAGACTGGCGGATGCTGTCAGAAGTTCCGGGATTCCGGTTGTATTGGGTGGAACACATGTAACCTTCCTACCTGACGAGGCGCTGGATCATGCGGATTTCGTTATCAGGGGAGAAGGCGAAGAATCGTTGTTTGAGCTGATTCGGGCAATGAACTGGGGACCATGGAGGTCGAATTCGGCTTCTGATGGGGACAAAGGTGTCATTGCCCTTTCAGATATTTCAGGATTGTCTTACTGGAAAAAGGGGCTGAAGGAGCATAATCCTGACCGGCCTCTGAAAGAGGATCTTGATTCCAACCCCATTCCGGATTATGGGTTGGTGCACGGGTGGAAAAATGGAGGACTGATCTCCATTGCGACATCCCGGGGATGTCCTTTTACCTGTTCTTTTTGCTCGGTCCCGGGGATGTACGGCCATGGGATGCGAATGCACTCGATTGATCGGGTGATTGAAGAGATCCGTGTGAATAATCCGAAATACATCTTCTTCGCGGATGATCTTTTTACGGCCAATCGGAAGCGGACAAAGGATCTTTTGCGAAGGATGATTGCCGAGGGGTTGACCCCGCAGTGGGGTGCTCAGGTTCGTATTGAGACGGCGTTTGATCCTGAGCTTCTGGAGCTGTTCAAGGAAAGCAACTGTTTCAATGTGTTTGTCGGTTTTGAGTCGATCAATCCCAAAACGCTTGATCTTTTCAATAAGCGACAGACATATGAAAAGATTGTGTCCTCGATCCAGAAATTCAAGGAAGCAGGCATTCGTATCCACGGGATGTTTGTCGTCGGTTCGGATTTCGATGATCGTGAAACGATTATGGAAACAGCCCGTTTTGCCGAAAAGTGGGGGATGGAATCGATTCAGTTGATGATTCTGACCCCTTTGCCGGGTTCGCCGGATTATGACCGGCTTTATGCAACCGGTGCCCGAGAGCTTCTGACAAAAGACTGGAGCTTGTATGACGGTCACCATGTTGTTTATCGTCCGAGAAACATGACCGCGTACGAATTGAATAAATCCGCAATTGACGGAATGGTTAGCTTTTACTCATGGAAGACCATTTTTCGTTCGTTGATGCGGATGGATATTTCTTCCGTGATTATTCAGTATGGGGCCAATCGCCTTCTCAGCCGCTGGAAGGCAGAGAACCGATACTGGCTTAATGGGCTGAGAAATGATCTCTATCAGAAGTCCCGGGAGATTCAGAAAGCTTCTGGAGGGAGCCTTAAATACTCTGTCGCCGTTCCAAGATTCCTTCTGGAGACGGATTATGGCCGGCAGATCTACAACGTTCTTTCCGAATTGGGAATGAAGATCATTCCGTTCGGAGATCTCTCTGACTCGGGCCCTTCCCGCTTCGAATGGTTGAAAGGGAAGGTGGACTGTGTGATCATGCCCGTCATGGAAAAAGCCCGTCAGGGGGAAGAGGTTTTTTTTGAACGCATTCAGGGACTCAGGAAGTCCTTGACAGATCAGGGTTTGAATCTGCCAACCCTGATCCAGTTATTCCTGGATCGTCAGGACGGATCGTTTTACTCGTCCATCGCCCAGATCGGGGTTCTTGCCAGCAAGGATCTTGATCGGGTCCATAAAGCCATGCGTGGCATGTTGCCAATGTTGTCTGCTGAAGCGATATCGCTTCAGACAATGGAGGCCAAACCGGTAATTATCCGGTCCTAGGGGGCCGGAACAGGAGGTTTTTAAAGCCGTGATTCAGAAGACAACGCGGATCGCCGATCCTGAAGAGGTCGGCCAGAAGAAATGGTATCTTCTTGATGCAACAGGAAAGACTGTTGGAAAGTTGAGTGTTGAAGCCGCTCGCATACTTCGGGGCAAGGGGAAGGTCTGCTATACGCCCCATCAGGATCTTGGTGATTATGTGGTAGTTGTGAATGCCTCCAAGATTGCTCTGACGGGACAAAAATGGGCAGATAAAATGTATTACCGTCACAGCGGTTACCCTGGAGGTTTCAGGGAGACCACTGCCGGTGAGATGAGGGAAAGAAAGCCCGAGTATATCCTCAGCCATGCTGTAAAAGGCATGCTTCCCAAAAACAAGCTGGCCAAGATCTATATGACCAGACTTCGGATTTTCCCAGGACCTGAGCATCAACATGCGGCCCAGTCACCTGTAACAGTCCAGACAGGAGTTTAGTATGGAGAGGGAACACAAGGAACGAGAGAGCAAGGACCAGATGGATGAAGGTCGGGGAAATGCCACTGGCAAAAGAAAGTGTGCTATTGCAAGGGTTAGGATCCAGGCGGGTTCAGGCAATATCTTGATCAATGACAGACCGCTGGAAGAATATTTTCCGCGTCTTCTTTGGTCGAGCCAGGTCAAGGCTCCCCTTGAGATTACCCAGATGGGTGGGAAGCTTGATATTTTTGCCCGTGTCAGCGGTGGTGGCTTGACCGGTCAGGCCGAAGCCCTTCGGCATGGTATTTCCAGAGCCCTTCTTGAAATCAATCCGGAACTCAGGGAAGCACTTAAAAAGGAAGGCTTCCTGACCCGTGATGCCCGTATCAAGGAGCGAAAGAAATACGGACAAAAGGGTGCCAGGAAACGCTTCCAGTTTTCCAAGAGATAGTCACTGTTCCAAAGAACGTATTCTCTTGTGGTTGTACAAAAGGGGAGGTGAAAGCCTCCCTTTTTTTTTGCTGAATGAGGGGGAGATGTCCAATAAGGTCAAAGTGGGTATCGCTGGAGCATCGGGTTATGGTGGAGGGGAGTTGATCCACCTTCTTCTGAATCATCCGAAAGTTGAGATTGAAAGGCTAAGTGCCGAGTCAAATGCAGGTGAACGCTTGTCTTCATTGTTTCCCAATTTGCCGGATATCGGAATCTTGGAAAAAACCTCCTCCGTATCCTTATGGAATGATCTGGATATCCTTTTTACGGCGCTTCCGGCAGGAATGTCGTCCCGGATTGTGGCCACCCTCCCAAAGCCTCATCCTGTCGTGATTGATCTTGGTCCGGATTATCGTTTTGCGAAAGCAGACGATTTCAGCAATGTCTACCATATGGAGCATGGAGCCCCGGAAACCCTTCCATCTTCGACTTATGGTCTTGTGGAATGGAATAGGGAAACGATTTCAAAGGCCCGTTATATCGGCAGTCCGGGATGTTTTCCAACGGGAGCCCTTCTCGGATTCCTTCCGTTTCTTCATGCCGGGTTTCTGGATAAGGGGCCTGTGATTGTCGATGGAAAATCGGGTGTATCCGGTGCGGGGAGAGCTTTGACTCAAGATACGCATTACCCGGAAATTGCCGAGGGGATGAAGGCTTATAAGCCAATGGTCCATCGCCATGTCCCAGAAATGGAAAATGCAATGAATCTATTCTCTGGCGAAACAGGAGAAGTCATTTTTGTTCCCCATCTGATTCCCATCAACAGGGGGCTGATATCAACGATTTACCTTCCGGTTTCGGATGATGTGACACCCGGGATGATTGAATCCCTTCTCTTGAAGTACCAGGAAGACAATCCATTTGTCAGGATTGTGAATAGTCCTCCCAGCTCAGCTCATGTTCGCGGCACCAATCGGATTGATATTCATGCAGTTAGAAGCAAGAAGGCTGTCGTTGTCATGACGGCCATAGACAATCTGATTAAGGGGGCGGCCGGTCAGGCCATTCAATCGATGAATCTTGTTCTGGGGGAGGATGAGATGACGGGATTGCCGCTCTGGGGAGCTTTTCCTTAAAAATATGGAGAAAACGAATGGTGAAAAAGGATCGTGGTGGTGTGACCTTCCCTGAAGGTTTTAAGGCTGCAGGGATTCATGCCGGTATCAAGAAAAAGGGAGCATTGGATCTGGGGCTCCTGGTTTCTGAAAAAGAAGCTTTGATTGTGGGAATGTTTACTGTCAATAAAATGAAGGCAGCTCCTGTCCAGATTTCCCAGAGAAGAGTTCGAAGGGGAATCGGGATGGCCATTATTGTCAACAGTGGAAATGCAAATGCCTGTACCGGCGAGCAAGGAATGGCGGACGCCATGCTATTGACGGAAAAAGTGGGGCATTATATTGGTTGTTCTGCTCAAAAGGTCCTGCCTGCATCCACTGGAGTCATTGGCAGAAACTTGCCGATGACTTCCATTCTGAATGCCCTTCCTGCGTTGTCAGAAAAGATTTCTCCAAAAGGATATGTTGATTTTTCAAAAGCGATCATGACAACCGATACTTATCCCAAATCGAGCCAGAAGGAGGTTCTGATAGGCGGAAAGATCGTGAGAATTGGAGGATCGGCAAAAGGTGTGGGGATGATCCATCCGAATATGGCTACAATGCTGGTTTTTATCACAACGGATGCGGTAATCGAAAAGGATGCGTTGAGAGCCTCCCTTCACCAGATTGTGGAAGAACAGTTTCACACGCTGTCTGTCGATGGTGACACCAGCACGAATGACAGTGTTTATCTGATGGCAAATCAGATGGCCGGAAATCCTGTTATAGGGAAAGGAACTGAATGGCATCGGGAATTTACCCAGGCATTGATGGAGGTCGCTTCCGAACTTCGAAATCTTCTGCTGAGGGATGCTGAGGGTGCGACAAAATTTCTGCATCTGGTGATTCAGGGAGCCCGGTCAAAAAGCGATGCAAAAAAAATTGCTTCCACGATCGCCAAAAGTTTGTTGGTAAAGACCGCCTTTTATGGAGAAGATGTGAATTGGGGCCGAATCATGGCGGCTATAGGAAATGCAGGTGTTCCCGTTAGGACGGAAAAGATTTTGATCGCAGTGGGAGATGTTGCATTGGTGGAGCATGGTGTCGGCCTTGGTGTGGATCAGGAGGAAAAAGCCCTGGAAGTTTTGAAAAAATCCGATATTACCGTGACAGTTCATCTCGGAATGGGACAGATGACAGCAGAGTATTGGACCACGGACCTGTCTTATGAATATGTAAGGATCAATGCTGGATACAAGGGCAGAACGTAGTATGCTCTTGCGTTCATTTGTTCGAAGAATCATTTAAGAAAGTTTACTTCTGAATAGTCCGTATATTGACTAATCAGGGATCGCTTGGTTAAGCTGGTTCTTTCCGGTATGAAACGGCTGAGTCTGTTTGATTTTTGAGCCTTGTTTGAATGACAATACAAGGATGCTTTGTTATCTCCCGGTAGCCGGGAGCAAAGCAAAACTGGGATGCAAAAATAAAATCGGTATTTCCAGAACCAGTGGGCGCCTCCTTTTCCGGATGTTCTGAAAAGGTATCCAGGCGGCTTTAATGGGGTCCTGTTGATCATTTATGTGCGGTGGCATCTCGGCACTTTGACAACGGGTATCGGTTCTGGCGAAAACCCCACCAATCAGAGGAGTTCAAAATGACAGAAACAACAATCAAGGAAATGCTCGAATCGGGTGTCCATTTCGGCCATCAGACAAAACGATGGAATCCAAAAATGAAGCGTTTCATTTATGGAGAACGAAATGGAATCTATATTCTCGATCTTCAGCAGACAGCGAAAAGGTTCAAGGCTGCCAAAGACTTTATCCGGAACCTCGTCAAGGACAAAAAGTCTGTTCTTTTTGTCGGGACAAAGCGTCAGGCCCAGCCCATCATCCAGCAGGAAGCCGATCGTTGCGGAATGTATTATGTAACCGAACGGTGGCTTGGTGGTATGTTGACCAATCTGCAGACGGTGAGAAAATCGGTGGATCGTCTGAACAAGATCGAGTCCATGATTGAAGCTGGGGAAATTGCCCGCCTTCCCAAAAAAGAAGTGGCGATCCTTGACAAGGAACATCGGAAACTTTTGGCGATCCTTTCCGGAATTCGCGGGATGAACCGTCTTCCTGGAGCCATCTTCGTTGTCGACCCCAAAAAGGAACATATTGCCATTCATGAAGCAAACCGTCTGGGAATTCCGGTCATCGCAATGGTTGATAGCAACTGTGATCCGGATTTGATTCAGTTTCCTGTCCCCGCGAATGACGATGCAATCCGGTCGATCAGATTGATGACCGCAGGAATTGCTGATGCCGTTCTTTCCGGAGCACTGTCCGGTCAGGCAGCTCCTGTGACTTTCTCTGCACCGGAAGCGGAAAAGCAGGCTGTTTCCCAAGAGTCAGAAGCATAGGCCATCTTTCTGAAAAGGCCTTCTTTGTTCAATTGAGAGATCATTCTTGTGGAAGGAGATTTCTCCTTCCACAACAATCAAGGAGTTGTTCTTGGAGATATCTGCGCAGTTAGTAAAAGAGTTGAGAGACCGAACCCAAGCCGGGTTCATGGAGTGCCGAAAGGCTTTGGCAGATGCCGCGGGTGATATGGAAAAGGCATTTGGAATCCTGAAGCAAAAAGGGTCCCTTCATGCCCAGAAAAAATCGGACAGGGTAACTTCCGAAGGTCTGGTTTCTTCCTATATTCATGCTGGAAGCAAAATCGGTGTTCTGATCGAGGTGAATTGCGAAACCGATTTTGTGGCCCGGACCGAAGACTTCAAGACATTGACCAAGGATTTGGCCATGCATATTGCTGCGGCTTCTCCCAAAGTGGTTGACCGCAAGGATATGGACGAAAAAATCGTTTCTGAGGCTCGGGAGCGATTTCTGGAAGAAGCCAAGGACAAGCCCGAAAATGTGAGACATAAAATTGTTGAAGGAAAGCTCGACAAGTTTCTTCAGGAATCGTGCCTCTTGGAACAGGCATACGTCAAGGATCCCGGTATCACAGTCAGGGACCTGATTAATGCTGCCATCGCCAAGTTGGGAGAGAATGTCATTGTGAACCGGTTTGTCCGTTATCAGATCGGGGAGGCGAACGGATGAAAGAAGGATACCGGAGGGTCCTTTTAAAACTATCCGGAGAAGCACTTATGGGGGATCTGTCTTTTGGGATAGATCCCGATGTTATGGACCGGATAGCCGGTGAAGTTCAGGAACTTTCCCAATTGGGCAAGGAAATTGGAATCGTGATTGGGGGAGGGAACTTTTTTCGGGGTCTTTCCGGTATTCAGCAAGGCATTGACAGGGCATCGGCTGATTACATGGGAATGTTATCAACCGTCCTGAACAGCCTCGCCCTTCAGTCAAGCCTTGAACGTAAGGGGGTTTCCACAAGGGTTCTTTCCGCCATCGAAATGAGGGCACTCGCCGAGCCTTACATCAGAAGGCGTGCTGTGAGACATCTCGAAAAAGGCAGAGTCGTTATTTTTGCTGCTGGAACAGGCAATCCGTATTTTACGACAGATACAGCGGCCGCTCTTCGTGCGATGGAAATCGGAGCCGAAGTTGTCTTGAAAGCCACAAAAGTTGATGGCATCTATTCGGATGATCCCAAAAAAAATAAGAACGCCACCCGTTATGTCCAATTGACCTACGGTGAAGTTCTTGAGAAACGATTGAAGGTGATGGATGCGACTGCCGTTAGCCTCTGCATGGACAACAATCTGCCAATCATTGTTTTTGATTTGACAGAGGATCGAAATATTGTAAGGGTTGTTCAGGGAGAAGAGTTAGGGACGCTCGTTCGCTGAACCAATTTTTTCGTGGGACACATTTCTAATTCGAGGGTTGATCAAATGGACAGCGAGCTTAAGGGATATCAAGGACCTCTAGATCATGCGGTGGAGTTTTTCAGAAAAGACATCCAGAGCCTCAGGACAGGGCGACCGTCCCTTTCCCTGTTTGAAAACGTCAAGGTTTCCTATTACGGGAACATGACCCCACTGGACAAGATTGCAACATTGAATATTGTCGAGAACCGGATCGTTACCATTACCCCATGGGAAATCAAGCTCGTTCCTGAAATTGAAAAAGCGATTATGGCGGCTAATATGGGCTTTACCCCTCAAAGCGACGGGAAAATGATCCGGATCGTAATGCCTGCGATGACAGAGGATCGACGGAAAGAGTTGGTAAAACATTTAAAGAAAATGGCTGAGGAAGCTAAAATTGGCCTCAGAAATATTCGCAAGGAAGCCAATGACGATCTGAAGAAAAAAAAGGCTGAGGGTCTTATTCCGGAAGATCGCTTAAAGAAGCTTCAAGATGAGCTTCAGAAAATGATTGATCAGTCTGTCGCCAAAGTGGATGACTTTACTCATAAGAAAGAGCAGGAGATCCTGACCACGTAATTTTGGTCTCCCCTCCTATCATGTGTCTTCCCGAAACCGGCCAATCGCCCTTCGAATCGAACCCTCCCTCAGACATCCTTGAAAGAAGTCGAGTCCTCATTGATTTGGGGATGGTGAAGTCGAATCTAAAAAAGATTCGACATTATCTGGGGGCAGGTGTTGGTGTTCTGCCAGTTGTAAAGTCTGATGCCTACGGTCATGGCATGATCCGTGTTTCCCAGGCGCTTTCAAGAGAAGTTCCTGAAGGTGTTGCTGTGATGTCTCCTGGGGAGGGTATGACTCTTCGCCAGGCAGGAATAAAGGGTAGGATCATTCTCATGTCCGGATTTTTACCCGGAGAATGGGAATCCGTTATTTCATCCCGTCTGACTCCGGTCCTCCATCACCCAGACCAAGTTGCCTCAATCCCAAAGCAAGAAGGCTCCAGAAGAGTCCCTGTCCATCTGAAGTTTGATACCGGGATGGGGCGACTTGGGTTTCTTCCTGAACAGGTCCATGAGCTGGTCAACCTCTTGAAAGATCGGCCGGATATCATGGTAGAAGGGATCATGACCCATTTTGCCTCAGGAGAGGACCTTGATGCCACTGTGGAAGCCTGGAGAAAGCTTTCCTATCCCATCCTTGAACTTGAGCGGGAAAAACTCCTTCCGGAGCGTTTTGTCATTCATGCCGGTAACAGCTCGGCAATCCTTTCAGGAGGATGGAAAAACCATCTTGCAGGGATGCCTCCTGACCTGATTGAGAGAGCGAGCATATGGGTCAGGCCAGGTCTTCTGCTATATGGATTTGAAGGAGAGAACGTGAGCAATCAGCTGGGAGTCACCGGTTGTATGGAGGTTGAGTCTAGGCTACTCTCTGTTCGCTCTCTTCCGTCAGGAACGGGGATTTCTTACGGATCAACCATTCATCTGAAAGAATCGACAACAGTCGGTGTTGCCGGGATGGGGTATTCCGATGGGCTCCCAAGACTTCTCTCCAACCGGGGATGGGCCTATAGCCAAGGAAGAGTTTTGCCATTTTTGGGAAGGGTCTGCATGGATATGGTCATGCTCGATCTGGGAAAAACAGGAACTCACCGGATCGGAGACTGGGTCACTGTCCTTGGAAATGGAAAAACAGGGGCAATGACTGCAGGGGATGTTGCGGGAATTTCGGGAACGATTCCATATGAAATATTGTGCCTTCTGGGGAGGCGATCTCCCCGTTTATATCGGGAAAATTCCACAACGGAGACGTCAATTGATGAGGATCCTTGACTGGATAGGAAAACGGTTTATAAGGTTCTTCACATTTTTTGGATTATTGGCGTCTTCGGCAACGCTTGCCTTTGGCGGGATTTTCCGTCCTGCCTTCAAAGTGAAAAACTATCTGATCGAACTTGTCCGGGTCGGTGCTGATTCCACTTTAGTAGTTATTGTAACAGCATTTTTTACCGGAATGGTGCTTGCCCTGCAGGCATGGATCGGTTTTCGGAGATTTAATGCTGAAAGTTTGGTCGGGGCGGTTGTTTCCCTGTCCATGACCAGAGAATTGGGTCCGGTAATTACAGGTCTGATGGTCGCCGGCAGGTCCGGCTCTGCAATGGCCGCTGAGCTGGGTACGATGCGGGTGACGGAACAGATTGATGCTTTTACGAGTTTAGCTGTGAACCCCCAAACCTACCTGATGACGCCGCGGGTTTATGCCGGTCTAACAGCCCTGCCACTATTGACCGTATTAGCAGACCTCGTTGGCATCGCGGGAGGGTATTTTGTGGCGGTGATCCTTTTGGGCCTTCCCCATAATTCTTATGTGCGAGGAATCGCAGAGTATGTCAATCTCCATGATTTTTACTCAGGCCTTGTCAAAAGTGCTGTATTCGGTGCCTTGCTTTCCCTTCTCTCCTGCCATATGGGGTTTTATGCCTCAGGGGGTGCTGCCGGAGTGGGGAGATCGGTGACTGTTGCTGTTGTGGCATCATCGATGGCTATTTTGGTGAGTGACTACTTCCTGACGTCCTGGCTGTACTAGAAGGTCTTGAATATGAGTCCCGGCAATAATCTTACAATCGAGAATCTGACCAAATCCTTTGGCCGCCAGAAGGTGCTGAAAGGGATCTCCTTCACCGTTCCGGAAGGTGAGACGGTTGTTGTGATCGGAGGCTCCGGACAAGGAAAATCCGTTCTCCTGAAACACGTCATGAGGCTTCTTGTTGCGGATGAAGGGGATGTTCTGGTTGGCGGTCAACCGATCATGAAGCTCACCTCCCGGGAGATGGACGAAGTTCGTAAGGGAATGGGCATGGTCTTTCAGGAAGCGGCATTATTCGATTCGATGTCGCTCCTTGAAAACGTGGCATTTCCCCTTCGGATGCATTCAGGACTCAGAGATCGCGAAATTATAAAGATAGCGGAAGAAAATCTGGAAAGAGTCGGCCTCAGGGGCGTTGGAGGAAAAATGCCATCTGAGGTTTCCGGAGGGATGAAAAAAAGGGTGGGAATTGCCCGGGCGATCTCGATGAGACCAGGAATTCTTCTCTATGATGAGCCAACAACAGGGCTTGATCCGGTCCTTTCGTCAGCGATTGATGAGCTGATTTTAAAAATGCGCTCCGAGTTGGGTGTCACAAGTCTCGTCATCAGCCATGACATGAAAAGCGCATTCAGAATTGCAGACAAAATCATTTTTCTGTACCAGGGAGTGATCCAGGCATCCGGAACTCCAGCAGAAATCCAGGCATCGAAAGATCCTGTTGTTCGCCAGTTCATTTCTGGTGATACTGTGGGTCCAATTAGTGTGATATGAGTCTTCTTCCCAATATTTTTTTACGTCTATGACCCAGGGGACCAAAATGAGCCCAAAGAGAAAGAAAATGGAACGACGATGAATTGGACCTCTGAAGCGAAACTTGGAATTTTTGTTGTGCTGGCGATTATTGCGGCGATTCTTCTATCGATACGATTTGGCCATTGGCATCTGAATGAGAAAGGGAGCTATCTGCTCTATGCCGATTTCAAGACTGTGGATGGATTGGAGAAGGGTGCTGCTGTCAGGGTTGCAGGGGTGAAGGTTGGGGAAGTGACCAATATCACGCTGAGCGGGAAGGGAAAAGCTCATGTTGAGATGACAATCTTTCCCGGGATCAGGATCCCTTCGGATGTTCATCCCTTGATCTATTCCAACGGGTTTCTTGGAAAAGTTTATATTGAGTTGACACCAGGCCCATCCGGGAGACCCTTTATCAAGGGAGATTCGAGCAGGAATGGATTCGGTGTTGACCTTTCAGGACTCTTTCAGCTGAAACGGGCTTGGGCAGATCCACCTCCCGCAGGGACACCACCAGCCCAATCATCCCCCTCCCAATCAGAGAGCTCTGAAGATGCAACGTTGTCAGGGATTGAGAACTCGGGTTATCTGGCACCGAAGTCGACGATCCAGAGTCCTGGGGAGACGGTGAGTGTGAACAAGCTGGTTCAGCGCCTTCAGAAAATATCAGCCGATATCAAGGCTATAACCGCATCCCTCCGATTGGCTATCGCTTCGGACAAAGGAAAAATAGAATTGCAGGATACACTGAAACATCTTGCTCGTCTGACGAAAAATCTGGACGATTTCACGAAAAATCTGAAAGACAAGTCACCCAAGATCCTGAACCGGATCAACTCCATTTCCAAGAAAATCGATTCTGGCGTCGGGACGGTTGGAAAACTGGTCAATGACCGGGCACTCTATGACAAGGCCAACAAGGCCGCTGCCCACCTCGACAGTATCCTTGAAAAAATCGATGATGGGCAAGGAACAATCGGAAAGTTGGTGAATGATCCGGAACTTTATAATAACCTCAATAAAACACTGAAGACATTGAGCAAGGAAGCCAACAAGGCCGAGAGGATGCGACTGAATGTCTGGATGCGTGATCTGACAGCTACCCGTGGGGGAACGTCGGAAGGCGTGCTGGATCTCGATCTTTACCCACGGTCAGACAAATTTTATCGATTCCAGATCGTTGACTCGACCAACCCCACCTATCAGCAGGGTTCCTCAGTGACTCAGAATCCCAATGGAACCTATACGACCGGCCCTCCGTCCATTAGCGCAAACAATTCCGGCCTTCGTTTCAGCCTTGAGTTCGGTCAACGATTCGATGGTTTTGATATCAGGGCAGGACTGGTTGAAAACAGTTTTGGTCTGGGGACGGATGTTTACCTCTTGCCGAACCTGACCTTTACCATGACCATGTACAATATCGGAGCATTCAATCCTGTAGCGCCCAATCCTTTTGTAAGGGCATTTTTGACTTACACTGTACTAAATCATATCTGGCTCAATGCCGGTTGGTACAATCCTTTGAATGCCAACGAGTCATCACCGATGATCGGTGGAGGATTAATCTTCTCTGATAATACGTTAAAATATCTGATTGCAGGCCATGCCCCCTGATAAGAGCAAAAAGTGCATTTGAGATGGCCTGCTTTGCTCGTGGATCATTGACCATCAGGGGTGGATTGATCTATAGTTTTCGAACGGAGTGACCTTAAGAAACCATCGGATATTAAACTCAAAATACCAAGATAAGCTGCGCTTACTCCAGGCTTCGGGCTTTGAAGGAGGCATGGATGTCGGGTGGTTTGACCCCTGATGAGCAACAGACAATTGAAATGACCGGAGCGGTTGGTTATTACGAAAACCGCCAGGAAGCCGAAAAAAAGGAAAATGCAGGAAAATCTGCACCTTCCCCTGTCAAAAAAGAGGGTTGGACTTTCCGCGGCAGCAAAATTCTTGCAGTGCTTTCTTCCCTTCGGCTTGCGATCTCACTCTTTCTGATTCTTGCCTTTTTGACCATATTCGGGACGTTTATCGAACAGGGCAGGGATGCTCCGTTTTATATAGCGGGATATGGTGAAAAATGGGGAGGATGGATTGTCCGGCTGAAGGTCGATGACATCTATCACAGCTGGTACTACGTCAGCCTTCTGACAATCCTTTGTATTAATGCTGTTTCCTGTGTTTATAACCGTTTCCCGATCACATTGCGTTCAATGTTCCACGAGAAGGTGAATGTGAGTCGGGAGTTTCTAAAAAAACAGCGGGAGTTTGCCGATCTCTCCATTCCGTCTTCCCGTTTTCCGGCAGGTCCGGGAGACTACCTGAAAACAGTTCTTTCCTCAAAAAGGTACAAAGTTACCGAAATCAGGGACGGTGGAGATGTTGTTGTTTTTGGGCACAAGGGTGTTATGGGTCGGATTGGCTCCCACGTTGCCCATATGTCTGTGATTCTTATCCTGGCAGGCGGTTTGATCGGAAGCCTTCTCGGATTTCGGCTGTTCGGCACTTTCTATGTGCATTCCACAACATTTGTTCCTCAGGGAGATTTTAGCCTTAGAGTCAACAAGTTCTGGATCGATCACTACCCAAACGGGATGGTGAAGGGATTTTTCAGTGATGTTGATGTGCTGAAGTCCGGAAAAATCATCGATCACAAAGTGATCAGCGTCAATCATCCACTGGAAACCAATGGTTTGAGGTTCTATCAGGCAAGCTATGGAGAGGCCTGGGACAGGGTCGATAAAGCAAGGATCCTGATCGTCAACAAGGAAAAAAAGCAGTTTTTGGGTCAGGTCATGCTCAAGGGCGGGGCTCTTTCGCCAGCACCGGGGACAGATCTGAGCATCAAGATTTTGCGGTACGTTGCGGATTTTGCTTTTGATCCGAAGACAAACTCCGTGTACAGTAAATCGGAAAAATCCGACAACCCGGCTATCCAGTTGGGGATTTACCAGAACGGCAAGCAAATTGGTTCCCCATGGCTATTTTACAATTTTCCGCAGATTCAGGTCATGAAGTCCCTTCCGTACTTTTTTATTTTGGGGGGATATGAAGCTCCCATGTACACCGGGCTCGAAGTGGCCAAGGATCCGGGTGTCCATGTCATTCTGGCCGGTTCCTTTCTCCTTGTGGGAGGACTCTTCCTGTCGTCTTTTGTTTACCACAGGAAACTATGGGTAAGAGCGAAGGAAAACTCGGGGGTGTGGCAGTTGTCCGTTGGCGGCTTCGGTCATAAGGACAAGCTGGGCTTTGAGAAGGAATTTAATGAAATTGTCCAGGAGATTCAGGCTGGGCAAGGTTCCGGGACCCCGTTGGAAACGATGGTGTCGGGAGCAGGTCCGCGAAAACTTGCGGGAGAGACTTGATGGTGTGTTTCTAGCCTGGAAAAATGAACAAACGGGAGTTGGCTACCTTTTCCCGGATCGATATTGGAGGAGGCGTTAAGCCTCCTCCCTGAACAGGAGGGCATATTTCATGACGTTGATCAACTCTGTCGGATCATCATTTCTCCTCTATAACACGGTGATCGGACTTTATCTTCTTGCAACCGTTCTCTATTTTCTCTTCCTGATTTCCCATAAAAAGGAAATGGGGCAAATCGCCTCGACAGTGACCTTTTCGGGATGGGTCGTCAATACTGCTGCCCTGGTGGGACGAGGTGTTGCTGACCATCACGCTCCCTGGTCCAATTTGTATGAGACTCTTTTCCTCTTTTCCTGGGCATCGATTCTTGGTTATATGGTAATGGAATTCAAATACAAGGTTCGTGTTGCGGGTGCTTTTGTTCTGACACTTGTAATGTTCGCTGTCGGAGCTGCCAAGATGCTTCCGTACCGCTACCAGATGGTTGAACCATTGAATCCGGCCCTGAATTCCTATTGGTTGAAAATTCATGTGTTTACAATGTTCATGTCTTATGCAGCTTTTGGTATTTCCGCATCCTTGGCGATGATTTATCTTCTGAAGCTCCGCTCTGAACAAAAAGGAACAACCGGTTGGATTCTCAGGGAGTTCCCTGCAACAGATGTTCTTGATGATCTGACATATAAAGCCGTGATGGTCGGATTTCCCCTGTTGACCCTTGGTGTCATTTTTGGCGGAATGTGGGCCTATGAAGCATGGGGCGGATATTGGTCCTGGGATCCAAAGGAGACATGGTCCCTGATTACCTGGTTTGTCTATGCAGCCTATCTTCACGCGAGAATGACCAGAGGTCTCAGGGGCAAGGGAAGTGCCTGGTTCTCGATCCTGGGATTTGCTTCTGTCGTATTCCTTTACTGGGGTGTCAGCTTCATCATTCCCGGTCTTCATGCATATGCTGCCTAGCGAGGTCTCAAGTTGGATTCATTGAAAAAATATTGGCCCCAAGCAACAGCTGTTTTACTTATTGTCATTGTTCTGGGGTACTACGGCACCACTTATCGCTTTGCTCCTCTAAAAGTGGGGATGGTTGCGCCTGACTTCAATCTGGAATCGGCTGATGGCAAGAGAATCAAATTGTCCGACTATCGAGGCAAGGTAGTCATGCTGAATTTTTGGGCGACATGGTGCAAGCCTTGTAAACAGGAAATGCCTTCCATGGAAATTATGTATGAAGGTATGAAGGAACAGGCAGGGTCTCATTTTGAGCTGTTGGCCGTTAATGAGAACAATGTATTTTATAAAAACCAGGTTGCTCCTTTCCTGGAAAAACATAACATCCACTTTCCTGTTCCCCTGGACCCGTTGAATACTCTGGACCATCGTTACAAGATCACTGGTGTTCCGGAGACGTTTGTCATTGACCAGAATGGTGTGGTTGCAGAGCACGTAGTGGGGCCCAGGAATTGGGTCGTAAAGAAAAACCTGGATTCCATGTTGACTTTATTGGATAAAGGACCTCAAAAACCGGAAGAGTACATTGCCCGAAAGGCGGCCCAAAATCCACCAATGGCCAAAAGCGGTGGCTACTAAGATCCTCCGGGGATTTCTTCTCTCGCTTCTATCAGGGATCATTTGCTTGATGTGTGTGGTCCCTGTTAAAGCTTCTACAGAAGGGAAACTTGCTCCTGATATCAGTCTTCATGATATGAATGGCAAGATATGGACCCTCTCTTCGCTGAGGGGAAAATGGGTGTTGCTGAATTTCTGGGCAACCTGGTGTGGCCCATGCATTAAAGAAATGCCAGATCTTGAACATTTCAGCCAAACGCCAACCGCAAAACGGATGGTTATACTTGCCGTCTCGGAAAGCCTAGCGTCCCATAAAAAAATCGTGGATTTTCTGGGCAAGTACCACATTACCTACACGGTCTTAAATGATTCTTTTGGTGAAGTTGCCGATTCCTATCATGTAAGAGGATTACCGTCCTCCGCCCTGATTTCTCCCGATGGACACCTTGTATGGTTTCTGGAAGGGGCAATCCCCTTTTCTTCCCCTGATTTCCAGAAAACATATTTGCCTAAAGCATTCTTTTCCGGAGCATCCCGATGAATCATGAACCACTCTCTGTAACACTGGCATTCTTGGCCGGAATGGTGTCTTTTGTATCTCCCTGTGTTCTTCCGATTGTTCCATCCTATATTTCTTTTATAACCGGATTGTCATTTGATCAATTGACCGGAAAAAATGGGACAGTCGAAAAGGCAGAGGTCACGAAAACAACTGTCGTGAATTCGCTTGCGTTTATTTTTGGTTTCTCGGCCTTGTTCATTGGCTTTGGGGCATCCGCTTCATTTATAGGCGAATTTCTCCTGACTTACCAGGAAGCTATCCGTAGGGTCGGTGGCTTGATCATTGTCATTTTTGGACTTTTTATAGCAGGTATCTTGAAGGTTCCCTTTTTGAACAAGGAATTTCGTCTCCCAGCCCGAAAGAGGACATCTACTTTAGCCGGTACATTCCTGATCGGGGTTGGATTTGCGGCCGGTTGGACTCCTTGTGTGGGCCCTATTCTCGGATCCATTCTCTTTTTTGCGGGGAGCGAAGGAAATGTGTTGAAAGGGATTGAATTGCTGGCTTTTTATTCACTAGGACTGGCTGTGCCGTTCTTCTTATCGGCGGTAATGTTCAATTCATTTCTGGGACGCTTCTCTCAAATATCCCGATGGATCCCCACCATTACCAAAGTGTCGGGGGGCGTGCTGGTTGTCATGGGAGTCCTGGTTTTTGCCAATGCATTTTCAATCCTGTCTTCCTTTTTGACGCAACATCATATTGGCTGGACTTCAAATTTATAATCAGTAGCGGCTCTGGTTTCAGGAAGAGGGCCATTCTTCATTGAAGGTTATTGGAGGCTCTCGTGAGTTGTCGGGAATTTGATGCGGTCGTAGTCGGTCTCGGGCCTGCAGGCTCGACAGCGGCGCGTCTCCTCGGAGAAAAGGGATTCAGTGTGCTGGGGATTGACCGCTCCCACTTTCCCCGCTGGAAACCTTGCGGCGGGGGGCTATCGGCAAGAGCCACCGCTTTGCTTCCGTCGGGTTGGGAAAAGGTCCCTCATGTTGTGACGACTGGGGTCCAGGTCACCATGGGGGACAAAGACTCTCAAAGTGTCGAGACAGGTGTCCCTATCGCTTATCAATTCCATAGGGATCAGCTCGATCACTTCCTGTATGAAAAGGCCAAAGTGGAATCGGTTGTCCTGGAGACCGGAATTTTACTGGAAGATCTGGTTTATGAAGAAGGCATCGGATTTACGCTATTGATCAATGGTCAGAATGTAAAGACAAAACGTCTGTTCGCTGCTGATGGTGTGACGAGTCAGGTGAAACGTCTTCTTTTTGGTTCCCCGAGAGAATCGCAAAAAATACCGGGTGGAAGGAGTAAAAAGAGGGGAGTCAATGCAGGGTGGCCCTCATCCGAACTTCTTGGAAAAGCTGAGGAACCAGTGAATGACAGGTTCGTGATGATCGATATCGGGTCTGTCCCGGGGGGGTATGCCTGGTCTTTTCCCAAGGACGGCGCCCGAAAAGCTCTCGGTGTGGCTGGATTGATTACCCCATTGGGATCACCGGTCAGAACATTGAGAGAATTTTTGAAATCCTTTCGCGGTGAGAAAGAAGACCCATCCGATGGGGAGGTTTCGACCTGGATTATTCCTGCCTGGCAATCGGCAAAGGAACATGGGGAGATCGCTGGACTTTTCCTTGTTGGAGACGCAGGCGGACTAGTGGATCCTTTCCTTGGAGAAGGGATCTACTACGCAATCCTATCTGCTACAAAAGCCTGTGAATCCATTTTTGTCAATGGTCATCCGGAAAAGGCAAGCGCAGCCTATTCCGAATGGGTCAAACAGGAGATATTCAGGGACTTTGCACAGGCATCAAGGCTCTCTGCAGTCATTTACCGATTTCCTGCAATCTATTACCGGCTTGTTTCCAGGTATCCCCAGCTATTGACCCTGTTTTCCCAAATCATGACCGGACTTCATGATTACCGATCATTCTCTCGGGCTGCGGGAGTAAAGCTTCTGAGACTTCCATTCAAAAAATTCATTCCTACACTCCGCACGGGAAGACGTTTCTTTTAATATGGTTCCGTCAAAAATCGGGAAGGACAGGAAAAATTCCGGACACCGGTTCGATGAATCCTGGCCTTTTTTGCTGTCGTTTTTATTTTATGCGTCCGCATTTGAACTTTTCCCAAAGATGGCTCCGGATCACACTCCCTCTTTCTATTTGTTTATTGGTGTATTTGTCTGCTTCCTGTTCCTTCTATCAGCATTGATCCATGAATCGGGTCATCGAATCGCATCACGGCTGACA
This sequence comes from Leptospirillum ferrooxidans C2-3, assembly GCF_000284315.1. Classification (NCBI taxonomy): domain Bacteria; kingdom Pseudomonadati; phylum Nitrospirota; class Nitrospiria; order Nitrospirales; family Nitrospiraceae; genus Leptospirillum; species Leptospirillum ferrooxidans. The sequence goes on along the minus strand of NC_017094.1, from coordinate 2,186,040 downwards.
GGGTTTCCCTATGAAGGTGAGCTGTTTTCTGTGTGGGGGGGGCGCCCAAGAACCGTTGAAGTCCTTCTGGCAAGTGATCCGAGGATCATGGTGGTTCGGATGTCTGGGCCTTTGGCGAACCTTATTGTAGGAGCAGCACTGTATTTCTGGATGTCTGGAGGTGACGGAGATCCTGTGAAATGGGAGCTGATTCTTTTTTTTGCAAAATCCAACCTCTTCATTGCTTTTATCAATATGATTCCAGTTTTGCCATTTGATATGGGCGCGCTGGTCTTGTCACGGTTCGGAATGAAAAAAAAGGCAGAGTATTCCGGAGAAGAGAAGGATTTTCCTCGTGGGGTGATCTTTGGATGGCTTCTGACCGTTTCGGGGATTCTCATGACCGGTCGTGGGCGTTTTATCGCTGGATTTGCTTTGGTCGTCCTTGGAATCTTGCTGATCAGAAGCTGTCTTTCCTGGAGGGAAAGGCTTGGACTGGCCTCCTGCCTCGAACGTTACGGTATCGACTGGGCTGTCACTATAGCTTCAAAGCCCCTGAAGGCAGAAGAGACGCTAGATCAGGCATTGGAAGCTTTTCGCTCTCAGGGGAAGACAACCTTGCCGGTCGTGGATGACATGGGAGTTCTGATTGGGAAAATGGAGTGGAAAAATCTCAGAAAAAAGCCCGTTGAGTCCTGGCATCTTTACCCGGTGGCAGAAATGATGATACCCCTTTCCTGGTCAGAGTCTCTCTCCATCGATCCCCCCGATGTCTCACAACGCATATTCGATCTTCTTTACTGTCATAGGGATTTTGTATGGGTCGTTTCGTCGGGTAAGCTGCTTGGCGAACTCGTTCCTGAAAAACTGGTTGATCGATACCGGATGGAGAGATCTTTTTCAGAAGATTTATCGAGCTTTCATGACAGGGTTGCTAAAACAGGTCAGGAGGATCGATCGACCAGTGGATCGTCAACCCCTTGATCCCTCCAAAAAGAACAACGGCCCGGTCGATGGCCTGATGAATTCCTTCAATGCTGGTCGCGCGGATAAGAAACTGGTAATGGAACTCTCCTTTTGCCTTGGAAACAGGAGCGGCCGCGGGCCCCTGGATAACGACCCCGTTTGACGAAGTCTTTTCAAATCGAGCCTTTCCGGTGGCCTCGAGAATCAGTGTTTCTGACCGGCTCCATAAGGAAACAAGGGCAATTTTCCTGTGGGGTGGATAGGAAAGCTCAAGTCTTTCATTGTTCGTCCGTTCAAAGAAGTGTTCTGTATCATAAGAGAGAATTTCTTTAAAAATTTGATCATTCGGGTTTTGGGTCATCAATATGACTCTGCCCCCGGGAAGATGACGTCCCACTCTCCCGGCCAGTTGGATAATCAGTTCAAAGGCTCTTTCTTCTGAACGGTAGTCCGGAAGGGCGAGCATCCTGTCCGTTTCGAGAATGATGCCCAGAGTCACCTCCCTGAAATCATGTCCCTTGGCAATCATCTGTGTTCCGATCAGGATATCTCCGGTGATGGAACTGGTTCCTTCGCCTGAAGAAACGGGGGAATCGCCATCAATTCGAGAAATGGAAACCCCGGGGAAAAAACTCTGGATGATCTCTTCGAGTTTTTGTGTGGCCAATCCCTCTTCGGCCAACACGTTGCCTCCGCAGGATGGACATCGGGAATGGACAGCATATTGACTCTGACAACAATGGCAAATCAGAACTCTTTTGGGTTTTTTATGGAGAACCAGATGGACTGAGCAATGGCTGCAAGTTGCCATTTCCCTGCATTCAAGGCAGACAAGGGCAGGGACAAAGCCTCTCCGGTTCAATAAAAGAATCACTTTTTCTCCCCGGTCGACCGTGTTTTTGATGGCCGTTATCACTTCCGTAGGCAGGAGGGCTCCTCTGGGTCCGGGAGCCATGACGGATATGGATGGAAGCGGAAGCTGTCCAATGCGGTTGGGAAGAGAAAGTTTGTGGTAGCGTTTCTTTTTGACCTGATACCATGTTTCAAGGAGGGGTGTTGCCGACCCCAGAATGACCGGGCAACCCAATATCTGAGCACGCTTGATGGCAAGACTTCTCACGCTGTAAGAGAGTCCCTCCCTGGATTGGTAGGAAGGGTCATGTTCCTCGTCGACAATAATGAGCCCGAGATCCGACAAGGGAGCAAAAAAAGCGGATCTTGGCCCGACCACGACATCAATTTTATGGTTCAGAATTCTGATCCAGTCACGAAGACGTTCTCCATTGGGCTGTTTGCTGTGGATACTCAGGGTGTTTGGAGAGACGTTCCTGATGGAATCCAGAAGCGGAGGAGTCAGGCCAATTTCCGGGGTCAGGACAAGAACCCGTTTTTTTTGTTGCAGCGCCCAAAGAATCATTTCCTGGTAAACCCTGGTTTTTCCTGATCCGGTGACTCCCTCCAGAAGCTGAACCGAAAAGGGGTTTTGCTCCGAGAGGTTTTTGAAGAGCTGAAAGGCGGATTCCTGGTCAGTGGTGAACGGCAGAAGCGGTTGGATCGGAGATTGGCTGGTTTTCCCCGAAAGATCTTTCTGGATTTTCTGAAGTGTCCTTGGCGGAATCGGAAGGGGTTTTGTCAGTGACGGTGGAAGACCGCTCTTGATCAAAAGACCCAAGGGAAGCCGATAATACCACGATGCAAACTCTGCTATGGAAAAGAGGATCGGAGGAAAGACGGGAAATGGGTCAAGAACATCCAGTATCGGTTTGAGCTTGATTCCGGGTAAATCCGCATCGGAAAAATCGGAGACATAGATTCCGGGGACCCGGCGGTATCCAAGCGGCACCAAAAGTCTGGTTCCGGGAAGAATTCCGGAATGTTCATCAGGAAGAAGATAGGTCAGTCTTTCCTGGGGAACCGGTGCGAAAGGGATGACCTGAATTTTTTTCAATGTCTGGACCTGAGGAAAATGTTCAGTATAGGAAGTTCCCGGTCAACCATGAGGAAAGCAGGAACATTCGCCTTTTCAGGTTGGATGCTGTGGCTCCTGGCCCAGAAGTCGAAGAAGCTCTTCCATGAATTGATGTGGGTCCTGGAAGTTTCGGTAGACAGAGGCGAATCGAACATAGGCGACCCGATCGAGGACCTCCAGTTTCTCCATGATCAACTCTCCTATGATCCGTGAGTCTACCTCAGGATCTCCCCGTTCGATCAATGCGCGTTCAATACTGTTTGAGACCTCTTCGATGGATACATTGGGAATGGGTCTTTTCTGACAGGCCAAATGCAAACCCTTCAGGATCTTTTGCCGGTCAAATGTTTCCCGCCTGCCATCTTTCTTGAGAACGAGGGGAAGAGAGTCCTGAACCCATTCGTATGTTGTAAAGCGACGTTGACAGCCGGAACAGAATCTTCTTCTTCTGATCCCGAATCCGTCTCCTGTCGTTCTGGAGTCGGTGACCTTGGAATCAGGCGTCTGGCAGAAAGGACATTTCATGAAAGACGCCTGTTCTTGATGATTCGGGTTCTAAAGACCCGCATAGATTGGAAAGTCCTTTAGAAGAGAGACAAGCTCGGATTTCACGGAATCGATGACGCTGCCCTGGCCCTTGCTGTCAAGAATCCTATGAATCATGGAGGCAATTTTGACAACTTCCTTCTCTCCAAGTCCGCGGGTTGTGATCGCCGGAGTTCCAAGACGGATTCCGCTGGTGACGGTTGGTGGCTTGTCATCATAGGGGACTCCATTTTTGTTGCAGATGATACCGGCTTGAGCAAGGTAGGATTCTGCTTCTTTTCCTGTCAGGTTTTTATTTCTGAGGTCGAGGAGCATCAGATGATTATCCGTTCCTCCTGTTGAGATCCTGTATCCCGCTTCGGAGAGCTCGGAGGCGAGGAGCTTGGCGTTTTTGAGAGTGTTTTCCGAATACTGCTTGAAGTCCGGGGAGAGAGCTTCCTTGAGCATGACCGCTTTTCCGGCAATGACATGCATCAGTGGACCGCCCTGCATCATTGGAAAAACCGCCTTGTCGAGGGCCTTGGCCCAGTTCGATTTTGAAAAAGCCATCCCTCCTCTTGGTCCCCTGAGCGTCTTATGTGTTGATGTGGTGACGAAGTCCGCATGAGGGAAGGGGGAAGGATGATGTCCTGTGGCGACAAGTCCGGAAAAGTGGGCCATGTCGACCAACAAAATCGCGCCAACCTCGTTTGCGACCCTGCGGAAGAAGGCAAAGTCGATAATTCTTGGATAGGCGCTTGCTCCTGCAATGATGATTGCTGGGCGGTGCTGTTTCGCAAGGGCCTCAACCTGTTGTTCGTCAATAAGGCCGGTATCACGGTGAACACCGTAAAAAACGGCATTGTAGTAATGGCCAGAGAAAGAAACGGGGCTTCCGTGAGTCAGGTGACCACCATGGGAGAGGTCCATCCCAAGGATTGTGTCTCCGGGGCGAATGGATGACAGGTAGACTGCCATGTTGGCCTGACTTCCGGAGTGGGGCTGGACATTGACGTGTTCGGCACCGAAAAGAAGGCGTGCCCTTTCTATGGCAAGAGTTTCCACTTGATCGACCGCTTCGCAGCCGGCATAGTAACGTCGGCCCGGGTAGCCCTCCGCATATTTGTTGGTCATGACGGAACCCACCGCTTCAAGAATCGACCGGCTGACATAGTTTTCGGATGCGATCAAAACCAGTTTTTCCTGTTCGCGTTTCAGTTCCTGGGCGATGGCTTCATGAACTTCCGGGTCTGTCTGGTTAAGCCAGAACATGGGATAGGATCCTTTCAGAGAGACTGTTAAGATAGTGAGTGATTAGGTTTATCAGTGATCCAGAGCAGAGATTTTATCAATCCTTTGCTGGTGGCGTCCATTTTCAAATTTCGACGCCAGAAAAATATTGACAAAGTCGATGGCTTCTTCCGGAGAGAGCTCCCTGGCGCCAAGGCAAATGATATTTGCATTGTTATGGCGGTGGGCAAGGGCGGCCGTTTCCTTGTTATAGAGAAGGGCTGCCCTGACTCCGTGGTGCTTGTTGGCGGCAATGGACATTCCGATTCCCGTGCCGCAGATCAAAATTCCAATTGTTCCCGGGTTGGCTGTCACAATTGTCGCGACTTTTTCGGCGTAGTCAGGGTAGTCGACGGAAGCCGGTCCATCTGTTCCGCAGTTTGTAACTGGGATTCCTGCTTGGGAAAGAGCCATGATCACGCTGTTTTTGAGCTCAAAGCCAGCGTGGTCTGAACCGATCGCGATCGGAGGCATTTTTTGATTATCCGTCAATGCGTGGCCTCGCTATTCTTTGCCGGAATGATGCCTTGGCGGGAAGCCAGACCATTTCCTCCGGAGTGTGTTTGGGGAACGGGGGCGTTTCTGTTTCTGGAAAGCCCTCTTCTGTAATGCTATTCTCAAATGAGAAATGATGCCATTTTCTGGAGGAGGTTGTCAATCGGTATGGTTTACTTAAATCATTTTGTATTCAGTAATAAAAATAGGTTTTTTGTCCTTTTGCTCCTTCTGGTTCTGGGAGGGTGCAGCTCCTCGGTCTGGAATAATCCCCATGGCTTGCTTGGAGGTCTCTTTTCTTCATCGCCGTCTTCGACCTCAGGCAAGTCCTCCGTTGTCGGAGGAACGCCAAAACAGGTTCCCCAATCAGGATCTCTGCCCTCTTCACCAAGTGACGGAACGGATCTGGGAAGGACTCTTTCCCCTCCAGAGTTTGTTCATGTTGTCCCCTTTGAAGAAGGGGACGGTGCTTATGTCCAGTGGAGCATGGTTCCCGGGGCGACGGATTATTTTCTCTATAAAAACGGAAAACTTGTTGTGGACACTCCTTCAACGATTTACCGTCTTTATGGTCTTTTGCCCTGTCACCACTATCACTTGGCACTTTGGAGCTCCGACAGTGTCAGACTTTCGAAAAAGTCCCTGTCATTTGTCGTTCACACAAGGGGGTGCGGATCTCCTCCGACTCGGGAATAAGAGCAGATTGGTTACATGAAGACCCAAATCTTGGTGGTGAACCCCTGTGAGTCCTGCTAGAATGGGACATGTCGTTGGTCAAAAACAGTTTTGGAGAGGGTAGGCTTTGGAAAAAACGTCTCAATATCCGGGAACATTGATTGCCATTGAAGGAACCGACGGATCGGGAAAATCAACCCAGGCCGAATTGCTGAAACTTTATTTTGAATCCAAGGGGCAGGGGGTTGTCATCTCTTCATGCAACACAGCGGAACTGATCCGCGGAGCGATCAAGAAGCTAAAGGAGAGAAACACGCTTGATCCCGTCACATTCTGCTTCCTTTATGCGGCAGATTTTGTGGACCGGTTCGAGCATGTGATCATCCCTGCCCTTTCAGCCGGAAAAGTCGTCATTGCAGAACAATATGTATATACCGTCTTTGCCCGGGCAATCATCAGGGGCATCGACAGGGATTGGATCACAGGCATGTTTGATTTTGCCCTGACGCCTGCCAGAACCTTTTACCTCGATGTCCGTTTCGAGGACCTTCTGGCACGAATTCAGTGGAAATCAAGAGATGAGAGATATTTTGACTATTATGAAGCAGGTATGGACCTGAACCTTGCCGGCCGAAAAAAGGATTCGTTTGTCCTCTATCAGCAGAGGCTTCTGGAAATCTACAAGCAGATCTCTTCTGAATATCAGTTTACGGTCATCGATGCGATGAAGCCGATCCAGAAACAGCAAATGGAGCTTCGGCTGGAGACAGCCTCCATTTTGAAAAATCGTTTACGAAGAAAGGGATCCCGATGAATCCCGAGCATTCTTATCCAGGACGTCTTATCGTTGTCGAGGGGATTGACGGGTCAGGGAAATCGACCCAGATCGAACTGCTTCAGAACTATCTGAGACTGAAGGGGTATGGGGTTCTTTTGAATGTGTGGAACTCCAGCCCTGAAATATCCCCGATCATACGGAAGGCAAAGAAAAAACAGACATTGACTCCCTACGCTTTCAGTCTCCTCCACGCTGCCGATTTCAGTTATCGGTACACACATGAGATCTTGCCAGCTTTGAAGGCCGGAAAGGTGGTCCTTTCTGATCGTTATATCTATACGGCCGTTGCGCGGGACTGCGCTCGGGGAATTCCCAAGGATTGGCTGGTCTCCAACTTCCGTTTCGCCATTCGGCCTGATCTCACATTCTTCTTCAGGGTCGATCCTGCCGTGTCGTATGACCGCATTACCCAGACACGGGAGATCAAATACTATGAAGCGGGTATGGACATGGAGTTTTCCACGAACCCCAGGGAGTCCTATATTCTTTTTCAGTCGAAGGTTTTAGCGGAGTATGAAGTGCTTGCAAAGGAAAATGGATTTCATCTGATCGACGGAGCCCATTCGATGGACGAAACGCAGAAGAGCATGAGAAAGGCTGTTAACCCTGTTCTGTCCGGGATCGGTTGAACTCGTCCAGTATTTCGGCCCAGTAACGAAAAATCAGAAGATGGCCTTCTCCGCGGATAAGCCTTATTTCTGAGGACGGGATTTCTTTTTCCAGGTTTTCAATCAGAAACAGTGGGGCAATCAGATCCAGATCTCCATGCCAGAAATGGACTGTTCTGGAAATGCACTCCGGGTCGAATCCCCAAGGCTTGGATAAAATGATCAGGTCGTCGACAATCCCTGCTCCACCGGACTGATGGTTTGCGCCGATGTCTTTCAGGAACATCCGGCTGTCTTCTGCCTTTTTGAAGAATGGACGTTCCCCCTCAGGGAAAAATCGGGCCAGCACAGGGAGATACCTTTGGGGGTTATGCAAAAGAATCGCAGTCAGTCCCCTAAGAATTTCGATCAGGATTCTCATGGTGATTTTTGCAGAACGTTTTCCGAGTTCGAAGAGCCATTTTTCATGAAATGGCATCTGTCTGGTTGCTCCGGCAATATCCATCTGGCCAAGTCCGCTGATGACAAAGACACTGGAGACTCTTTCCGGAAGAGAAAATGCACATGAGAGGGCATAGGGTCCTCCGGCAGACAGGCCGAGAACTCCAAACCGTTCAATTTTCAAGCAATCCGCAAAGGCTGAGACGTCATCCGCCCAGCTGAGAAGGGTTCTTTCCTTTTTTCTCCCGGAAAGTCCAAACCCCGGTCGTTCGAGGACAAAAAGCCTTATTCCCCTTGAGCGGGTTACCCCTTCCGATGGACGTTGGTAGCGTGATCCAGGGACACCATGGAACATGAAAAGCGGGTAGCCGTCAGGGTCGCCATATTCGCAAAATCCAATCTGACGCCCGTCAGAAAGGGTGATGATCCGGTCGGTTATTTCGTGTGTGGCTTGGGATATGGTCGGGTGAATATTCAAAGAGGATGGGGAGGCGCTGGAGTCCCGGACGGTCGGGATGTCAGTCCTCTCCATTGTCGAGCTCTTCTTCAAGCTTCCGGATCGGTTCAATGTTTTTGAGTCTTGATCCGCTTTGTCCATCGTAGTTTTCAACCCTCATCCAGATGACAATCACGGGTCTCCCTTTTTCAAACTCCATTTCCTTTGTGGAGACGAGTCTTTCAACCCCTCCCTCCTCATCGCTTCTATTGTCCCGTATGGTCAGATGAGGTTCTGCGTAAGAGAGAAAAGGCATCTCTCCCGAGGTGAACAAAAGGATCTCTCTCGCGAGCTTCGCAAGGCGTGAAAAGAATATGACCTTTCCCTGGTCCTTTTGGGAAAGAGAGAGAAAGAGGGAGCGGTTGTTTTTCCGGATCGTGATGTCTGAGTGGGTCCGATATTGTGTCAGGGCGAGAAAAAGTAAAATTCTCTCCTGTGGGGAAAATCCCGGACACTCTTCTTTCAGCAGGAAATTGGCGGACTCCGAGTCTCCTGTCGGCCTATAGGAAAGGGATGTTTGTGCGAGAGATCCAAGGGAGCGCAGAAGTTTTTTGGTTTCCTTGTCGATCATTGTTTCGGGATGGATGGTTTCGTACAGTCTCAGGAGAATGCGTCTGAAGGATCTTGAGTCTTCGTAGGATCCAAAACGGTTCACCAGTCTTGAGATCGTATCTTTCGCGATATCCTGTGCGGGGGGCTTTGTGGATTCCAGATAGGCTTCCATGAAGAGCCCGTGTCTTAGACCATGCTGGGAGACGGTCAAAAGAGGGGACTTAGCCCCTTCCAGAATTCGGGAAATGATCAGGATTCCTGCAGGAAGGATGTCTGCCCTGTCCTTTGAGACTCCGAGAGAGGAAATCCTGTTTTCAATGGAAGACTTCCGGATTTCCAGAAGAATCTTGTTGATCTGGTTTTTGGCCAGTGTATATTCATGAACCTGAGGAATGAGAGGATAGTGTTCCTTCTTCTGGGCGATCCGTGCAAGCTGGCGGACGGTGCCACCCACTCCGATCAGGAGTTTGGGGGTGCCCTTCGAGAGGATATCCCCTTCCTTCAACATTTTGTCGATATGGCGCTCAAGTCTTTTCCACTCCGACTCTGAGGGCATACCCGGCTTTCTGAAAAAAGACTCCGATAGTCTGACCGCTCCCAGTGGAAGGGTGGTGGTGGCGATGTGCTCACCATCCTGGATCCTGATCAGTTCTGTGCTTCCGCCTCCCACATCGAAAACAAGGCCGTCACGGATATTGATACTTGTCCGGACTCCAAAATAGCTGTAGAACGCTTCATCTTCACCGGAGAGAACTTCGATCGGAAAAGGGATTCCCTTCGAGAGGATTTCCAGAACCTCTCTCTGGTTTGCCGCGTCACGGATGGCGCTCGTTGCGGTGCAGCGGACTTTTTTGATGTGGTGAAAGGCGATTTGTCCGGCAAACAGGCAAAGGGCTTCCCTTGCCCTGGAGATGGCTTCTCCCTTGATGATCTGGTCGTCATACATGCCTTGGGAAATTCGGGCCGGGGACTTGTGACGCTCGATCAGCCACCAGTCGTTGCCCCTGATCGCGAAGATTTCAAGGCGCATGGAGTTCGAGCCGATATCGATGATGGCAGCTTTGCGAATGGACCTGGACATGGAGTAGGGAGGTCCTCTCTTTCACCTGAAGTCATCCGGATGGTTGTTTTGAATTGCCAGAAAAGCCTTTTCATCTTAGGACAATCATCCGGATTTTGAAACTGCTTCAGATGGCTTCCCGTGGAATTCATCCAGAAAATCGGGTTGACAAGGATTGTCTGTCCGGATAGGGTTGTATTCAGGGTGCTTTACCCGATTGTTTCTGTTCAGGATTTTCGAGGAGCTCCATTGCGCAAACGTTTGCCCTCCATCTTTCGCCTCCTGCTTGTCCTGATTCCTGTCTTCTTTTACCAGATGGGCCATGTGGCACCTGTTTTCTCCTCCCAGATCTCCTTGAAGAGCAATGCTTCGCTTGCTTTGCTTGTACCGAATTGGCTATCCAATCCAGAAAAAGTTGTGGACGCTTCTTCGGCCGGAGACGATTGCACTCATCCTTTTGTCAGCGGGCAATCTTCATGGGAATGTCACCATCCCATGCCGTCGTATTTGTTGACCTCATCCCTTTTTGCGCAGGCTGTTCTGCCAGCGACAACGGTTCCCTATCGCATATGCCATCGCGATAATCCCATTATTCCAAAAGTTTTTTCGTATGCTTCCTCCCCCGTTCTCCCTCCGGATCATCCCCCAAGAGTTTGACTTATCCAATCTTCTCTGATCGCCAAAAAAGCGTTTGTTTCCCGAAGCTTTTGTTGGCGGCAGATTGGTTCAGCCTTTCCTGGCAAAATTCAGACTGTTCCGGGATCGATTCTTTTTCTTTTAAACGGGAGTATCGGGTTTGAAAAATCATTATAGGGATAGTGGGGTTTCTTTTTTGCCACCGAATCCGATTGTATGGATCTGTGCCCTTTTTCTGCTTCAAGGCATTCTTTTCCTGTGCCATGGAGAGAGGATGACCCCGACTCTCCGTCCTTTTCCTATGCTCGGTAATGGGAGCATGACGACGAGATCGGCTTCGCTTTTCCTGAGCTCCATTCATCCTGAGGAAGCGATTCCCTGTTTTCATGAGGCCAGAGCGGATTCTCGTGCCGCAAGCCTTGAATGCCATCATGAGAATCCTCTTCTGCCTTTTCCCCCCATGAGCGCTCCCGACATGTTAGGAGAGGGGGAGTTTCCCGTTCAGAATTTTTTCCGATCGGACTTCCCCCCCTTGTCCAAAATATGGATTCCTTCTGCTTGCCGTTTTCCCCGTAATCCTCCTCCCCGGGATGGATTGTCGATCCTTTCAGTCTGAAACGCTCTCGAACTGTCTTCGATTATTCGTTCATATTTGAAAAGGAGTCTTTCGTGGAAAAACAGGATCCGTTCGCTTTCGATACATGGATCACCCAAAAATCCATTCTGGTTGCTTTTTTGGGGTTGTTCATTGCGCTCTGCTCCCCCAAAAAGGCGATGGCCTGCGTGTTTTGTCTGGAGCATATGGGGATGGATGCCTCCATGTTCTGGACAAGTGACATCATGCTCTCTTTCCGGATGAACTATTCTGATATCTGGATTGCCGGAAGCCAGGTTCAAGCGGGATATTCCCATATAGGCGGTTCTCAGGCCCTTTTGACCCAAGAGAATACCCTTCAGGTGCTCGTTACCAAGAAGTGGATGGTTCAGGTGACAGAACCTTTTTACTATCGGTGGAACTCCAATCCCCAAGCATCTTCCAGCAATACCTACACTCCGGGTCTCGGAAACAACAATTCGGGATTCCTGGCCGTTCCGGGAGATCTCTGGATTGCCAACCTTCTTGATGTCTACGACCGCACCACTTTTTCAGGAACAACCCGCGTGGTATTGGTTCAGGGAGTGCACTTCCCAACCTCTCCGACAAGTCAGGCATTCAATAACCAGAATATCACCAGTACCCTAACAGGTGCTGGCGCCTATGAGCTCACATTCGGGCTAGAGGCCATGCATCTGTTTTCCAATGGGCGCTGGATGACGATCGGGGATGCCATTTACTCATTCGAGCTCCCGAATAATCTGGGAACTCAGCTCGGAAATACCCTCAATACCGACTATCAGGTTGAGTACCGACTGACGGGGCTTCACAGCAAATTTCCGGAAATCTGGATCAGTGCCGGAGATTACATCCAGTACAACGCTACCAACATTCAGGTCAATCCATATGTTCAAAATGGAGTGCTTCAGGCAGCCGGTCCGATTCTGGGAACCGAGAATTTCCAGGATTCCATCGGGATGGGATTCCAGATCATGCCCAAATCCGTTCCGAACTTGATGATCTTTGCCAATGCAGACAAGTTTGTCTATTGGAATCAGCCGGGTACGACACCGTCTTCACCGGCGCTGAATCCGGACTTCAAGGTTTTGACAGGATTCATGTGGATGTTCTGAGTCTCCATGGAAAACCGATTGAGTGACGCTTGGACAATGCATAAATAAGGAGAGGGTCTTTCAATGAAATATCTGTATGGATCGTTCAGGATGATTTTTGGGGTTTTGTTTTTCATGTCTTTTTTTGCTTTTTCAGGCCAACGGGTATCGGCCAGTCCGATGAGTGACTCGATGTCGTCCGGAGCTCCGTCCGCTCCGACTCCCCGATCGGACCAATCCAGCCCTTTTCCAGGGAAGGGATTTGTTTTAGAGGGTTTTGCGGGAGGAGAGAGTTCCCTGTCGGGCTCTTACACCACAACCCTCGGGAAAACCGTTCCTTATGATTTTGGTACGGCCCCTGTCTGGGGGGTTCGGATCGGGAAAATGCTTTTTCCGGACTTGTTGGCCTATCTGACCGTCCAGCAAACGGATTTCTCCCAAAATACCCATACCGTGATTGGTTTGGGGGGGAATTACTATCTTCCGTCCCTTTTTGGAAAAACGATCATCCCCTATTTGAATGCCACCTTTGGAGCCTCATACAACACCTATACAGGTGTCGATGCCCAGGCTGGATATGCCTGGATGCTGGGGGCGGGAGTCCTTTACCCCATCTCTCCATCATGGGGAGCCTTCATCGAGGCAAACCTGTCCTTTGAGACGGCACCCACCGGCATAACAACCTCACTGGGCAACCCTCCCGGAACGGTTTCCCAAGTGAGTGACACATGGTCGGTTCCTGTCATGATTGGCATACGATATGCCTTCTAGAAAGATCCGCTTTGAGATGGGAGTGATCTAAAGATCCTTTTCACCGGCAGGGATGGAGAGAACATTTTCCCCTGTTTCTCTCGCCCTGTTGGAAAATCACTCTCCTTTCCGTTTACCCTTTGCGAAGGGCAACCTTTTTCAGCTATAATTCGCCCATGCCAAAAACATTCTCCCTGCCTAATCCCCAGGAAAAGCAAATAGTCGTCCAGAATATGTTTACATCAGCGGCGAAAGCCTATGATCTGAACAACTCCGTGCTGTCTTTTGGCATGCACCACTTATGGAAAAGAATCGCCATCTCGATTCTGGATCCAAAGCCCGGGCAAACGGTGGTTGATCTCTGTGGTGGTACCGCTGACCTTGGTCTTCTGGCCAAGGAACGTGTTGGACCGAAAGGGATTGTGGCCACCGTTGACCTGAACTTTGCGATGCTCAGGATCGGACTTGATAAAATCCGTTCCGAACAGGGACGGTCAGGGATGGGCGCTGTTCAGTCCAATGCAGAAGTCATGGCCATCAGGACATCATCTGTCGATCGGCTTGTTGTTGGCTTTGGTCTCAGAAATGTGACGAATCTCGACGTGGCACTGAAGGATATTTACCGGATATTAAAGCCGGGTGGTCGTTTTGTGTGTCTTGAATTTTCCACACCCGTCAACCCGATTTGGGACAAACTCTATCGATTTTACTCATTTGCCATTTTGCCCCTGATTGGCCGCGTGGTCTCCGGGGATAAAACGGGCATATACGAATATTTGCCTGCCTCGATCGCCAAGTTTCCCGCGCAAGAACGGTTCAAAGGGTTAATCGAGGCGGCAGGTTTTCGCAATGTGGCCTACCGAAACCTTTCTGGTGGGATCGTTGCGATCCATTCCGGAGAAAAACCCCATGGTGCCGTCTGATACGACCGGAACTCTGTCCGGAGCCCTTCCCGTCCTGGATCTGAATGTCCAGGATGATCATCATGCCCCACTTCCCCCGGCAGTTCTCAAACGAGTGCTTTTCATCTGGCTTCCTGTCAGTCCGATCTTTCCTGTAGGGATAGGCTATCTGGTGAATTGGCTTCACCGGATGCATCCGGAGGTTGAGATGGAAGTTCTCGACATGACCCAAATTGCTGAGAACAGCTATCAAGAAGCTCTTTTTGCCGCCATCGACCGTTTTAAGCCGGACCTTCTGGCCTATTCCTGGAGAGATGTCCAGATTTTCGCTCCCCATGAAGGAGATAACTCTCTCCGTCGGGCGTTCGAGTTTTATTATGCCCCAAAGATATCGACCCGGGTTCGTGCCGCCATTGATGGTATCCGGATGGTCTGGAAGTATCGTACGGAGTTCCACCGGAAGCTTCGACTGATCCGATCGGGTGCAAAGCGGGCCCCAAATGCCACGGTCATGGTTGGTGGGGGCGCTTTTTCCGTGTTTGCCGAACAGATCATTCCACTCCTTCCTGAGGGTGTGATCGGTGTCGTTGGGGAGGGTGAAGATGCCCTGATCAAGGTTGTGGAAGGACGTTCCTGTGATGATGATCGGGTCATTTACAGAAAGGCTGGAAAAACGATAAGGGGAAAAAAGGAAGGATCTGTCCAGATCCGTCGGGCTCCCTACGACCTTGCCTATGTCGAAAAGGTTTTTCCCGGACATGCCTTCTATCATCGGAGAATGATTGGCATCCAGACAAAAAGGGGCTGTCCTTACGGATGCTCTTTTTGCCTCTATACCTATATTGAGGGGAAGCGGGTTTTTTATCGGGATCCCGAAGATGTTGTTTCTGAAATGCGCCAATATTATGAAAAATGGGGAATCCGGAATTTCTGGTTTGCCGATGCACAGTTTATTCCCGGTGTGAAAGCCATTCCAGAGGCAAGGGCCCTCCTTGAGGCGATCAGGGACTCCGGGATGAAGATCACCTGGAGCGGATATATCCGGACAAGTCTCATCTCTCCGGATCTTGCCACCTTGATGGTCGAGTCCGGAATGGGAGACCTTGAAGTTTCGATCACCTCAGGATCTCAGGAGATTCTGGACAGTCTTCGCATGGGCTTTAAACTTTCAACCCTTATTGAAGGATGCCGAAATCTGCAGGATGCCGGATACAAGGGAAATATCATCCTGAATTATTCCCTGAACGCTCCCGGTGAAACGGAAGAGACACTTCGGGAGGCGATCGAATCTTACCGGACAACCTGCCAGATCTTTGGTGAAGACAGAGTCTACCCGATGGTGTTTTTTCTGGCGGTCCAACCCCATACTGCCTTCGAGAAAAAGCTGATTCGAGAAGGCTATCTCTCATCGGATTACGATCCGATCGATCTGAACCCGATGACGATTCGAAAGCTTCTTTATAATCCGGGAAAATTGGGCGCCCTGATTGCCCGAGCCTGTCTTGCGGCCTGGGATGAGGAGCCGATGAAGATCGGAAGGGCGGTCATGAGAGAGCTCGATGCCAGATTGGGCCCATCTTCCCGACCACAATCCCCGTCTTCCCCTCCAGTGCATTCGGTGGGGGTTCCGAGTCTGTCCTGATGATCCGGCCACTGGCGGATGGAAAACAGCCTTTGCCAGATGGTGCTGATATCCCGGCACTTTTGGATGGTCTGCCGATCCTTCTGAAGATTTTTCTGGCGATGGATGGTTCCCTGACGCGACTTCTGGCTTTGACGATTGGTGCTCCTGTTGTTGCGAGGATCATCCCGGGGGAGGAGGGGGAGCGCAGGGTATTCCTGGGAACGAACCGTTATCCGGAGCTCGTGATGGCTTCTTCCCGTATGGCTCCGGGAGGAGACTTTTCCAGGACATGGGAAATTCTCTCCGATCCACGTCCGATCGGTACTGCATTTGTTGAGAGGGGTGAGCCCATGATCCGGGAAAATCTCTCTTTCATGAGGCGAAGCGGGACGCCCATTACTCCAGATCCCTGGCATGGACAGCCTCTCTGGATGCGTTCTTATATCCTCTCAAATATGGCTGGCGCCCGAATCTCCATTCAGGAGATTTTCCTTCCCTCTCTCATGGAATTTCTGGTATGACACCCAATCCTCCGGCCGTATTTTCGATCAAATGGTTTTCCGTCATTTTGGAATTGATCCGATTTGATCGCCCTGCCGGAACACTCCTGCTCTTTCTTCCCGGGTTCTGGGCGCTTCTTGCCGCATGGCGAGGAGCGCCTCCCCCCAAACTTCTGCTGATTTTTTTTCTGGGCTCCTTTTTCATGAGATCTGCAGGTTGTGCTATTAACGATATCCTGGACAGACATGTGGATGGAGCGGTTGAACGGACAAAAAATCGTCCGATTGTTTCTGGCAGGATATCGGTTGGATGGGCTCTTGCCGTATTTTTCTTTTTCTGTACCCTGTCGGCCTTTTTGCTGTTGTTTTTAAATCTTTTGACGCTGAAAGTGGCGTTTGTGGGACTTTTGGCCACGATCCTCTATCCCCTTTTCAAGAGATTTTTTCCACTCCCCCAGCTGTTCATGGGACTTCCTTTTGGAATGGTGGCTCCCATCATGGCATGGACTGCTTCGAAGAACGAACTTTCAATGGGAGCAGTTTTTATCGGGTTGGCGGGACTCTTCTGGTCGACCGCCTATGACCTGATCTATGCCATCAGCGACAGGGAGGACGATGTCAAGGCGGGAGTCCGGTCTGGCGCGGTGACCTTCGGTGATCGATTATGGCTCGCCATTTTATTCTTCGGCCTTCTCTCCGGTCTTTTCCTTTTTCTGGCGTCTTATTCGCTCGGGATCTTCAAGGCTCTTCCTTTATCCATCTTGCTGTTTGTCTTGCTGATTTTCTTCCAGTCCTTTAAGGTGAGGGGAGGAGTGACTCCGGTTTATGCCCAGAAGCTGTTCAAGTCACATGTTTTTCTTGGAGTGATTGTGGCGATGGGGTTTTTGTTGGAGGCACCCATTCTCCTGTAACGAATCCCGGGAGGCAAATTCATTCGATTGGGCAACCATGCTATGATGGTTCCCGGGATTATTGCGTTCTTTGATTTTTTACTCTTCAAAAAGGGGGAATCAATGAGGTCTTTCTTGGATTCAAAAAGACGGCTTGGAGCAGCATTCGGATTCGGATTGGCCATTTTTCTGTCTCAGGTTTCCGGATACCCGTCCGGTTTAGGACTTTCTCCTGAAGTCGCTTTGGCACAAAGCGACAATGATGAAAGCCGGCCCTTGAATGATCGATACGACAGCGCCATTGCCCGGGCTGAGGCAAGGTACCATCAGGCGGTTGCCAATGCCAGAAAAGCTTACCTCGAAAACAAGAGGAAAGCGGATGCACTGTACGCGAGGAAGACAGCCGTGGCAAGCCGCCATGTGACCGGGACCATCAATGATATCAAGAACAAGCTTGCTGAAACTGGCGGGTCGATGGGTGAGCAGGTAACGACTTCCATCAAGGCTGCTGTCGCCAACTACGCCAAGACGATATCGAGCGACTTTCGTGAGCGGCAAAAAGAGGTCAAAAAAGCTGTTGATGCTTACGTGAAAGCATTGGGCGACGCAACACAGACCTTTCAGAAGGACGTCAGCAAGGCGAATGGGAAGCTCTCTTCCGGAGACTCTTCAAAATAGGTGTATCCGGGACTGAACTGAACATCAAGTAGCTGGATGTTTCCAAGTTGTTCTGTAGTGTGATAGTCTCTAAAATGTGTCTGGACTTTTCGGGGATTGATCCACCCCCGAGTTTTTCAGCCGGGGCTCCATCGGACAGTTGATGGGAGCCATTTTCAAATGTTTTCATACATATAAGGAGTTTCAACAATGACAAGCCATGTTCTGACCGTTGGAAACTGGGGTGGATTTGAGTGGGCACTTCTGATCGGAGTGGCCAGTGTGATCGTTCTTGGTTGGTACGCCGTCATCAAGTCTATCTACTTCAACAGTTAAGGTGACCGATCCGGGTTGGGCAAAGGTATGAGATGAGTATCTTCAATAACATACGAAAGATGTATGTGGACTCAAAGCCTGTTTTCTTCATGCTTGCAGGTGTCGTCTTGTTCTTTGCCCTCCTTCTTTTTTCGATGTTGTGGGGTATCCTGGGGCATGACTCCTTTAAATCCCACACTACTGCTCCTGTTTCAAGCCTCAATGGGGAAGCTCCTTCGAAAATCTTTCTTGCCGGGATCTGCTGAATCAACCATTCTCCTTCCTTGATTTCCTTTTTGGGCTCGAGTTTTTGGTATGATCGCTCGGAAAGTGATTTCCCTTTCCCCGGGGTCTTGCCGGAGACCTTCCTGTTGGGTGAAAATACAAGCCTGAGCCATATAAATGCCGTGCCTTGAACCTCCCGATCAATCAATATAGAGGAATTTCATGAAGTCTGAAGAGATGAACCCTGTTGAGAAGAAGGCCCTTATGGGGCTTTCGCTGATTTACGCCACACGCATGTTTGGCCTGTTCATTGTGCTCCCTGTCCTGAGCCTGTATGCCAAAAAACTTCCGGGTGCGGATCCGGTATGGCTTGGTCTTGCCCTTGGCGGCTATGGGTTGACTCAAGCGCTTCTGCAGGTTCCGTTCGGGACCCTTTCCGACCGGATAGGACGAAAGCCGGTTATTGTCATCGGTCTTTTGATCTTTGCGGCCGGATCGATCATTGCAGCCATGGCCCATTCGATCGGAGTCCTTTTGGTAGGACGTCTTTTGCAGGGCTCCGGCGCCGTTGCTTCGGTGATCACCGCCCTGATGGCCGACCTGACACGGGAAGAGGTTCGGACCAGGGCGATGGCGGGTATCGGTATGTCGATCGGTCTTGCCTTTGCTGTCGGGATGATCGTCGGACCGATTGTGGCAGCACATTACGATGTCGGGGCACTTTTCTGGATGACCGGAGTCCTTTCTCTTCTGGCCATTCTGATTTTGTACGTGATTGTTCCCAATCCTCCCGCACACGTTAAAAACACAATGGGGCTTTCGGTCAAGGATCTGGGAAAGGTCCTTTCCAATCCTTCCCTCATACGGCTGGATTTCTCTGTTTTTATTCTCCATGCATCACTCACGTCCGTTTTTGTGGCCTTCCCTATTTTGCTCTCCCGCTTCATTCCCGAAAAAAATCTCTGGCATGTCTATTTGCCTGTGATTCTCTCGGGACTCTTTCTGATGGTCCCGGGGATGATCTATGCGGAAAAGAAGAAAAAACTGAAGAAAATGTTTTTGTTCTCCATCGCTCTGATCGTGGTGAGCTTTGTGGTCTTTCTGTTCGGCTATCATTCAAAGGCCGGACTCATTACAGGCCTGACGATCTTTTTCATCGGATTTAACCTTCTCGAACCCATCATGCCATCGATCATGACGAGGTTTGCCAAACACAAGACCCGAGGAACCTCTTCTGGAGTGTTCAGCATGAGCCAGTTCATGGGGGCGTTTGCAGGGGGCCTCTCAGGAGGAATCCTGGTCTCTCTTTCCGAAAAGACGCTCTTCGGTGGCCTTTTGCTTCTCTCTCTTTTCTGGTTCTTTTATGCTCGAGGACTGACGGATCCAAACCATCTGGAAGTTTTTGAAGAAAATGTTGTTGTCGATCCGTCCAGGATCACTCCTTTGGTATTGACGCTTGATGGAATGAAGGGTGTTGTGGATTGCCGGTATTTTGAAGGGACCGGCGTTCTCTGGGTGAAGTATCTCAGTTCGGCCATGACCCGGGAGGAGGTTGCCGGGCATGTTGAATCAGCCCGACATTCCTCGACTGGTGCAAACGTCTGATCAAGGCTCCCTGGAGCCCCTCCAGCGGCTCTATATCGCTATCGGAGTTCTTCTCCTTTTGTTGGGACTGGGAACCGGTGGCTATATGGAGCTTGAAGGGTGGTCGTTTAGCGATGCCCTCTTCATGTCTGTCATCACGTTGTCTACCGTCGGATACCAGACTGTCCATCATCTGGATGTCAGGGGCGAATACTTTACAATCATTCTGATTGTCACCGGTGTCGGCACAGTTGGTTATGCGATTGCCACGCTGAGTGAACTGGTTCTTGAGGGTCATGTCTACAAATTGCTGGGAGGCCGGCGGATGGACCGGAAAATAGCCGCGCTCAAGGACCACATTATTGTTTGCGGGTATGGAAAAATTGGATCACTCGTATCCGAAGGACTTCATGTCCGGAACATTCCCTTTCTGGTCATCGAGGAAAATCCTGTCAATGTTCAGGAGGCCATTGCCAAGGGCTATCTGGTCCTGAGTGGAAATGCGGCGGATGAAGAGGTTCTCCGGCAAGCTGGTGTGATCAGGGCCAGATCCCTTCTGGTGACGCTCACATCGCGGCCAGCCGAATCGGTTTATGTGACGATGAGCTCCCGTCTTGAAAATCCGGATATGACGATCATTGCGATGGCGACAGATCCCAAGGCAGAATCGAAGCTCCTGAGGGCTGGAGCGACGAAAGTAGTGTCTCCTTTTGCGCTTGGAAGCCACCGGATGATTCTTGCCCTGACGAGGCCAACGCTTCTGGATGTCATCGACATCATTGCGGGGAAGGGGGACACAGGTTTGGCACTTGAAGAAATTCCGGTTCCCCAGAACTCTCCTTTTATCGGAATGACCGTCGAGCGGTTCTCCCGGAGTCTCATGATCAAAAGCCATGTGGTTGCGATCCTGAAATCGGGGGAATCGGCCCTGATGCTTCCCAGTGCTGAAACAATCCTGTCAGCGGGGGACCAGATGGTGATGATCGGGGAACGACTGGAGCTTGACCGGATCGCGATGGAGCTTTCTGGAATGGCAGCCATCTGATGATCTTCCAAGGAAAAAATTGATGAATACTTCCAAAATGAAAACGTCATCGCCAATCGGGCAGGGATCCTGGGTTGAACGGGGGGCGCGAGTGCTACTGGGAAACTATTCCAGGGAGAGTCTGGTTTTCGAAAAGGGAAAAGGAAGCTTCCTTTTCGACACAAGGGGTGATGGTTACCTCGATTTCCTGGGGGGGATCGCGATCCATGTCTTGGGCCATTCCTACCCGTCCATTGTTCATGCTATTCAGAAACAGGCGCAGAGAGTCACCCATACCTCCAATCTCTACTATAATATTCCCGCCATTGAGCTTGCCGAGATGCTTGTCGAGAAAACCTTTGCGGACCGGGTTTTCTTTTCCAATTCCGGGACAGAGGCCATTGAGGCAGCCCTCAAGCTAGCCCGGCGTTTCGGGAATCCGCGCGGTCGCTTTGAGATCATTTCCATGGAAAACAGTTTCCATGGAAGGACGCTCGGCGCGATGACCATGACCGGACAACAAAAGGTCCGGGAAGGCTTTGGTCCTTTGCCTGAAGGCTTTTCCTATGCCCGTTACAATGACATGGATCATGTGATTTCCCAGAAAACCGATCGGACAGTGGCTGTTGTTGTTGAGCCTGTGCAGGGAGAGATTGGCGTCATCCCGGCAACGAAAGAGTTCATGAGGGATCTGAGGCATTGGACCCATCAGGAAGGGATCCTGTTGATCCTTGACGAGATCCAGACCGGAATGGGGAGAACCGGCGCCCTTTTCGCCCATGAGCTGTACGGGATCGTGCCGGATATTCTGGTGGCCTCAAAGGCTCTTGGTGGGGGACTTCCATTGGGGGCGCTCTTGACGACGGAACATCTGTCCACATTCCTTCCTCCGGGATCCCACGGCTCCACCTTCGGGGGAAATCCGGTCTCCTGTGCCGCCGGATTGGCCTTGTTGAAATCTCTCTACGATGAGGATTTTTTGCCTACGAGGATCGGTGTGATGTCGGACTATCTCTGGAAGGGGCTTTCCGAGCTGTCCAGCCGCCACAAAGGAAAGATTCTGGAGATCCGGGGTTTTGGTTTTATGGTGGGAGTAAGAGTTTCCAGTTCGGCAAAAGAGATGAAGAACCAGTTTCTGGAAAGCCATGTCCTTGTCAATGCCACAGGACTGTCTGATGATGTTGTCCGTCTCTTGCCGCCTGTTTCGGTCGGATATGACGAGATGGACCAGTTTTTGAACGTGTTTGACCGGATTCTGGAACGATCTCCGGCTCTGAAAGGGTAATCTATTGAAAAAAGGAACCAGATCTTTTCTCCAGCTTGCGGATCTCTCGGAGGAGTCCGCCGCATACCTTCTGGATTTTTCCGTCCGGATCAAAAAAAATCCCGAACTTTTCGAGAATATGCTTCGCCGGCAGACAGTGGGTCTGATCTTTGAGAAGGCCTCGACAAGAACCCGGCTTTCCTTTGAAGCCGGCGTCCACCAGATGGGCGGTGACACTCTCTTTCTCGGAACAGATTCCCAGCTCTCAAGGGGAGAATCGGTGGAAGATACTGCCCGAGTCGTCGGGGGGTATCTCGATCTTGTGATCATGAGAACCTTTGGCCATGACCGGATCGAACGGTTTGCCGAGTACTGTCCGGTTCCTGTCATCAATGGGCTTACCGATCTCCATCACCCCTGCCAGGCTCTTTCGGACTTTGCTTATGCCCGGGAGCTTTTCTCTGAACTTCGGGGGCTCCCTGTGACCTATATCGGGGACGGTAATAATATGGCCCATTCCCTGATGGAGGCGGCGGCGCTTTTTGGGGCAAAGATGACGGTGTCGACCCCAAGGGAATACCGCCCGGATACCGAGATCCTCAGAATGAGCGATGAACGTGCCCGGAAAAACGGGGGATTCGTCCGCTGGCTCGAAGATCCTCTCCTGGCCTCCGAACAGGCAATGCTTCTCTACACGGATGTCTGGACCAGCATGGGGCAGGAGGGGGAAAAATCCATCCGTGAACTTGAGTTTGCGGGATATCAGATCAATGAGGGAATCCTCCAGGTCGCGGATCCGAAAGCGGTCATCTTTCATTGCCTTCCTGCCTATCGCGGGCTTGAAATTACGGCTTCAGCCATCGATGGACCACAGTCAAGGGTGTTCCTTCAGGCCCAGTACAGACTCTATCTGCAGAAAGCTGTCATGCTGTTCTGTTTGGGAAAGGATTCTTAATGGAAAAACATGGTGCAAACCGTCCACTGAAAGTTGTTCTGGCCTATTCCGGTGGGCTTGATACCTCGGTGATCATTACATGGCTCAAGGAGACATACGGATGTTCGGTCGTCGCTTTTTGCGCCGATCTCGGTCAGGGAGAGGATCTTGAGGAGATTCGCGGGAAAGCCGAGGCGACAGGGGCATCCGAGGTCTATGTTCGCGATTTGAGGGCGGAATTTGTTTCGGATTTTGTCTTTCCGATGATTCAGGCAGGTGCGATCTATGAGGACGGCTATCTTTTGGGAACATCGATTGCCCGTCCGCTTATCGCCAAGGCCCAGATGGAAATTTGCCGCTTGACGGGAGCCGATGCCGTTGCCCATGGAGCCACCGGAAAAGGGAACGACCAGGTCCGATTTGAAATGGCCTATGCCTATTTTGATCCTAAAGTGAAAGTCATCGCTCCCTGGCGGGAATGGACGATGGAGTCCCGTTCCGATCTGATCCATTATGCGAAAAAACATCGGATTCCCATTCAGGCAACGCTTGAGAAACCTTATTCCATCGACAGGAATCTTCTTCATACAAGCTATGAGGGAGGAATCCTGGAGGATCCGTGGATGGCTCCCCCCGAGGAAATTTTCTCCCTGACGGTCAATCCGGTGAATGCCCCCGACCAGCCAGCGGAAGTGATTGTTTCATTCGAGAAAGGCATTCCTTTTGCGATCAACGGAAATATCCTTGATCCAGTGACACTCCTGACCGAGGTGAACCGGCTGGGAGGTGAGCACGGGATCGGAAGGGTCGACCTGGTGGAAAGCCGGTATGTGGGTATGAAATCGAGAGGTGTCTACGAAACACCGGGAGGAACCATTCTCCATGCGGCGCACAGGGCACTCGAGACATTGACCCTCGATCGAGAAGTTCTGAACCTCAAGGCGTCCCTTGTTCCCCGAATTGCGAACCTCATTTACAACGGATACTGGTTCAGCCCCGAAAAAGAAGCCTTGTGGTCCCTGGTCAAGAAAACCCAGGAGCGGGTTACCGGAGATGTCCGTCTTCTCCTGTCCAAGGGTTCTGTCAGGGTCCTTGGTCGCCGCTCGCCCTATAGCCTTTATCGAAAAGATCTTGCAACCTTTGAAAAGGATGGTGTCTATCGCCAGGCGGATGCGGGAGGATTCATCAATATTCTCGCCTTGAGGCTGAAGCTGTATTCGGATCAGGTCGGAGGAGGTGAGTTTTGATGGAAAAGGGGGCTCCTCTTCCCGACAAGCCTTGGGGTGGCCGATTCCAGGAGGCGACAGATGAGGAAGTTCTGGCTTACACCGAGTCCATCTCCTTCGATCAGACCCTCTGGCGCCAGGATATCAGGGGTTCCGGCGCCCATGCGAAAATGCTTGTCAAAGTCGGCATTCTGACCGGAGAAGAAGGGGATGCGATTCTCCTTGGACTTTCGGAGATCGCCGAAGAATTTGAAAAGGGGACCTTTCCCGTTCGTCCGGAACTTGAAGATATCCACATGAATATCGAGCGACGGCTTTTTGAAAAGATCGGAACCCCGGCACACAAGCTCCATACGGCAAGAAGCCGGAATGATCAGGTGGCTCTCGACCTGAGGCTTTATGTAGTGGACGAGGCCAGTGCCCTTGTGGGACTTTTGAGGGATCTCCTTGATGTGATTCTTGAAAAGGCCGAGGGGGGGGTGGACCTTCTGATGCCGGGCTATACCCATCTCCAGCCGGCCCAGCCCATCACGGGAGGCTATTATTATCTTTGCCATGCCGAACGTCTCTTGCGGGATCTGGACCGGGTGAAGGATGTCCGACGACGCGCGGGGATTTCTCCTCTGGGGTCGGGAGCTCTGGCGGGAACGACCTTCCCCATCGACCGCCATTATGTGGCCGATCTTCTGGGGCTTCAGGGGATTACCGGAAATGGACTCGATGCTGTTTCGGACAGGGACTTCGCCGCGGATTTCCTGCATGCGCTTTCCCTTTTGATGGTCCACCTGTCCCAGTGGGCTGAAGAGTGGATCCTTTGGTCGACAAGCGAATTTTCCGTCCTCGAGATTCCGGACCGCTACATGACGGGATCGAGTATGATGCCCCAGAAAAAAAATCCCGATATCCTTGAGTTGACCAGAGGACGCGCAGGCCGCGTTCTGGGGGATTATGTTTCTCTCATGACCCTTTTGAAGGCTCTTCCCGGTGGATATAATCGGGATCTTCAGGAGGACAAGGAGCAGCTTTTTGACGCTGTTTCAGTGGGGAAACGAGCTGTCTCGATGATGACATCGCTTTGCGGGCAGGCCCGTCTTAAAGAGGAAAAGCTTCGTTCCAGGCTTTCCTCCGGTGGGCTCCTGGCAACAGATATGGCTGAGGATCTTGTCAGAATGGGTGTTCCCTTCAGGGAGGCCCACGCGATCGTGGGCAGGATCGTAGCTCATTCGGACAAGCTTGGCTTGTCCCTTTCGGAGATGTCCGATGAAGATCTCTCCCGATTTTATGAGGGTTTTCCGAAAGGCTATGCCAAATGCCTGACACCGGAAATGGCTGTTTCGAGAAGGAATCATCCGGGTGGACCGGCCAGAGAGAGGGTTCTGGAACGCATCTCAGCCATCCGCTCGATTTTGGCTGAATTCCGGTGATTCCGGGGGGTGGGCTTTTTTTCCGGGTTTTGGGGGTCTTTCTCGCGACTTTGTTGTTATCCGGATGCGGGGTGGCGGGGGTGCCGATCCCACCCGGCTCGACTCCGCCCGAAAAACCCAGGGCGATCGACAAGGAACCGGCTCCGGCGGCCGGACCCAATCAGCCGGACCATCCTGACTCCGAGTAATCAGGGCGGCACCTGTTCAGTTTTTTGCTCAAGAAGATTTTTGGAATGATTCCAACAACAATATCAACCGGATGTTCGTGGAGGTTTTTCGTGAAGCAGTTTCATTATGAAAATGGTGAGCTCTATGTAGAGTCGGTCCCTGTCGAGAAAATCATCCGGGAGGTGGGATCTCCCGCGTATATTTATAGCGAGCGCGCCATCAGCGACAGCTATGCGTCCTATCAGGAGGCTTTTTCATCCCATAAAACGGTCATTGCCTATGCGATGAAAGCTAACGGCAATCTGTCGATCCTTTCGCTTCTTGGGAAAAAGGGTTCAGGTGCTGATGTTGTCTCCGGTGGAGAACTGTTCCGGGCCATGAAGGCCGGTATACCCCCCGATAGGATCGTTTTTGCCGGTGTCGGAAAAACCGAGCAGGAAATGAAAGAAGCCCTTGAGGCGGGAATCCTGATGTTCAACGTCGAATCCTCCATGGAGCTCGACACTTTATCGAAGGTGGCCTCCCGGATGGGCGTTACCGCCAACGTCGCCCTGAGGGTCAATCCGGATGTCGATCCACAAACTCATCCCTATATCTCCACCGGACTCAAGAAAAGCAAATTCGGGGTTCCGGTAAAAGAGGCACTTGCCGAGTATCTGCGCGCATCGAAGCTTCCGGGAATCCGTCTGACCGGTATCCACCAGCATATCGGCTCCCAGTTGACGCAGATTGCTCCCTTTCGGGATTCTTTTACGCGGATGATCGCTTTTTCGGAAGCGCTCAAGGAAAAAGGGATCGGGATCTCATGGCTGGACGTTGGTGGTGGACTCGGGATCCGATACGATGATGAAAAGGTTCCGACGCCAGGGGATATCAGCCGGGAAATCCTCTCAAGGGTCAAGGATCCCTCCCAGGGGATCATCCTGGAGCCAGGAAGATCCATTGTCGGAAACTCCGGAATTCTGGTGACGCAGGTTCTCTACGTCAAAAAGACCGAAGTAAAGACCTTCTACATCGGGGACGCGGGAATGAACGACCTGATCCGCCCCTCCCTCTATGGAGCCTTCCACGATCTTTGGCCGATTCGTGTTCGTGAAGGAGCCTCCGTCAAGGCCGATCTCGTGGGGCCTGTCTGCGAAACCGGAGACTTTCTGGTCCAGGACAGGGATCTTCCTCCGATCAAGGCGGGAGATCTGGTTTCGGTCATGAGTGCCGGGGCCTATGGTTTTGCGATGGCCTCAAACTATAATGCCCGGCCAAGACCTCCGGAGATTCTTGTCAGCGGTGACCGCTTTGAGGTCATTCGTCCCCGGGAAACCTATGAGGACCTGATCCGTTCGGAGTCGGCGCGTTGAGTGAAAAAGAGGAAATTCCTCCCCCTACTCCGGATGGCCACCATCCCGGAGCGGGGGATCAGGCTGTCGGACCAGCTTCAAAAGAGCCCGAGATCATCTGGCACGACGATGACGACGACGATGATGACGATCCGCCGATGGCACCCCACAGGAAGGAGGGGCGGGGATGTTTCCTGACGCTTCTCATCGTTTCGGCGATTCCTGTGATCTTTTTTCTGATCACCTTTACGGGGGGGGACTTTCTCACATACATTTATATGAGAAACTGGGTGACGGACCATGCGCTGGTTTCCCGTATGCCGATCCTTTACAAGCCTGCCCAGGCAAGGTCGGTGGTGAAAACGCTGGATGCATTTTACGATGCCGGGCGTAAGGGGAAGATCCCGGCAACCGAAGTGATTTCGGTCAGTTCGGAGTTCAAGGAGCTGCTGTCCTATCCGGGGAGCATCCGACCGGAATCATTGTCGGATCTTGTCAGCCATGCCCGGGCGGTAATGGAGCAATATCATGTGGCCGATCCGGGTTTGCCGGTTGGTCCATCGGGAAAATAAGGGGGTCAGGTGTTGTTTAGCGGATCGATGGTAGCATTGGTGACTCCGTTCAAAGCGGGAAAAATTGATGAGTCGGCCCTCAGGAGACTTGTGGATTTCCACATTCAAGAGGGAACGGCGGCGCTTGTTCCGACCGGTACGACGGGGGAGTCCGCGACACTTGACCACTCCGAACATGAGCGGGTGATCGCGATCTGTGTCGAGCAGTCGGCCAGACGGATCAAGGTTCTGGCGGGAACGGGCTCAAACAGCACCCATGAAGCCATCCGGCTCACGAAATCGGCAATGGCAATCGGTGTCGACGGTGCGCTGGTCATCACCCCCTACTACAACCGTCCGACACAGGAAGGTCTGTTTCG
Organism: Leptospirillum ferrooxidans C2-3; assembly: GCF_000284315.1. Lineage (NCBI taxonomy): Bacteria > Pseudomonadati > Nitrospirota > Nitrospiria > Nitrospirales > Nitrospiraceae > Leptospirillum > Leptospirillum ferrooxidans. The sequence goes on along the minus strand of NC_017094.1, from coordinate 2,158,051 downwards.
CCATTATGAGGCTCTTGCCATGGCGGTGGATATTCCTATGGTCATATACAATGTGCCGGTGCGAACAGGTGTGAACATCACCCCCCAGACGATCGAGCGTCTGTCCTCTATTGCGGCCTTTGTCGGAGTGAAAGAAGCCTGTGGCCAAATGTCCCAGATTATTGAACTCTTTTCCCGAGTCGGCTCAAAAATGGGGATTTATTCGGGCGATGATCTCCTGACCTATCCTGTGATGGCTCTCGGGGGAGCTGGTGTGATTTCGGTCTCGGCGAACCTTGTGCCGCGGAAAATGGCGGACCTTGTCGAGCTTTGTCTTGCGGGGGAATGGGAGAAGGCCAGACTTGTCCACGAATCCCTTGTCCCCCTTCATATGGCTCTGGGTCTTGAAACCAACCCGATTCCGATCAAGACCGCCATGGGGCTTTCGGGGATCCTGTCCAATGAGATGCGTCTTCCCCTTGTGCCGATGTCTGACGGGAACACCCAGTCTTTGTCAAAGGTGCTCGATGCCATGGGGCTTCTCAAAAAGGAATCCAAATGACCCGACCGGATCTCGGAGTGGTGATGGTGGGAGCATCCGGCAGGATGGGGCGCGAGATCCTTCAGGTTCTTTCCAGAGAGTCCGGAGTCTCTCTTCATGGAGCGATCGTGGAGTCTTCCGATCCTCTTTCGGGGAAACCGGCACCCTTTCATCCCGGGATCAATTGTCGTGGTGAACTGACGGTTTCGGAACTCCGTCGGGGAGCAGGCGAAGGGATGCCGATTGTGGGAATCGATTTTACAAATGTCTCTTCAACCCTTTCGACCGCCAGACTCTTTGCGGAGGCTGGTGTTCCGCTCGTGATCGGAACGACCGGATTTTCCGCCCCGGAAAAGGAGGAGCTTTTCTCCCATAGTGCGAAAATCCCCCTTTTGCTCGCTCCGAACATGAGTCTTGGCATTCATCTTCTGGCCCATCTCGTCCGTCAGGTCTCTCGGGCACTTCCCGGATTTGATGCCGAGATTGTGGAGGTTCACCACCAGAAGAAAAAAGACGCACCAAGCGGAACAGCCCTGTTTTTGGGGGAAGCGGTGGCTTCGGGAAGAGGAGAAAACCTGGCCGATCGGGGTGTCTATTCTCGTGAGGGGATGGTTGGTGAGCGTATTCCCGATACAATCGGAATCATGGCTGTCAGGGGCGGGGATGTCGTGGGAGATCACACGGTTCACTTTTTGGGAATGGGGGAACGTCTCGAGCTGACACACCGGGCAAGTTCCCGTGAGACCTTTGCCAGGGGAGCGGTGGAAGCCGCCAGATGGCTCGCCTTGAAAAAGCCCGGCTTCTATCAGATGGAAGATGTTCTGGGGATCGCAAAATGACAATAGAGTGGGAAGGCAAAAACTTCGCTGAAGGATCTCTCCTGGCTAGAATCCTGGTGGACGGAAAGGCCCTTACCGCGGAGGCTCTCTCTTGGGGGGAGCTCTTTCGCCTCCCCTCCGGAGAGATCCGGACAAAGGATTCTGTGACCCTTCTGCCACCCGTTGTTCCAACGAAGATCGTGGCCGTTGGACTAAACGACAAGAATCATGCCCTTGAGATGGGAAAGCCTATTCCATCTGAACCGCTGATTTTCATGAAGGCCACCTCCGCGCTTTTGGCGAACGGGGGGGCAATCCTTCATCCATCCATGTCGTCCCGGGTGGATTTTGAGGGAGAAATTGCCCTTGTCGTCGGAAAAAAATCTCGCGGCCTTTCCGTCGATCACGCACTGGACTGCCTTTTGGGCATCACGATCGCCAACGATGTCACGGCGAGAGATCTCCAGCGAAGGGATATCCAGTATATGCGGGCCAAAAGTTTTGATACCTTCTGCCCCCTTGGTCCATGGGTCCTCGTCGGGGGGAGGCCCGACAACCGCCAGATCATCACCCGTGTGAACGGTTCTGTCCGTCAGGATGGCCGTGCTTCCGGCATGATTTTTTCCCCGGCAGAAATCTTGTCCTTCATCAGCCATGTGATGACGCTGTACCCCGGGGATGTCATTTTGACAGGAACTCCGTCAGGAGTCGGTCCGCTTTCTGTGGGAGACGTGGTTTCCATTACGCTCGAAGGGGTTGGCACGCTCGAGAATCATGTCGAGAGGGATTCTTCCCCCGCATGGGAAGGTCTTCCTTCTCTTGCCGAGCGATAGCGGAATCCTGTCCGCCGAACGAAATTCACCTGGTTTCGGCATTCTGGAAAACAGCTTTGCCGATCTGCTTGTCCGTCTTTATGGAAATGGCCACCGTGAAGACGAGAATCTCTTTGGCCTCCTGGCCGCGACCCTTCTTCTGGAAAGCAGACAGGGCAATGTGGTTTGTCACCTTGAAAAGCTCGCGGGAAAGCCTGTTCCTCCCGGACGTTCTGGCAGTCCCGGGATCTACCCCGACTCTTCTGTCTTCCTTCTCTCCTGTTCTAGGCTGAGTTCCCGAAAGGCTCCATTTCCGATCGTTTTCGACCGTGAGGGAAAGCGTGTCTGGCTCCTTCGCTACAGGGAACTCGAGGAACGGATCGCCAGGAACCTGACAACCCGGTCGAACCTCAGAGACTCCCTTGAGGGAGAGTCCCCAAAATCGATTTTGTTGGATCGTGCCTTTGGGGAGGCTTCTCCGGAAAATACCATCAGAAGATGTGCAAACATCGTTTTTCACCGAAAACTTCTGATCCTTTCGGGAGGTCCGGGAACGGGAAAGACGACTGCACTCTCCCGGATCCTGTCCCGTTGTCCATCACTGTTGTCCATCCCTCCCGAGAGAATCGCCCTTGTTGCCCCGACGGGGAAGGCTGCCGCACGTCTTGGTGAATCGATCGCCAAGCTGTTACCGGACCTTCCCGATCAGGACGATCGGGAGTATCTGTCCAAAATTCCCTCGCCGATGACGATCCACAGATTGATCGCCCAGGCGAAAAGGGATCATGAGCAAAACCCCTTGCCTCTTCCTGTCGATCTTTTGGTGGTGGATGAAATGTCGATGGTGGACCTGTCCCTGTTTGACAAGCTCCTTTTGGTATTGCCGGATGAAGCCATTCTGATCCTTTCGGGGGATCCTGGCCAGCTTTCCTCCGTTGCTCCGGGAGCGGTCTTTGGGGAAATTCTGAAAAAACCGGAAGAATCTTTGTCCGGATCTCCTGAAGGAATCTCCGGATCGATCGCAATTCTGAAAAAAAGCTACAGGTTCAGTGGCGATTCCGGTGTGGGACAATTGTCCCGCTGGATCAGGGACGGAGGCGTGACTCCCCTTGATCCCGATTCGCTTTCAGGTGTTGTCTTTCGGCAAGGGGCGTCGCTTGCAGACTTTTATCAGGATGTCACCCGGGATTTTTCTCCTTATATGAAGGCAAAAGACTTGTCCGGAGCCTTTTTTGCCCTCTCCGGTCTTGGCGTTTTGAGTCCACTGCGAGACGGACAGAGGGGAGTGGTCGAAATCTCAAGGAACCTCGGACAGATTCTTTTTTCAAATTACAGTCGTTCCCCTGAGCGAAGTCAGCGGGGCCATCCGGTGGTTGTCCTGAAAAACTCCAGTGAGCTTGACCTTTCTAACGGAGATGTGGGCATCATTCCTTTTCCCTGGTGGGGAGATCCCGGCCGTGTTTATTTTCCAAGGGGGGAAGGGGGGGAGAAGACTGTTCCCATCGAGATCCTTCCCCCCTGGGAGAGTGCACTGGCGCTGACCGTCCATAAAAGTCAGGGCTCCGAGTTCTCGAGGGTCCATCTACTTCTTCCCCGGCTCTTTCACCCTTTTCTGACACGGGAGCTTCTTTACACGGCGGTGACCAGAGCCAGGGAGTCCCTTGTTGTCTGGGGTGACTTCCCTGTTTTCCTGGAAGGAGTCCACCATCAATCCACCCGCCATTCTGCCCTGGGGGACTTCTTATGGTCCCCATCGTCAATTGTCTGACATTCCCCCTTTCGTTTTGAAATCCTGAGAAGCCCAAAACACTGAACCTCCCTGAAGACAAGAGTCAAAGCCACCGTTTCTGAAATCCAAAACAGTCCAGTCTCTCGTCAAAAAGGTGACGAAAAGACCCTCTGATGAAATAGGCAAAATTTGCCGATAGCCTTCCCGTGCTTCCTCCAATCCTTGAATCCGTCCAAATCCGGGCGCGTATTTTCTCTTGCCAGGCCTGATCTTTTTCTACGGGAAAACGGATTTGGCATATATATTGCTTTTGTCTCACCGGAATGTTTTTGGAATCGGAGAGGAGGTCAGGATGAGGCAGGGAGAGTTTGCACTTGTATCCGGAGCACAGGGACAAGAACAGTTGATGGAAGTTCTCACCAACAATCTGGCCAATGTGGATACACCCGGGTTCAAGAAAGACCGGGTGACATTTCAGACTTATATGCCCCACAAGGAGCTTCTGGTCAAAAAGCCGGAGACCCAGCCGGGAACGAATCTCACTCCCTGGGGAGAGTTTCCGGATCCATGGGGAATGGCCGGTCAGGATGTCCCCCATTCGGGGGTTGACCGGATCCATGTCCGCTATAGCCAGGGGATGATCCGCCAGACCGGCAATCCTCTCGACATGGCCATTAACGGCGACGGTTTTTTTCATGTCTCGACCCCAAAGGGAGACTTCCTGACCCGAAATGGCCGCTTCACGATGGATGAGACCGGTGGGCTTGTGACCCATGAGGGATATCAGGTCCTTGACCAAAAGGGTGAGCCGGTCAAACTTCCCGTTGGTGGCAAGGATCTGACCATCCGTGTTCGCGCTGACGGATCTCTCTTCAAGGGAAATCAGTTTGTCGCGAAACTTGGAATCTATACGCCGAGGGACGGGGTGCAAAGCCTCTCAAAAATAGGGGAGGGTCTTTTTCAATCGGGAAAAATCGATCCTGTTGCCAAGCCCAGGGTCATGGATGGTGGATATGAAACCTCGAATGTGAACGGAACCGCCGAAATGGTCCGGATGATCCAGGCGATGAGGGCTTTCCAGACACATGTTCAGGTGATGAAAGCCATGAACGAGCTGACAAACCGGACGGTTAACGATATTTCGATCATTGCCTGACAGATTTTCAATCACCCACCGCGATTCCGGATCCTGACGATCCGGTTTCTTGGAAGGAGCCCTTTCGATGTTCAGCGCACTTTGGAACGCAGCCTCCGGAATGGAAGCCCAGCAGACCAATCTTGATGTCATCACCAATAACATGGCAAACGTCAATACCACAGCATACAAGCGCCAGCGGGCGAATTTTCAGGATCTGATGTATCAGACGATGGTCCCTCCTGGCGAGTCCCAGAGCCTTCTCGGAAATCAAAGTCCAACGGGTCTCCAGGTGGGTCTCGGAGTTCGCGCAGGGTCTGTGCAAAAGATTTTTCTCCAGGGCTCCTTCCGGCAAACAGGCTCCCCTCTGGATGTGGCGATCCAGGGGAACGGATTTCTACAGGTCCGCCTCCCTGACGGAAGAATCGCCTACACAAGGGATGGAACCCTGAATATCGACGGGAAAGGCCGGCTCGTGAACTCTGACGGGCAGCTTGTGGACCCGCCCGTCAGCATTCCGCCAAATGCCAAAACGGTCACGATTTCCGGTGACGGGGAAATCACCGTCAACCTTCCAGGCCAGATTCGTCCAACAAGAATCGGCCAGCTGGTTTTGGCCCAGTTCATAAACCCCGCTGGTCTTGAGTCAAGGGGAAACAACCTTTACATGGAAACGCAGGCCTCCGGCGCTCCACAGTTGTCAAACCCCGGAGTGAATGGGGCAGGCCATCTTTTGCCGGGATTTCTGGAGGCGTCGAACGTCAATGTCGCCGAAGAGCTTGTCAATATGGTGATTGGCCAGAGGGCATACCAGATGGATGCCACCGGTATCCGTACGGTCAACCAGATGCTGGGATATACGGCGTCTCTGTGAGTGGACGGAGGAGTGGGATGAAGAGCCAAGACGCTTTTTGCGGAATCGTTGCAGGAATCCTGCCGGTGCTTTTCTTTTCCGGGATGGCCTGGGGACAGGATCCGCTGATCGCTCCGTCATCGCCCGGGATATTCTCGGTGAATCAGGATGTTCTGCTCCAGATGTCACGACAGGCCCTGCATCTTCCCTCCGGTCGACGGATGGTTCTCAAAAATCCCCCCAGAAGTTTTCAGGACTATGGAGACCCTCCCACAGGAGGTAGGGTCACGGTGGAGTCGATGGATTCGTCTACAGGTGTCATTCATATGGCGATGGAGGTCCAGAACGGGGCCATTATTTCCGAGGTCCTTTATTTTGACGCCTCGATCCCCAAGAACGTCTCCTCCAGGGAAATCCTGTCCACAGGAGGCGGTGAGATTGAAGAGAATCTTGTCCGTTCCGGGGATGAGGTGAGAATTTTGGCCAAGGGCTCAGGATTTGAAATCTCCCTGCCGGGAATCGCCCAAAACGATGGCGGAATGGGGGAGATGGTTACGGTGGTCAACTCCCGGTCAGGAGCCCGTCTTCGGGGAAAGGTTTCCGGTGCCGACCGCATTGTTGTGGAAATGGCGGATTTATCGGAAAAGACCGGAGGTATGGAAATGGATTCCGGGAATGAAGGGGAAAAGTTGCCATGAAGGCACTCTTTTCCCCAAATCAGTCTCGATCTGGTCTTCATCGGGAATCACGGACCTTTTCCGGGTTTTTAAGAGGGGGAATTTTTTTCCTCCTCTGGAGCTCTTTTCTTCTGGGACAGGGGTGTACCCCGGTGACAAAGACAACAAGGCCGGTTCTGGTCGATGCGGCTCCGCATCCCATGTCTCCTGTTGTGACGAGAGAGTTTTTTGACGGCCAGATACCTGATGAAGATGGATTTATGGACCTTGCCAGTGATCATCACGCTCTTTTGGCAGGGGATTTGCTACTGGTAAGCATTCCTCCGAAGAATAAGCTTCCGGGAATGGATCAGGACAAGGTGACAACTTTATCGGGGTTTGTGGTCAGGACACTGCCGGGAGGAAGACTTTTCATCATGGTGAGACAGACGATCAGGGAGAAAAGACAGGTTCTCAGGTATGTCATTACCGGTTGGGTGAACGAAACCGATCTCGGTCCCAAAAATACGGTCTCGATGGGTCAGATCTCGGACCTGAAATATCGTCTGGATACCCCTTCGCCGATCAAGGAAAGCTCATTTGAAAAACCGAAATCGGCCTCAAGACCGCTTCCAAAGGTGTCATCTCCACCACCGACCAAGCTGGTCAAAAAGACGACTGCCCCTGAAGCAGGAGCGGGAGGAGGGGCGAAATGAAGAATCTCCGGAATGTCCTTTCCTGGTTTTTGGGCATTTGTCTGATCATGACGGTTGTCATTTCACTGGCCTCTCCGGATCAGGTCCTGGCTTTGCGAATTGAGGATATTGCCCACGTTGAAGGTGTCACCGATAACCCGCTTGTCGGATACGGACTGATTGTTGGGCTTCGGGGAACGGGAGACACGAAGCTCTCTCCCTTTACCCGGCAGTCTCTGGTCTCGACCCTCTCAAGGCTTGGGGTCAACATGACCGAGCTCCAGTCCGGCATTCACGGCCACAATGTTGCGGCGGTTCTTCTGACGGCAAAACTGCCCCCCTTTACCCGTCTGGGCGGTCGTTTTACCGTCCGTGTCTCTTCCATAGGGGATGCCACGGATCTTTCGGGAGGGACGTTATTGATGTCGGCACTGAAGGGACCGGATGGAAAGATCTACGCAACCGCCCAGGGGGTGATCGAGACTGCGCCGGACAAGATCCGGAAAACGCCGGCGGCCGCAGGAGCCACTGCCGGGGGAGCAAAGAAGGGAAACAAGCCGCAGGCGACATCAGGACGCCTTTCCGATGGAGGCCTTGTGGTCCGCAATGTTCCGGTTGTTTATAACGGCCGCAAACACCTCTGGATCAATCTCGACAAGCCAAGCTTCCTGACGGCGAGCAGGGTGGTCCGGGGAATCAACGCGGATTTTGCAGGGTCGGTGGCCACAGCGGAGGATGCCGGAACGGTCGATGTACGGGTTCCGGATGGGGAGGAGGGGAATGTCGTGGCATTCATGGCCAGAATCCTCTCGATCGAAGTGACTCCCGATTCACGTCCACTCATTGTCATCAATCAGGAAACGGGAACGATCGTGATCGGGCGTGGTGTAAGGGTCTACCCCTGTGCGGTCTCCCAGAAGAACCTGTCGGTCAAGGTTGGCGGCAAGTCGTCAGGACGAAACGGGTTTTCCCGGGTTGAGAGGTCCGTGACATTGCGAAGCATTGTTCGGGCGTTAAACCAGCTGGGGACAGGGACCAGGGATATGATTGCCATTTTGCTTGCACTGAAGGAGGCCGGAGCCATGGATGCAACGATTCGGGTTATTGGATGAATTCCCTTGGGAATATTGGCGGAAAAAAAAACGGAGGGATGGTCCAGATCCGGGAGAAAGTGGATCCCGCTCGAGAAAAGGCCCTTCGGCAGGCTGCGACGCGCTTTGAATCCATCGTGATTGGAATGATGGTGAAGGAGATGTGGAAAACGGTTCCCAGGAGCGGGTTTCCGGACAGGGCTCCGGGGATGGGGATCGCTGAGGAAATGTACCAGCGTGAGCTTTCCAGGGATCTTGCCCGATCGGGGGGGCTCGGAGTTGCAAAAGAGATCATTTCCAATATGTCCGGATTGGCCGGAACGGGAAAGGCGATCGACGAAATGTCGGGACAGGATGAATCCCCTGTACCGGTGGATGCGGGAAAAGTCGGGGATTCATTCAACGTGGTGGCTTAGAACTCACGAACAGGGAGGTTGACGCATGAGCGGCATGGTTATCAATACCAATACAGCAAGTCTAGGAGCGCAGTTCAATCTGAACCAGACACAGGATCGCCTCAACAGCTCCATCAATCGGCTGTCCAGCGGATACAGGGTCAACACCCCTGCGGACGATCCCGCCGGATATGCGATCGGACAGGTCATGACAAGCTATATCAAGTCGATCCAGCAGGCGGTGAGGAATGCCAACGACGGGACCGGGCTGATCCAGACCGTTGGCGGTGCGCTTCTGACCGACAACGAGATCCTGATCAAGATGAGGTCCCTGGCAATTCAGGCGGCAAACGGAACCTACAGTCCGGACAACCTTTCGGTGATCCAGAACGAGTACCAGCATCTGATGAGTGAAATCAACCGGGTGGCCATGGTGACCAACTTCAATGGCAGGAAGGTTCTTGACGGCTCGATGAGTAACGGTCTGATCTTCCAGATCGACGCCGGAACGGATGACACGAACAGGCTTCTGGTCAAGATTCCCTCCATCAGTACCGATGCCATGGGTATTTACCAGAACAGTACCCTGATCATGTCTCTCGGAGCCACATCCCTCATGAGCTACTCCATGGCGATGTCCGCCATTTCCGCCATTGACGGTGCCCTTTCCGAGCTGAACACCATTCAGGGAACGCTGGGCGCTTTTCAGGACCGGATGACCTGGACCATCAGGAATCTGAATACGGAACTGGTGAATGTCGCTGCTTCGAAGAGCCAGATCAAGGATGTGAACTTTGCCAAGGAAACAGCCCGATTCGTGCGGGACCGCATTCTTCAGCAGTCCGGAACGGCGGTCCTGTCCCAGGCGAACCAGATTCCCCAGGCGGCACTGAAGCTTCTTCCCTAGGGATTTCGAAACGCTGGCAAAGCTATTGATCTCCTTGTCCACCTCCTCTAAAGTTTTTCTTAAACCTGACCGATTAGTCGTATGAGGTGGTTTATGAATAGGAGGGTTGTGAGATGAGCGAGGATTGGGGTTCGGTCGGCAACAAGGGACCTGCTCCAGGGGGGCAGGATGCGGCGCCCCTGAAGAAAAAGTCGGCCACAGAGGGGGTATCTTCTCCCAGAGAAGTGGATGGTTCAAAGTCCGGAATGTCCTCATCCGGCGAGACGGACATGGTCGTAATTTCCGGTCCGGCCCGTCAGGTTGCAAAGATTCGCGAGCAGATCGATCGCGAGCCTTCTGTCCGGATGGAAAAAGTCATTGAACTCAGAGCTCGTATCCATCGGGGCGAATACAATGTTCCCGCCAGGGACATTTTGCGGAAAATGGTGGAACAGGCCATCAGTGAAGCCAAAAATCGCGGAAAGCGATGATCCGTCGGGTCCTTTCCGGATCTTTCTCCGGAGTTCCCCGACAGATCAGGAAGGTGAGAAAACATGGACAGTCAGATTCCCCTATCCGAACGTCTTTCCTTTCTCATCCGGCAGGTCCGGGTGGTTGTCGACTGTCTTGTCCGCGAGCAGGAGTGTCTTGTCTCTCCGGATCTTTCGGAGCTTGAGGCTGTTGTTGAAAACAAGGTCTTTCAATCGGACCGCCTGTCAGAGATGCTTTCGGAGTGGGAAAACGTCCGTCATCTCCTTCGCCCGGATCTCCTGACAGGGGACGATCTCTCCGATCTTCACTCCTTGCGCCATGAACTTTCCCTTCTGTCCGAACTGGCATCTGTGAACATGATTCTGGCCCAGGAATCCGGTCAGCTTGTTTCCTCCCTTGTCCGGACGCTGACATCCGATCAGGGACAGTTCCATACCTATAACCCCTCGGGTGGACTGGGAGGTGTCTCATCTCCCGCCCCCACCCTTGTATCGACGAGGACCTGACATGTCCGGGATACTGGGAACCCTGAATATCGGCACCTCAGGAATTGAGGCCAATCAGGCCGGACTTTCAACGGCCGGAAATAATATCGCGAATGTCCATACTCCCGGATATACCCAGGAAGAGGTGGTCTTCGACCAGAATGTTCCGGGTGACGGATCTCCCGGCATGGTCGGAAACGGCGTGCGGGGTGAGTCTGTCCGGCGTGTGGTGAACCAGTTCCTGGACAATCAGATGATTCGGCAAAAGACCAAGCTGGGATTTTATGAGTCCAGTCGTATTTCCCTGGGAGAAATTGATTCCTTTTTTGCCAATGCCCAGTCCCAGGGTCTTGCCAAGCATCTGTCTTCTTACATGAGTTCGTGGGAAACGGTGGCGAACCATCCTCTTGACCGTGCCGCCCGTGCCTCCCTGATTTCCGGCGGAAAGACCATGGCCACGGACTTTCATGAAATGGCGGGACTCTATTCCCAGTCGAGGGACCGGCTTGGTCAGATGGTTCAGGAAGATGTCGCCAGGGTCAATGTCGACCTGGGGAAAATAGCTGCCCTGAATCGCCAGATCATCAAGGCGAAGTCCGGTGGAGAAAGTCCCAACACCCTGATCGACCAGAGGGCCGTTCTGGCGGCCAAAGTTTCAAAAGCCTTGAATGCCCATTTTTTCCAGGATCGGAAAGGGGCCATGACGCTTCACCTTGGTGGCCAGATTTCGGTATCGGATGTGGAGAACGGGACTCTTTCCTCCCGTATTGATCCTGTGACTGACTCCGTCCGGATCCTGATCGATCCTCCGGGCCATTCCGGCTCTGGACCGATCGATATCACCGACCGGATCAAGGGTGGGACCATCGGTGGATACCTGAATGTCAGGGATGTGAAAATCAAGGACCTTGAACAACATCTCGATATTCTTGCCCACTCCGTCATCAACCATGTGAATGCCGTCCATGCGTCGGGGTACGGACTTTCAGGGGCCACCGGGGTCAACTTCTTTCACCCGACAGTCACGGTCACCCAGGACGGTCAGGGGAGCGGCGTCACCGTCGTTGCCAATGCCGTCGAACCCAATCGCGCGGATCATCCGCTGACCGTTTCGGTCTCTGCCGGAAAAGTGACTGTGACCGACGGACGGACCGGCGCGGTTGTTGCAACGAGCCAGATTTCCGGCGGGGCGGGAACGCTCAAGGTCGATGGCTATTCCCTCCGGATTACGACCTCCGGAAAATCCCCGGGAGGAACATTTCATGTTTCCGGAGGAAATGACGTTGCCGGTGCGGCGTTGGGGATGGAGGTCGAGGTCAAGGATCCGGCCGATCTTGCAGCGGCCAGACATCCTGTTTCCCAAGGGAAAAATGCGGGAGACAACCGGAACGCCCATGATCTCTTTGGACTGTTGTCCGATCGGGTCCATTTTGCCGGAACCGACAGGACGGCCACGCTTCATGATTTCTACTCCCAGACAGTGGCACAGGTCGGCTCATGGTCTCGCGAGGCCAGAGACAATTACAAGGCCCAGATGGTGATTGAAAAAGGGTTGAAAAATCAGCGGATGTCCGTATCCGGTGTCTCCATCGCCGACGAATCGGCCCGGATCATCCAGTACGAGAAGGCCTATCAGGCCTCTGCAAGTCTTGTGCAGATGACGAACCGTCTTCTCGATACTCTCGTCCACCTGCCGAATCAGGCTTAGGAGTCCATGATGAAAAACTCAGGGGGAGAGAGAAGATGATTCGGGTGACCGGGCTTATGACCGGACGGGAAGTGGTCGACGCCCACGACCGCTCGATCGAGAACCTCTACGATGTCGATCGCCAGATCTCGTCCGGAAAGCGTTTTGAAAAGCCGGGAGATGCTCCGGAGCGTATGGGGGAATCGCTTCGTGTGAACCGGACTCTTGCGGTGGCGCGTCAGGTTGTGGAAAATGCTCGGGAGGGGGTCGTCAAGCTTCAGTTGATGGAAAGCATCCTCGATCAGGTGGGAAGTCTTGTGATCCATGCCAAGGCGATGGCCGTCAGGATGTCGAACGATACGATGGTTCCAGAAAATCGCAGGGTTGAAGCCCAGGAGATGCTCCGGGTGCTCGAGCAGATCGTCTCCCTTGCCAATACGAAGTCCGGGGAGCAGTATCTTTTCTCGGGGACAAACGTGACGGTCGAACCGTTTGTGTTTCCGGATCCCAAAAATCACCCGGCTTCTGTGGCCTATCAGGGAAACGATTCCCGTTCCTACGTCCAGCAGGGATTTACATCGAGTGTTCGGGAGGCAGGTCTTATGAGGGTTTCCGAGGTCGGCTCCCGGATGCTTGGGGACAGTGTTTCCGATCCCGGAGGAACAAGCCTTTTGCCGGTCATGAGGAGATTTATCAACGCGCTTCAATCAAACGACACGCAGGGGATCCGTTCCTCCATCGATTCCCTTGAAAATGCCAGCCACCAGATTACGGAAAAAGCCGCCGTTCTTGGAACACGGGAGCGATCCCTCAGGCGGACACTTCATCGTCTCGAGCGATATCAGATCAGCCTGAAGACGCTGAAAAGCGAAAATGAGGATGTGGATATCGCAAAGGCAGTCTCGGAACTCTCCCTGAACCAGAACCTTCTGGCGGTCTCCACAAAGGCCTCCAGAAACATCATTCAAAATACCCAAAACGCCCTGTTTTCCTGACAGATTACAGGCTGGAGGTGAAAGATTTTAATCCTGACGCGCAAGGTCGGTGAGGGGATCACGATTGGCGATGGCATCCGCATCGTTGTGATCGAGGTCAAGGGTGGAAGCGTGAGACTTGGGGTGGAAGCCCCGACGGAGATGTCCGTCCACAGGGATGAGGTCTTTGACCGGATCATGGAGGAGAACCGAAAGGCGGCGACAACAACGCCCGATCAGATGAAGCTTCTGAACAGCCGCTACGCAAAAAAACAGAAAGGGTCGGGAGATAATCCCCCAAAAAGCCCGGGGGAGGGAGGAAAATGACAATCGAAACAACCCGATTCGGGACCATCCCGCTCGATCCGGAAAGGGTCCTTACGTTTCCCGAGGGCGTTCTCGGATTTCCCGGACTGACGAGATATCTTCTTCTGGAAACAGGCGAGAACAGCCTCTTTTACTGGCTCCAGAGCGTGGAAGAACCTTCCCTGGCCTTTGTTGTGATGGACCCCTCCGAGCTGGTTCCGGATTACGCTTCCCGCGTATTGGCCGTTATGCCCGACAAGGCGTTTTTGGGAAGCGATCTGAGCCTTATGGTGGTTGTGACAATACCGGGAGAGCATATGGAAGAAATGACCGCCAATCTGCAGGGCCCTCTGGTGGTTCTGACCGGGGACCGCACTGGGAAGCAGTTTGTTCTTTTTGACGATGACGGATGGCTCCGTTTCCCCCTGTTCAAGGGGGAACAGGAGAAAAGCGCCGGTGCATCCGGAGATTCCTAAAGTATTTTTCCTATCCTCCGAAGAGAGTCTGGAGGGGGTAGTCGCCCAAGTAATCGTCGGGGCGGAAGCACTCCGGGATAGACATCATCGTCAAGGACCGGGAAAGGAGATGAGGCGCCTGACAGATTGAAAAAACAAGGACGGTCCAAGGATTGGACCGTGAATACAACCAAGGAGGGCAGTCATGAGTGGAATGATCATCAATGACAACATTGCATCGATGAATGCGCAGTACAACCTGAACCGGACCCAGGAAGCCCTGGCCAAGCATATCAACCGGCTCTCTTCCGGATACCGGGTCAACTCCCCGGCGGATGATCCTGCCGGATATGCCATCAGCCAGAGAATGGGCGGACAGGTTCTTTCCTACAACGCCGCGATCAGGAATGCCAATGACGGTACCCATCTTCTCCAGACGGCGTCCGGTGCCCTGATGACCGACAATACGCTGCTTCTGAAGATGCGTCAGCTGGCCATCCAGGCAGCGAACGGCACCTATTCGGACAAGGATCTGAAGGTGTTGAATCAGGAATATCAACATTTGAATTCTGAAATTTCCCGTATCGCACGGGTCACCGACTTCAATGGAATGAAGATTCTCGATGGCAGCCATTCGGAATTCAAGTTCCACGTCGGTATCTACACATCGATCGATGATCGACTTTCGGTCAAGATGGGCAAGCTCGATGCCAGTTCCCTCGGCATCGGTTCCACAAAGATCCTGGATAGGAGCGATGCAAAGAATGCGATTGACCGTCTGGATTCGGCCCTTGAAAAAATCACTCAGGTGCAGGGTTCGATCGGCGCCATCCAGAATCGGATGGAATGGACAATCAAGAACCTGAACAACGCGACAACAAATGTGCAAGCATCGCGGGCGGGAATCAGGGACGTGAATTTCGCATCGGAAACAGCAGCTTTTACCAAGCGGCAAATTCTTTCCCAATCCGGCGCAGCGGTCCTGGCCCAAGCAAATCTGATTCCTCAGGCTGCGATCAAGCTGCTCCCTTAGCCAGAGCGCCGAAGCACAGATAGGGCCGGGATATAAGTCATAGGGGGCGACGGACCATTCGTTCGGCGCTTCAACAAAAGAACACCGTTGGGGGGAGGTTATCTGTGAGCGGGATTTCAGGAAGCATGGGGTCACTCCCAGGTGATCACCCCTCCCATCGGATGCGTATTTCCAACATGGCAGCCCTGTCCCAGAATCTGGACACCGATGCACTTGTCGAAGCGAACATGAAGGCTGCGGAGGTCCCTCTGGTCGAGCTTCAGCAGACCCAGGCCCAGCAGGCTCAATTGCAAGCGGTATGGAGATCCCTTCAGAAAAAGCTTGAGGGGTTTAAGAACACAGCGGAATCACTCCATCTCGAAGGCAATTTCAACGCATTCAAGGCACAAACTCCTCCCAACTCGGGATTTACCCTGACTCCGTCGGACAACGCCCACATCGGCCATCACGACATTTCGGTGGCCTCCCTTGCCCGGCCGGGAGTCGTGGTCTCTTCGGGGCTTGCCGATCCCGACAAGGCCTCCGTCCTGAACATCCCTCCCGATGGGGCGCTTTCCCATGGGATCATAACCTTTCTGATCGGGGACCATTTGATCGGCGGGAGCTATAAGACCATCCGCATCGACCAGTCTTCGGGATTTACCCTGAACGACCTTGCCAGTGCGATCAACAAGGCCAAGATCGGGGTTCATGCGATGGTCATGAGGACCGGCCAGCCGGGACGTCCCTACTCGCTTTCCCTGTCATCTTCCAAAAATGGTCTGAATTTCCGGGTTGCCGGTACCGAAGGGATCGGGATGACCTTCCACGTTGTCCAGAAAGCCAGCATGGCGCATCTGACGGTGGATGGTGTCCCCGTGGTGTCCTCTTCGAACGATGTCAAGGATGCCGTTCCGGGAACGGTGCTTCATCTTGTCTCTCCCACCTCGGGGAATGCTCCTGTGGGTGTCTCGATTGTCCACGACCGGAAGAAGATCACTTCGAATATCCAGTCCTTTGTCAAGAACTACAATGACCTGATCAACTTCATTTCGGAAAATTCCCGATATGACAAGGCGACCGGCCGAGGCGGCCCATTCTTGGGCAGTTTTACGGTCACGGACATCCGGAATCGTCTGGCGACGACCCTGACCAAGCCGATCACGGGGAATGGCCCGTACCATACCCTTTCCGATATTGGACTGGATTTTGGACAGGACGGCCGTTTGACCCTGAATCAGTCCACGCTGGATCGTGCCCTTGGAGGCGATTACAAGGGGGTTGTCGGAGTTCTTGCCGGTTCTGCCGGAAAAGATCGTACAGAAGGGGTTCTCCGTACTCTTCATTCCGATCTTGATGATTTGACCAATCCCGTCACCGGACCGGTCACGGGAGAGCTTTCAGCCCTCACCAACGAGGGGGAATCGACCGAAAAGGAAATAGAACATAAAAGCGAAAGCCTTTCCGATTTAAGGGACAGTCTCGAGGAAAAGTATTCCAATCTCCAGAGCCTGCTCGGTGGGCTGAACGCGAAGCAAAATTATGTCAGTCAACAGATTGCGAAGGGAACCCTGTAAAGCGGGTGTCCGGAAGAAGGAACTCCGGCCGGGAGGAAGTCAAAAAAATGTCAATCCAGGCATACCAGAGTGCAAGTGTCAATACGATGACGAAAAGCGAGATTCTTCTGAAACTGTATCAGGGATTGATCAAAACCGTGGATATGCTTGAGGAAGCCATTGTCCGAAGGGATATTCCCGGAAAGATCGATGCGACCAACCGGTCGACCGCCATTTTGGGGGAGCTTGCGATGGCTCTTGAGGCCAACAAGGCGGAAACCGGAGAGTCGGGAGACTGGGAAGATCGTCTGATTGCTCTTTACCTCTTCCTGATGGAGGAGATTTCGGTGGCCAACATCAGAAATGAAGAACGGCGTCTCAAACCGGTCAAGGAGATTCTGGAAGGTCTGCTTGAGGCCTGGAGAGACGCGGTTTCAAAAAACCCTGCCAGACACTCTGTGAACAGGCCTGTTCCCGCCAACCACTCGAAAGCTCCTGAAGGCCGGCTTTCGGTGAGGGGCTGATTCGGTGGCCGAGTCGTTCGAGCTGGAGGACGCCCTGTGGGCCCTTCTCCAGTTTCTGGATCCGGAGGATACGGGGTCTGTTTCCGGAGAGCCATGGGCGAATCCGGAGTTCGATCTTCTGATCGAGCGTCTTTCCGGGGCTCTTTCCCGGTCGTCTTTCTCCGGATCAAGGCTGGAGGATTTTCTGGTTCTTTCGGCCCTTATTGATCGGACATCCCATCTGGTCGAAGGCCTTGTTGCACCCAGGGGCGAGCTTATGGGCCGCCTGAACGCCCTTTCCCGCCTGATCAAGGCACCCTATGCGCAAAAAACACAGATCCTGCCTCCCGAACCTTCCGCATTTTCTAAAAGAATCTGATCCTTATTCCATATTCTTTCTTCTTTGATGTTTCCTGAGCCTTCCGGGAGATTGGCCCCCACCCGGGAAAATTTTGCCGGCTTCTTCTTTTTTCGATAGAGAGTCTGTCCGCCTACCGTGCTGTTTGGCGAGTGGTACGGGACTTGCTTGATCCTCCGACAAGGGCCTGCTTCCCTGTTTGAAGCATTCAGGTCCATTGGATCTTCCCGGAGGAATCGAGATGAAAGTTCTCATGTCCTATACAAGCCTTCCCCACACGACCGCAATCTATCTCGAAAAAGCCATGCGGGCCCATTGCGAGGTTCTGACCTGTGGTCCGACTGCGGATGAGTTCTGCCTTTCAAGATGGAATCTTTTGGATCTCCTTCCGAAGGTCCATCCCCATGACATTCCCTTTTTTTCCCACCCTTACATGGAGCTTGTCAGTGCTCTTCCCTCCGGCTATCGTCCGGATTTCTGCCTGTTTGTCGAAACGGGTATCCATTATCCCCTGGCTTTTCTGGAACTTTTTTCCTGTCCGAAAGCCTGTTATTTAATTGACACCCATCTGCATAAAGAGGCACACCTTGCTCTTTCCAGAAGCTTCGATGTGATTTTTTTGGCACAAAAAGCCTATGTGGAAGAGTTTTCCCAAAGGCTGGAACGTCCTGTCTTCTGGCTTCCTCTTGCGGCCGATCCTGAGATCCATAAACCATGTTTTTCGGAAGAGTCCTTCGATATCGGATTTTGCGGAAGCATTACCAATCCTCTCCAGATGCGGTCCAGACGTCTCAAACGTTTGGCGCTTAGATTCGATGTCCGGTTCAAAAGGGTCTTTCTGGAAGAAATGTCGCAGTTTCTGGGTGGGGCCAGGATCTTGTTCAACGATGCGGTGGCCGATGATCTGAATATGCGAGTTTTTGAAAGCCTTGCAATGGGAAAACCTCTCCTGACGCCGGAGGTTCCGGGTCTGGCGGATCTTTTTTCCCTCACAGGAAAAGATGCAGAGGTTTGTGTCTATACCGATGAGAGTCTTGTTCATCAGGCACGCTTATTGCTTGAGACATATCAGGAGTCATTGAAGATGGCCGCAAGAGGGCGTGCAAAGGTCCTCACCGCCCATACTTACCATCATCGCGCCAAAACGATTTTGTCAGTCATGGAAGATCTGTCCCGTGAGTCATCCGGGATCTTTAGCGGAGGGAAAAGACATGGTTCATATTCTGACCTTTAACTGGCATGAAGGGTATCTGACTCTCCTGGGGAAAATTCCGGATATCAGGCTGACGATCGTCGAACGTCAAAAAGGGGGGTATTCCCGATGGATGACAGAGTTTCGTCCATGCCCCAGGGGTTCAAGAATTGTGAGTGAGCAGCTGGCAATGGAAGAGCTGGCGAGGGGGGGATTCGATCTGGTGATCGCCCATGATCCGACCGATCTTCTTCTCACGAAAGAATCTTCTGTTCCGCAGATCCTGGTTCTTCACAACCGGATCACGACAATGCTTGCGCTGGGTGGGAACAAGGTTTCGAGGGAGGAATACCTGGAATGGTTCTCTGGCTTGACGGGGATGGTTCCCGATCTTGAGATCGTTGCCATTTCAAAATCCAAAGCGATGGACTGGGGGCTTGATGGCATCCGGGTGATCGAACCGGGGGTCGATCCGGATGTGTGGGGCCCATACGAGGGGAACAATCGGGTCATCCTTCGGGTCGGAAACTTTTTGAAGGAACGGGATCTGATGATGGGAGGTTCGGTTGGAGAACAGGCCATAGGATCCTTTCCCAGCCTGACGGTCGGACTGAATCCTTCCATTACGGGTTCCATGCCCTCTGCCGGCCTTTCGGATCTCATCGCCGCCTACCGTTCCAGCAGGGTTTATCTCCACACGACGATTCATCCATGGGAAGACGGCTATAACCTTTCCCTTCTGGAGGCGATGGCTTCCGGATTGCCGGTTGTGGCCCTCGATCATCCGGGATCACCGGTGATCCATGGACGCTCCGGGTTCCTTGAAAAAACCCTTGACGGCCTTCATCAGCGGCTTTCGTGGTTTCTGGATCATCCTTCGGAGGCCCGGGCAATGGGTGAGAAAGCAAGGGAGGATATCCTCCGGCAGTTTCCACTGGATCGATTCATTGGGAAATGGTCCTCTGTGATCGGAGAGAAGTTTTCCAGGAGCCAGGAGAGAAAAAAAGATCGGGAAGAGCGTTCCGACCTCTTGGCCCTGATTCCCGGAGGAGCCCGGACCATTCTTGAAATTGGCTGCAGGAAAGGTTCGATCGGACGGGGAATTCGGGAGCGATTTTCCGGAATCACCATCTGGGGCATTGAGAGCAATTCCGAGCAGTGTGATCTGGCGAAGCCCCACTACGACCGGATCTTCTGTCAAAACGAGATGGACTGCGGGGCAGAAATTCCCCCCAATTCCATTGATGTTCTGTTGTTGCCGGATATCCTTTCCCGGATTGCGGACCCTTCCGCGTTTTTGAAGGAGTACATGCATTGCCTGTCCGAATCGGGGGTGGTGATTGCTGCTATCCCGAACATCCGCTATCACGAGGTTTTATCGGGAATGCTCTCCGGGAACTTTGATCTTGGAGATCCGGGAATCTCGGGAAAATCGGGATTTTTCAGCAAAAAGGCGATCGCTTCCCTCATGAGCCGGACCGGACTCTGGGTTGAGGTTGTTTCTCCAGCCCTCGATGGCCGGTACAAGCAGATCGTTTTCAATGAAAAAAGCCAATCCCGGGAACTCATGGATGTCGATATCGGTCCGATGGTGGTGAAAGGCCAGGATGAGGAGGGGGTCAGGGATCTTTTTACTGTGGAATACCTTCTGGTCTGCCGAAGAAAAGTCCGGGCCATTCTCGACCGGATCGAGATGCTTTCGACCGATGACGACTCTGGGGTTCTGGAAATCTTGACGGAGTCAAGGGAAGACCCCTGGCTGAGCGAGGCGGATCGTGCGGAAATCCATCTCAAGGAAGGAGAAATACATGCAAGAGCCGGGCGATTTGAAATGGCGATCGCCTCGTATGAGCAATCCTTTCCGGTGCTAGATCCGAAGAGGGATGAGCGCCCCTCGCAAGGCATTGCCCTTTCCTATCTTCTGACGGGCAGGTACGACCAGGCCATCCACTGGTTCAAGAGGGCGTTTGACCTGAATCCGGGATGCTGGCAGGCGCTGACAGGGTTCGGTATGTGTTGCCAGTCCCTTGGCCGCCTTGAGGATGCGCTTTTTTACTATGGGCAGTCCCTGGCCATGGAGCCTTCCCAGGAGGAGCTTCCGGCACTGATGATCCAGACCGCAAGGTCCCTTGAGGATGCCGAACAGGCTGCGGGCCTTCTCCTGGGTCTGGTGGAGTCCTACCCCCATTCCCCTCTCCTTCGCAGGGAATATGCCCGTTTCCTTCTGGAACATGGTCGGGATGATGAGGCTTACGAGCATCTCAGACTTGTTCTTGCCGATAATTCAAAGGACGGGGAAGCAATACGGATGTTGTCCCGGATCCCGATGAGACGGGATGCGGTTGTTCGGGGTCTGTAATGGGTGCTTTCGATCCGGATCCTTTTCCGGAGATCGAGGATGGGGGAACGCTTGTGATCCAGCGGGCTCGCCCCGGAGACCTTTTGCAGAGCCTTCCCCTTCTAGAAAGGGCCATGAGACAAAAAGCCCCTGTCAGTCTGTTGTGTTCTCCCCAGATTGCATCCTGGGCGAGGGAACTTTCGATTTGCCAAAGCATCATGACTCTGCCCGGAGTCCATCCTGAAGAAGGATTTTCCGGAGCCTATCCAAAGTGGAGGGCTCTGGTCTTAAAGCTTCGGGATGGGCATTGGGGGAGAGCCGTCCACATGAACAATGATGCGGGTGGTGTTGCCATCCTGAGGGCAGCGGCGGTCAGGAAGCGTTACGGTTTTACAAGGGCGGTCGGATGGGATGGTCCCGGGGAAAGTGTTTCGGATTGGCCAGCTTATCTTGTCTCAAGTGCCAGGGGATTGCGTCATCTCAATCGTCTTCACTTGTCCGATGTCTGGCGGGAGTTTTTACCCCGGGAAGAAGATGAGCCGGGAGATCTCCCGCTGTCAGAGGGCTCTCTTTTGGGTCCGGTTGTTCTGGTCCTGTCAGGCCGATCGGTTTACCGTTCTCTCACGGAGGAAACAGTGGTCCGTGTTCTGGATGCTGTCATCCGTCTGACAGGTCGCCAGATGGTCCTTGTGGGACGTCCGGATGAATGGGACATTGGCGAGAGAATCCGGAGGATCGGCGGGGCGGGTGTCAGGAATATGGCGGGAAAAACTTCCATTGGAGAGCTCGATGGTCTCATTCGGGAATCCTCTCTGGTGATCTCCCCGGATACAGCCACTCTTCACCTTGCTTCATGGAGGAGGATCCCGACGATCGGGCTTTTTTTCGGAGGGGCTTCCCCTCATGAAACAGGAGCCCGTTTCGGACGGAGGATTTCCATTGTTTCGAGAATGGAGTGCTTCCCTTGCGGGGGGGAAGGATCCGGCTGCCAGAGTATTTCCTGCCGGGAAAAGATCGACGGGAATCTGATCGGTCGCGTCGCCCGGTCGATCCTTGAGGGGGGGCCCCTGCCGCCCTCCTCTGATGATCTTTGGGTCCTTGAGGGGAGAGAAGGGGACGGGGCGTTCAATACGCAGGAGATATCGGGAGAGCCTGTCTGGAAGGATGGCACGGGAGAAAGGGAGTCCGCTGTGACAGGAGTGCTTTTCAGACGGTTTTTTCTCAGACTTCTTCCGGGAAAGAGAGCTCTTGACCCCTTGTTCCGATCCTTCGGCTCCCTTGGAGAGTGGCGGGATGAAAAAACCATCGGGATGCTCTCGAGGATCCGACGGGCCATCGACCTCTTCCGGGCCATGAGATATTCGTCTGTCGAGAGACAGATCTCCCTTGTGAACGAGTTTCCGTCCATCTGGCCGGTCGCTCACCACCTTCTGCTGTCCGGTGAAGCAGCGGACGCTTCCCCGGAGAGAGACTCCGGTTCGGAACGATGTGATGCTGCACTGTCTCTTTTGTCATCGGAGATCGACGAGATCCTTGATTCGCTCAGGCCGGATCCGGCCTCCGGGCAAGGATTTTCCCTGAAAGGAGCGGAAACCATCCATGTCGGATAAAGAGTCTGAGACTGTCCAGTCCCAACATCCGGAAGTTTTTGCCGAGAACCTCAGGATGATTGGTCCGGGAGCGCTTACAAACCGGATCTTGTCCCGGGAGTCTGCCAGGGCCACTCCGGACCCCTTCCCCCCCGTTCTGGTCCGGGCAAAGAACGGACAGCCCGTGATGACCGCTGGGGGGATCTCTCTCCACAGTGTCTATGATCCGCAGAAGGAAGGGGATCTCTGGGCGAGAGAGGCCCTGTCTGATGGTGTTTGCCCAGAGGAGGGTGTTCTCATCCTGGGGCTGGGAATGGGGCATCATGTCATCTCCTTCCTGAACCGGACGACCTGTCCTGTCTGGGTCTTTGAGCCGGATCTCCGGCGGTTGCGGATCTCCCTGTCTTATATGGATTGGTTCCGCTTCCGGGGGAGAATCCGCTTTCTGACGGAACTTTCGGAGCTACCATCCATCTCTCCGGGAGTTCGTCTTCTGGTCCATTCGCCATCAGAGCGGACCCATCCGAACGGATATGTGGCGGCTCGGAAAATGGCGGGTTCGATTCATGAAGAGACCATTGCCTCCCTAAGGATCCTTGTGATTCCTCCGGTCTACGGGGGCTCCTATCCTGTAGCGCAAGGAGTGGCCAATGGATTGAAGTCGGCCGGACACCGGGTTTCCTTCTTCGATGCGTCACCATTTGAGGGAGCTCTTCGGGCCATAGGGGCACAGACCAGTCTCGATCTTCACAAAAGACAGCTGCATGGACTCTTTTCCGGATTCATGGACGAGATGGTGATGGCCAAGGTGCTCTCCCTGAAACCGGACCTGATTGTCGCACTGGCCCAGGCTCCGCTCTCTCTCTCTCTTCTCAAGAGGCTTCGGGAGATGGGATTCCCTGTTGCCTACTGGTTTGTGGAGGACTTCCGTCTGACGACTTACTGGGAGAGTGTGGCGCCCCTGGTCCATGATTTTGCCGTGATCCAGAAAGAGCCCTTTCTTTCCCGTCTTTCCGATCTTGGGGTCCGTGGCCGATATCTACCGGCCGCTGCCGATCCAAACATCTTTTTCCCGAGAGATCTGTCTGCGGCAGATCGATCCCTTTACGGTGCTCCTGTCGGGTTCATGGGAGCCGGTTATCATAACCGCCAGAAGTTTTTTCCAAAAATCGCGGATCTCGGACTCAAAATCTTCGGGACCGAGTGGAATCCCTCCGACCTCTTGATCAGGAATATGCCTCTTCCGAACAAGAGAATGTCGCCAGATGAGTGTGCCCGGATCTTTTCTGCAACGGATGTGAATATCAACCTGCATTCTTCCGTCTACCACAATGGGGTGAACCCCGATGGGGATTTTGTAAACCCGAGGACATTCGAGATAGCCGCTTGCGGAGCTTTTTCCCTGGTGGACCGCCGGTCCCTGATGGAAGAGCTTTTCGTCATGGAAGGTCCTTTGGCTGAGGTGGCTCTCTTCGATGACGAAAGCTCCTGCAGGGCGGGGGTGAGCCATTATCTGAACCATCCCGAAGAGCGCATGGCGATCTCTCGAAGAGCGATGAGCCGCGTTTTGAGAGACCACACCTATGAGGTTCGTATGAGCCAGTGGATCGGAGACCTGATCGGGGAAGGGTTGAGACCTGCCAATCCGGAAATGACCGGTCGCTGGCCTGTCGACCGTCTGATTTCCCGTGCATCCGGAGATGACGGACTTGTCTCTTTCCTGAACCGTTACAGGCATATGGGTTCTGTTGGGCTTGACGATATTGTGGGTCAAATTGCTCCGGGAAAAGACGAGATCACTCCGGAAGAGGCCACATTTCTCCTGATGAAGGAGTTTTCGGGAGGTCCGGGATGATTGTATCGGACAACACCCCCGGACATTGCGGATCTCCGGAAACGATCATTGTCCTGGCCCTTTCCCGAATGGGGGATATCTACCAGCTTTATCCATCCATCCTCTCTCTTCGGGAAAAATCTCCATCGGCCCGGATCTTTCTTGTCATTTACAAGGAGTTTGCCGAAGCCATGGCGCCGTTTTCGGCGATCGACGGAATATTGCTGATCGATGGAAGCGGTCTCAAAAAACGGGTTCTGTCGGGAGAGGATCCTGTCACTCTTTATCAAAGTTTTTCCCTGATGGTGGGGGCAATCAACGAACTCTCTCCAGATCTTCTGATCAACCTGACACCGAACCGGATCGGAGCGATGCTCGGTTATCTTGTCAATGCCCGGGAGAAGAGGGGGCTTTCGATGACAGGGGATGGGTACCGGACCCATCTTTCTCCATGGATTCTCTACCTGTCGACATTTGTCAAAAATCGTCTCTTCAATGATCTGAATCTGGTCGATCTCTTTAAAAAGATTGCAGGTGTCGGCGCGTCAAAGGATGAGGAAAAAGCCTTGAGGGATCTCCCGGAAGTCTCCCATAAGGAGGTGGAGGATCTGCTCCGCTTCAGGGGAATCGATCCGGGAACGCCGATCATTGCCATGGCCACAGGGGCTTCTGTCGAAATCAAGCGCTGGCCGGTGGAGTCTTTCTCCCGGGTCTGTCAAAGGCTTCTTGAGCTCTTGCCGACCCACCGGATCGTTCTTTTGGGCTCAGGGTCGGAGGACGCCGCCAGGAATCAGCACATCCTGAAAAGTGCGGGTGGCCGCTTGGGGGGAAGAATCCTGGACTTGACCGATGCGACTTCTGTCATGACCCTTTCAGCGCTTCTTTCAAGAGTGGAGATCCTGCTTTCGAACGATACGGGAACGATGCATGTCGCCGCCCTGTTCGGCACACCGTCGGTATGTTTGTCCTTTTCCCAGCTTTTTCACCCGGAAACGGCCCCGGCCCTGGAGGGCAACGTGGTCGTTTCCTCAAACAGGGCCTGCGCGCCATGCTCTCCATCGGCACTTTGCAATAACCCGGTCTGCAGGGAGGATCTTGAGGCTGAACTGGTCTCGTCTGTGATCGTGACCCGTCTCGGCCATATGCGCCGCCCGGACAGGGAGGACTGGGAGTCACTCCATCAAGATCTTGGGGCCCTTTCCACCGCCGGTCGTTCTCTTGTGAGTCTTGCGAGGAGGGATGAGCTCGGAGAGATTCATTTTGTGGCGTCCGGAGATTTTCCAGTCGACGTCGGCGCGGTTTTGAGGCCTGTCTACAGGGTGTTGTGGCACCGGGTCCTTTCAGGGGAAAAGGCGGGTGATCCTGTTCCGATCCACTGGCCTTTTCCCCTTTCGGAGCAAGCCAGGGAGATGCGGAAAGCTCTGGAAAGGCTTGCGGATTGCTCTTCCGAAGGTGTTTTCCTGACAGGCGGCGACGCTGGTCTGTCGGGGGAAGAATGGGCGATGAGGATTGAGTCCGTTGACAGGAATATACGGGAAACGGGAGAGGCGTTTCCTCCGGTTGGTCCACTGACCACGATGTTTTTTCTGGAAAAGGAATCGATCGGGATCAGGGATCCGTTTCTTTGGAAACTTCTGGTGGAAGAAACCCGGAAGACCTACATTCGCCTGAACGAACGGGTTTCCTGGCTTCTGGACTGCCAGGGTCCGGTCGGAGGCAATCCTTCCATTTCCTCTTCGGGGGGAGAGGCCGAACTGCGTCAAGGAGAGCGTTTTTTTCATTCGGCAGCGGTGTAGGCAAATGGCTCCATTCACAAGACAGGGTCAAATCAAAAGGAGAAAGACATGGTTCAAAGACGAGTGGTTATTGACGGAATGCGGCTTGAGACGGATCTGTTCGGTGGGACGCTTCTTGAGAATATTGAAGAGATCCTGAAAAATCGTGTGGGGAGCGATCGTGTGATTTCAAAAATCATGCTGGATGATCGGGTGTGTTATGAGAACGGCGAATTCCTGGGCAAGCCCGAATGGATGGATTCGGGCATCGATCTGGAGATTGAAACCGAATCTCTCGAGGGGGTTTTGAGGGATTCCGTCATGACGCTTCTACCGCACCTGTCACAGATTATCCAGCTGTTTTCCGAGATTGGCCGAAATCTGAGAAAGGGAGAGGTCGAGAAGGTTTTTCAGGGTGAGGGGTCACACAAGGATCGTGGAGGTCCCTATGTCCAGGGAATTGAGGCCATGGTGACAGCACAGATTCTTGTGGACAGGATCCGTGCCATTCAGCGGGATAATCCGATGATTGTCTCCGAGTCTCCGCTGGAGCTTGTGACGGAAGAGAACCGGTTTCAGGAAATTCTTTCCGGAATGCTTTCCTGCCAGGAAAATCAGGACTGGATTCTTCTTGCAGATATGCTGGAGTACGAGCTGATCCCCATTTTTTCGAAGGGCCTGTCCAATGCGGAGCATTACCTTCATACGATGGGTGGTGCTGCTTTGCCCTCTTAAGCGACCCTTCCTGATCCGGGGAGTGAATCTTCCCTGTTGGGAAACCATTGTTGACAGGGGCTGTGCAATCGGCTTGACGGGTCAGAAATCTCTGGTATCCTATATGTGGGGAAAGATCCCATGGAGGGTACTTCCATGAATATTTCAGGCAATGGCTATGGCGAGGGTATTTCTGTCCATCAAGTGGGTATCCTGCGTGTAAAGCCTGTTCATGTTCCGGAAAGTGTTCCACGTGGCCGGTCGATCCGGAGTGGTTCCGAGAGTGATATCGGGGTCTCCGACAGGGTCATGGCCGCCATCGATGAGGCTGGTAACGCTCCTGGTGAGGTTTCGGTGACAACCTCTCCTATGGGGCATGGCGTCTTGACCGATGTCTCCATCCGGGAGACCAGCCAGGAAGATGGCACCAAGACGATCAGGCATCGATCGGAGGTTTCCATGGGTCCGAAAATCGAGCCCAGTGGGATTGGTCCGCTTGGTCGATACGAGGGATCGGCGAATCTTGCGGCCGAGGTCGGCCTCATGTATCAGGGTCTCAAGATCAACCAGCGAGTCTGATCGGGGTTTGGCCGGCTTTTCCGGCAGGAGGTTCTGATGGCGGAGTTTGGTGTCAATTCAGTGTCCAATCTTGACAACCCTGTCCCGGGGGTGCGTGAGACCGACTATGCAAGGCAGACGAAAGAGGCGGACCAGGAGCGCCGGCGGGAGGAGACGGTAACACCTCCACCCCGGGAAAGTCCGGGCTCTTTTCCCCAAAAAACCCTTGGAGGACGCCTCGACATACATGTCTGAACAATTTCTTTTTTCCAGTGTGTCCGGTGTTCTGGACGGGGATTTCCCGTTAGCCGGGGTGCTCGGGAATCTCCGTGTCATTTCTTCCGTTTCTCTCTCTGTCGCCAATCTTGCTCATGACAATGACGTCAGCCGGCAGCTTCTCCCTTCCGATATTGTTGTCCTTGCTCCCTCGAACTGGTTCATGGATGATGACCGGCAGCCTTGGCTTGCGCTTTTTCTGGCGATGGAGGAGAGAATGGGCAGGGTGGAGTCGATCCTTGAGCGAATGTCGAGGGGAGAACCGGTTTCCCTCCCCCATTCCCTCGAGGTGATCCTTTCCGAGCGGGGGGTTGTTTTTTCAGACGGGAATCATTACCCTCCGGGCAGCCGTCTCCGGCTTGTGATGGATCTTCCGTCCTTTCCCCCTTCCCATCTTGTTCTCCATGCCCTTGTGCGAGACCTTGCCACGTTTGGCACTGAGATTTTTGATGGAAGGGCGACTTTGGCTGAATTTGCGCCCATGGATCCGGTGTCCCAGGAAACGCTGATTCGCTATCTTGTCGTCAAGAGCCGGTCGGAGATCAGAAAATCCAGATTGTAAGCCATACCGCCTGAATGGATTTTATGGCGGGATTTCAGTGAAAGGGTATTTCTTTGAACATGAATGAAGGGAATGCTTTTTCCCGTGGTCCCCTTCATGTCTCGGATGCGCGGCTGTTAACGGTTCCAGTCAGGATGGCTGAAGAATCTTCCGAACGCCGTGGTGTTTTTGAAACATGTGGGGACGTTTCCTATTGTGCTGTTTTTTCTCCCCCGGAAAAGCCGCTTTCAATCGAATCTTATCTCGGTCTCATGATGACCTGCCAGAATGCCCCACAGAACCTCCAGGCTCCAGAGGAGCTTTCCCCTCTTCTTGTCCATGAAGGGGACACACTGAATCTTGCCTATCTTTTGATGGAAAAAGCGGGTGTCAGGGCGGTTTCCGTTTTCAGCCATTCCGGGGCTTTCCTTGGGGTGCTCACATTGTCGGGGATTACGGATACGATTCTGGGAGAGCGGCAGTTGTTGGTTTTTGAGAATCAGGAACTGCAGAAGCAGATTTTGGACCTGACCAAAAATGCTTCGGGATGGATTTCCCAGATGGAGGAGCTTGTCGGATTCTCCCGCTCGATCCGGGAGATGCTTTCAAGCACCATGCTCGAGGAGTCTCTTCTTGATTCGGGAATCCGCTCCCTGACCAAACTGATCGGAGCCCGATATGGGGCGATTGGTATGCTGGACAAGGAGGGGGATCTGGTGCAGTTCCTCCACACGGGAATGGAGGAGGATGCTGTGGCCCGCATTGGCCATCTTCCGGAGGGAAAGGGGCTTTTGGGGGTTGTCATTTCAGAGGATCGACCCATCTGTCTTGATCGGATCGACAAGGATCCCAGAAGCGCCGGATTCCCGCCGAACCATCCGAAGATGGAGTCTCTGCTCGCCGTTCCCATTTCCAGCATGGGACGCGTTTACGGGCGGGTCTATCTTTCGGACAAGCTGAACAGGGAGCCTTTTTCAAAGGCGGATGAAGCACTGGTTCTTTCCTTTGCCCATTCTCTTGCGCTCATCCTCGACAACAGGACTGAAATGGAGCTCCTCGCGAAGGCACAGTCGAAGCTCCTTCATCAGGCGATGTATGATCCTCTGACGGATCTCCCCAACCGAAAGTTTTTTCAGGACTCTCTCGAACAGATCCTTCGGAACAAGCCGGAGAATTGCGATTCCCAAACTTTTCGGCCATCCTTTTTATTCATCGATCTCGACAACTTCAAGTTTGTGAATGACTCCCAGGGACATCAGGTGGGAGACATGGTGTTGAAGAAAGTCGGAGAGTCTCTGATGCTGGCGGTCAGGGAGGGGGACATTGTGTCCCGGATCGGTGGAGATGAGTTTGCGATTTTCCTTGACACAACCGATGCACCTGAAAAACTCGATACAATCCTGAGACGGATCCTTGACGCGGTGAAGACACCAATCCCGCTCTCTTCCCATGATGTTGTCCTCACGGCGAGTATCGGTGTCGCCGTGTATCCGGATCATGGGCAGACGGTCAACGAATTGATGAAAAATGCCGATCTTGCGATGTATGAGGCGAAAAACTCCGGAAGGGATACTTACCACCTTTTCTCTGGGGAGCTTGAAAAAAGGGTCCGGGTCAGACACGACATGGAGAAAAATCTCAGGGAAGCGATCTCCCGGGAGGAGTTCTGTCTCTACTACCAGCCCAAGATCAATATGCGCCGTGGGGAGATTACCGGTTTCGAGGCCCTTCTTCGTTGGCCCTCCAGGAACATTCCTCCTTCGGATTTTATCGGAGTGGCCGAAGAGTCCGGGTTGATTGTTCCGATCGGTGAATGGGTGATCGAGACCGCCGGAATCATGCTGGACAATTTCTCAAAATGGGGCTACGGATCCTATTCCCTTTCCGTCAATCTGTCGGTCAGGCAGTTCTGGACGGTGGACTTTATCGGATTTTTGAAGGGTGTTCTTTCCAGAAGCCATTTTCCCGCGCACCGTCTTGAGCTTGAGATTACAGAGTCCCAGCTGATGAGGGATACCATCCGCTCTGCCCATTTCATCCGGGAGCTGAAGTCAATGGGGGTCTCGGTTTCTGTCGATGATTTCGGAACCGGGTACTCAAGTCTTGCGTACCTCAAAAATTTTGATCTGGATTCCCTGAAGATCGATCAGTCCTTTATCAGGGATCTGACCCATGATCCATCGGACCGGCTGATTGTCCGGGCGATCATAGCTATGGCCCATGGAATGAGGGTCGGAGTGATTGCGGAAGGTGTCGAGACACTTGAACAGCTGGCGTTCCTGCAGCATGAGCATTGTGACGAGCTTCAGGGGTTTCTGGTTTCCCGTCCTCTTCCCGAAGAGGATCTTCTGCCCTTCATCAAAAACTACAGGCTCGTGAAGGGAGCACTTTTCTCGGATTGAGGCGGCCTTCTCCGGTAAAGGTTAAGGTCGGGGAAAAGTCGTCCCGATTTCGGGATTTTGGTGTTCGTATGCGGCCCATAGAGTCAAGATCAGGGCAATAAGCCCATAGGCCAGAAGGAACCAGGAAAGCTTTTTCCGGGGAAGTCTTTCTTTTTCCGGTGTCATTTCCGGACGCTCGCCAGCCGGAAGGCTGAAGTATTCAAAAATATCCTGGTATAGAGAGACGTTCCTGACGCCAAACAGGTGACATTCGCAGATTTCCATTCCTTCAAAAATCAGGGCAAAACTTTCAGGCGGATCGACAGTTCCGGGGAGTCTCCTGGCGGTAACCTCCCCGACCGGATAACAATGGCTGGTGGCTTCTCCGGTGGTTGTTCCGGTGTCGATACAGAGCTGTTCTCTCTCCACCCTTAAGGTAAATTTGGGTTTTTCCCGAACTCTCATCGCCAGCAGGACAATCGCCAGGAGTGTCAAGAATCCCAGGGAGACGGGGATCAGCCAGACCCAGTGGATGAGAAAGAGCCTTGTGACGGAAAAAAGTCCCACTCCGGCAAAGGCCAGAAAAAAAGTGATCCTTGTGATCCTTTCATCCTTGTGTTCTTTCTTGTCGGATGGATAGACCGAAAGGGAGGCTGGGAGGCTTTGAGCACAATCGTTATTTTGTAATGGCAAATCTTATCTCCCGGTTGTTCTGTGAAGGGTTGCTGGGTCTTCCAGTCGGGGTCTGTGACAGATTCACAGAAACTTTCTGGGGGTCACAGGTCCCTGAAGAAGACAAACCTGTTCCTTCCTGTTTGCTTTGCGTTATACATCGCCAGATCCGCATGTCGCAACAGCTCTCCTTCACTGGTGGCGTTTTCAGGATAGATGGCAATGCCAATGCTGGCCCCGACAGAGATCAGCTTTCCATGAAGGTGGAACGGCTCGTGAATGGAGGCGAGAATTCTTCTGGAGACGGCTGCAATCTCATGATCTCCCCCTGCATTGTTGAGGAGAATGACAAATTCATCGCCTCCGATCCTGTACAGGTCGTCGTCGCTCCGCAAAAGGGCAAGGAGTCTCTGGGCGAGAGCCTTGAGCAGCGTATCTCCCATCTCATGGCCAAATCGGTCGTTGATGGCTTTAAATCCGTCAAGGTCCAGAAAAAGGAGCGCCAGGAGGTTTTTCCGATTGTGGGCGGTTTTGAGCCGGTTGTTGATCTGGGCTTCAAAAAGCGAGCGGTTCGGAAGCTTTGTCAGTGGATCGTGGTAGGCTTTGTCCTGGAGCTCTTCTTCCACTTTTTTATCCTGGGTGATGTCCAATTCGATGCAAACCAGATTGGATGGAATCTCTTCGTCGTCCTTAAAGATGGGGGAGATACGAAGTTCGCCCAGAAAATGTTTTTTTTGCCCGCTTTCCTGTTCATACTCAACGACGAACGGTTCTCCCCTGTACAGTGTTTTCCATGGATCCTTTCCGGGGTCCGCCGGAGAAGAGGCCCCGAAATACGGGTGTTGCTTTCCAATCACTTCATCAAAAGCCAGAGCCGTCAGTTCCAGATAGGCCGGATTGCACCATTCGATCAATCCATGGCTGTCGGTGATGAACATCGGTGTATCGGCGATTCCGAAGGCTTTTTCCAGAAGCTTGATATGGGAAAGCTCTTTCTGCTGAAGGGTGGCCAGAGAAAGCTTTCTCGCAACATCACGGACCATCAGCTTCAGGGGAGCGGAGAGATCCTTTTGGCTGGAGATCCCGACATGGATCGATCCCAAAAGGTTGGCCTGTGGCGCAATCACGGGCTCACTGTAAACGGTCCCGATGCCATTTTTCCTGAGAAGTTCATTAAAGGAGGCACTCTCTTCATGATGCGCATGCTCGACAAGATCAGTCGTACCCCCATCGGGTATTGCGGGATGATTGTTTTTGAAAAGTGTCCGAAGTGTTTTTTCCAGATCCCGGGATATGGCCGAAACACCCTGGAGCTTCGGTGCAAGAGGGGAGCCTGGGTTGGGGGTAATCCAGACCACCATAAAGGGAAATGTTTCAAGCAGGCACTCGGTGACAACACTGGCGATCTTCTGTGCCGACTCCCCGGATATCAGCATCTGGTCGATCTTGAGGAAGAGGTTCTGGATCGATTCAGACTGGTATCTCAGCGTGATGTCCCGGACCGTTATCAAAAAGGACTCTTCCTGTTTTGCGGGGAGCCTGTTGCCATTCAGGGATAAGGGGACTTTTCTTCCGTCGGAGCGGATAAAGATGGTCTCGTATGGGGTCCGTCCCTCAGCCATCTGAAGTTTCTTGAGATTGTCCCGAATGGTTTCCGGGGAGTTGGTTGCAAAGTCTGTGATGGATCTGCCAATGAGGGAGTCTTTTTCGCCAACCCCCATCATTTTGGCAAATCCACTATTGTGGTCTTCAATGGTGAGCGTTAAGCCATTGAGTATATAGATGCCGTCGGGGGAGCTTTCCACCATGCGCCGGTATTTTTCCTCGCTTTCTGCCACTTTCTTTTCCGCCTGCTTTCGTCGGGAGACGTTTCGGAACAGGAGAAGAACACCTTTAGGTGAGGATTGTTCTCCGCTCTCCCTTGCTCCTATGGTTACGGTTCCTTTGGGCTGGTTCTTGAAAAAGGGGGTCAAGGTCGTCGAGACCTCGACGGGGGGCAGATTGTTCCTTTTCAAAACAAGGAAATCGTTCTCAAGCGGGATCTCGTCTTCGAGCACCCTTTGAAAGGAGCTCTCAAAAGATTCCTGGATCTCCTGGTTCAGGAAAAGGTTGTCCGTTGAAATTTTCTGTCCGACGATCTGTTCCGGCTCAACTCCCAGGATGGTCTGACCGGAGGTATTGATGGAAAGCATTTCTCCCGAGGAGGAGAGTTCGATCAGTCCCTCTCCAAGGTTCTTGATCATATTTTCAAGATGAGACAGTGTCTCCCTGTTTTTTTTAAAAAGAGCCTCCTGCAGGGACTGGTCGGAGACCATTTCGATCAGGACTTTCCTTCCATCCCAGAGAGACTCTTCAAGCCTGACGGAAACAGGGATCGTTGTCTTGTCCTTCCGGAGGCACTCTGTCTGGCATTGGTAGACGGAGCCCCCGGAGGCTTCGTCTTGGGAAAGAAACGATCCGACGGGGTCGAGGCAGCCTGCGGGGAGAATATCCCTGTCCCCCATCCGGGCCAATTCCTCCCGTGAATAGCCTGAAAGGATGAGAAATCCTTCATTGGCCAGCACAAACTGCCTTGTCTTGAAATCGATGAAGGCGATTGCGTTTTGGGAATGGTTCAGCGCCTCTGTCAGGGCGAGATAACGATGGGATGCCCAGTAATCCCGAATCCATAAAAAAGAGGCTCCAAGACTTAAAAAGAAGAAGATCGTCAGACCTCCTCCTGTCCAGGAGATCCAAAGGTCGATCTGGTGAAGCTTCTCCATCTTTCCGGACCGGATCTGTTCGCAGTCTTTTTCCATGAGGCTTGCGAGCCGAAGCGGGCTGGAAAGGTTTTCCCCCGCGGAAGGTGAATGGGGTATGAGGCTTTTTTCCAGAAGGGAAAGCCTCTCCATATCCTTATCTGTGAAAATGGATGTGTCTTGCCGGATATCCTTGACGGTCGCCTGGATCTGTTCCCTGTAGCCGGCGATCCGGGAGATGTTTTCCGAAAGGAGGGGGGATTCTTTCAGACTTTTGATATAAGACAGGCTTCGGAGAATGGAATGAAGGTCGTATAACACTCTTGTCACGCCGGATAAGCTGGAAAGCACAGGGGGCTTTAGGGAAAAATCCAGCCATGCCCCTGTTGCAAGGAAGAAAAGAACCGGAAGGAAAAGAATCCCCAGAACCATTTTTTGCCCAAGGGGAGAAAGAAGAGGAAAGATCTTTTCCGGAAGGGTTTTGATTGGATGTGTGGAAAGGGGTGGCCTCTGGCTCATGGATTGTTTCCCTGGGGTGGAGATCCCGTCCGGTGGCCGGCTAAAGGTTTATGACGTCTGATAGATAGGAGGACATCCGGATTGTCAATGGAAGGATTCTATTCCCGATACAGACTTTTTCCAATCTTTTTTCAGATCTTCCGTCTTGCCTCCGGGGGCTGCATGCGCTATCTTCATGGACAATCCGCTTTGCGGTCCAGTGAACTTTTTTCTGATAAGGAGCCGTCTGTGTTTAATCCATGGCATGATCTTGTTCCCGGTAAGGAGTTTCCCTACGAATTTGACTGTCTTGTCGAGATCCCGCAGGGATCCCGCGTCAAATACGAACTCGACAAGGCAACCGGCCTCATCAGGGTCGATCGTATCCTCCACAGCGCAAACTATTATCCGGTAAATTATGGTTTTGTTCCAAGAACGTATTGTGAAGACGGGGACCCTCTGGATATTTTCATTTTCTGTGAGGAGCCTCTTTTGCCCAATACCATCGCCACTGTTCGATCGATTGGGGTGATCGAAATGATCGATGGTGGAGAGTCCGATGACAAGATTGTCGCCATCCTGTCGAAAGATCCGCTGTACAAGGACTATCGTCACATCGAGGATCTTCCGGTCCATCTTGTTCGTCGGCTGACCCGTTTTCTTGAGGACTACAAGATCCTCGAAAACAAGAAGGTCGAGGTCAAGGAAGTCCATGGCAGTCCGATTGCAGCAAAGATCCTGACCCAGGCGGCGGAACTGTATCAGGCCAACATCAAGAAGCTGAATCCCAAAGCCTGAAAGAAGAACTGTGGCCCCGTCAGGGAACAAGCCTCCCTTCGGGGTGGAAGCCCGTCTTGTCAACGTCACAAAAAGATTTCAGGTGGGTGAGGAATGGGTGGAAGCCATTTCCGGGATTGACCTCCGTGTCAGTCCCGGAGAGTTCCTGGCGCTGGAGGGCTCCTCCGGCTCCGGAAAGTCCACCCTTCTCCACCTTCTGGGTCTTCTTGATCGCCCTACATCCGGAGAAGTTTTCCTCGACAACAGCCCGACATCGCACCTGTCGATGAAGGATCGGGCCCTTTTCAGAAATCTGCATATTGGTTTCGTGTTCCAGAACTTCCAGTTGATTTCACGCACAACCGCCCTTGAAAATGTAGAAATGCCGTTTCTGTACCGAAAATCCCCGAATGTCGTTTCTCCAAGGGAAGCGAGAGAGATGGCTAAAAATCTTCTTCACCGGGTCGGGCTTTCCGGGAGGGAGCGACACTATCCATCCCAACTGTCCGGTGGACAACAGCAACGTGTTGCCATTGCCCGGGCTCTGGTGGCCAGTCCCGGACTTCTTTTGGCCGATGAGCCCACCGGCAACCTTGACAGCCATTCTGCCGGGGCCATTCTGGATCTTCTCGCCGAGCTTCGGGAATCTGTGGGCTTCACGCTGGTTCTTGTGACGCATGATCCCGGAGTCTCTTCCCGGGCTGGCCGCTGGGTCCGGGTGAAAGATGGACTGCTTTCGGGATCGGGGGGGCAATGAGACTTGTCGAGAATGGTCTGAGAGCGCTTCTCCGTAATCCTGTCCGGTCGTTTCTGACCATGAGCGGCATACTGATCGGTGTGGCATCGGTGATCCTTCTGGTCAGCATGGGAATGGGCGCGCGTCATCTGATTCTGAAATCGATCTCGAGTCTTGGCCCCAATCTTCTGATCGTGATTCCGGGGTCTGTGACGGATTCGGGGGCACAGGTGGGTGGGGGAACCGACACGACGCTGACCCTTGACGATGCGAGGGCGATTGCCTCTGGATGCCCTGCCATTATGGGAGATTCGGGTGCCTTGAGGACGGCGGCCCAGGTGGTTTCAGCGAGCTCAAACTGGTCGACGGTGGTGATGGGAACGCAGTCCGGGTACCTTGCCATCCGAAATTGGGAGCTATCGGCGGGGGGATTTTTTGGCCATCGGGATGTCATGTCCATGAACCGTCTTGCGGTTCTCGGAGGTCTTGTGGCGAGAAAGCTTTTTGGGGCCCAAAATCCGGTAGGCCAATGGATCCGTATCAACCACTCCCCCTTTAAGGTGATCGGGGTTCTATCCCAAAAGGGACAATCCCCCATGGGAATGAATCAGGACGATATGGTCATCGTGCCCATCACCACCCTCCAGAGCCAGATCATGGGTGTGGACTATCTGGGTGTGATCCTGGCCTCGGCGGTTTCGGTTTCCCGTATGGATGAAGCCAAACGGGAAATAGTCGCACTCCTCCGGATCCGACATCATATCCCCCCAGCCGGAAAAGTGGACTTTTCTGTTCATCCCATGAGCGACATGGCCCAGATGGCGAATCGGCTGACATTGATCCTGACGGTCCTTCTGGTGGCGATCGCCTCGATTTCCCTGGTGGTGGGTGGTGTGGGCATCATGAACATCATGCTGGTATCAGTTCGGGAGAGAACGAAAGAGATCGGTGTCCGGATGGCCATTGGGGCGACTCCTGGGGATATCCTGCTGCAGTTTTTAACGGAAAGCGCTGTCCTTTCACTTCTTGGAGGTGTTTTTGGTGCCGTTATCGCAATCTCCGGGATCTGGCTTGTACGCTTTTTAACCGGGTGGCCGGCACCGGTTCCCCTTTTTCTGAGCTTGGGGTCGGTCGTTTTTTCGGCTCTTCTGGGGATCGTGTTCGGTCTTTATCCGGCGGTTCTGGCCGCACGTCTTGATCCGATGACGGCTCTTCGTTACGAATAATCTGATACACGACAAAGGTTGGGGTATGTCCAGGAAAAAAAAAATCGGTTTGGGAATTTTTCTTTTGGGGCTGACTGTTCTTCTTGTGCTGCATTTCGTTTCCGGATCGAAAAGTAAGGATCTTTCCGGAAAGTTTGTCCTGGAGCCACTCAAGGTTGGAACGCTTGAGATTGAAGTGACCGCGACCGGTCGTCTCAAGGCCATGAAGACCGTTCATGTCGGTACCCAGGTCAGCGGTATCATTACGGAAGTGAAAGGAAGGCATAACCAGCATGTCCGGAAGGGAGAAGTGCTGGCCCAGATCGACCCGTCCATCTACCGGGCGCAGGTGGCGGAGGCAGAGTCCAACCTCTCGAAAATCGAGACACAGATCGCTCTCGACCGGCTTTCCCTTTCAAGGGATGACGATCTATTCAAAAGACACATCATTGCAGAAAACATCTATGACCAGGACAAAGCCAGGCTGTCCATGGACCAGGCCACCAGAAACCAGAGTATCGCCCGCCTGAACCTTGCGAAGGCGAATCTTCGCTATACCACCATTCTTTCCCCTATCGACGGCATCGTTATAGAGAGAAGGGTCCGGATCGGACAGACGGTGACATCGGCCTTTAAAACGCCGAGGCTTTTCACGATTGCGGAGGACCTCTCCCTGATGCGGCTCGACACAAGGGTTTCCGAGTCGGATATCGGGGCGATCAAAAATGGGGAGTCCGTGACCTTTTCCGTTCCGGCATGGCCCGGGAGAACCTTTGGCGGACTTGTGACAATGGTTCGGGTACACCCCCGGACGGTGAACCATGTTGTGACCTATGATGTGATCAGCCGTGTCACCAATCCCGATCTGGCGCTTAAACCCGGGATGACAGCCCTTGTGACAATCCATGTCGGAGTTGTCTCCGGAAAGCCACTGATTTCCAATGCGGCACTCGTCTACCGGCCCGACGCGGAGATGCTTGGAGGGATCGATCTCTCCAAGTTCAAGCACCAGTCAATTGTTTTTCGGTTGAGAAAGAACCGGGTGGAAGCGGTTCCTGTGATCATCGGGGAAACCGATGGAATTCATTCTGTCGTGGTTGGAGGAGATCTGAGTCTGGGAGATCAGGTGATCCTCCGCGATCACATGGGTGACAGCCGGAAAAGCCATGGGGGTCTCTTTGGCGGGTAGTTCCGAAACCAGTTGCTTTCCGGCGGTCAGGGCCTGTATGGGTGGTGGTTATTTTTTTGTAATATAACGTTCGATCGATTTTTCCTGGGTCAGTGTTGCTTCCGTAATCTGGTTCATGGCTTCCAGCAGGACCTTGTGGCCGGTCTGGATTTCGGCAAGAACACTGTCGGTCTGGTTGGCGAGTTCCTTGTTCTTGCTTGCCCTTTGCCGGCTTTCATCCAGAAGATGGACCGTTTTCCGTGTTTCTTCCTGGACCATCCGGATGGTCCCCTCGATTTCCTTGGTCGCTTTGGCTGTCCTTTCGGCAAGTTTCCTGACCTCATCGGCGACCACTGCAAATCCTCGCCCCTGCTCGCCCGCCCTGGCCGCTTCGATGGCGGCGTTCAAGGCCAGAAGATTGGTCTGGGATGCGATCTGGCTGATGGTTTCCAGAATGGAGCCGATTTCCCCTGAACGTTTTCCCAGAAGTCCAACGACATCTCCAAGCTGTTGCATGGCTCCTTCGTTTTCCAGAACCCCTCGGGACATGGAGAGGATGACTTCTTTTCCGCTATCGGCGCGATGACTTAAATTCTCGAGCTTGTGGACGACCTCTTCGACCTTGCTGGAAATCTCGCGTGTTGTCTTCGAAAGATCGCCAATATGCTCCTTGGCGGACACATCGGTGAAAATGGTTGCATAGGCGATCTTTTTTCCCTGTGGGTTGGTGAGAAGGGTTGTGACCGAGGAAATGCGCATGTTTCCAACCGGGATGATCTGGTTGAATCGGATCTCTCCTGGCTTGAGGGCTTCGAGAAGTCCCCGGATCCTGTCCGGATGCTCATGGAAGCGGTGGATGGAGCCACCCATCACATCTGCGGGGGTAATTCCGAAGTGGGATTTGAGGTCATCTTTCATTGCTTCGACGATCTCTTTCATCCGGTTGTTCATGTAAATGATCCGGTTCCCGTCTTTTCCGGTGCCCATGTCAGGAGTGGCGATCGCGATGCCGTCGGTCTGTGTGGCATGGAGGATGCTTGCGATCGAGTCGGGAGAGAGTCTGATCAGGGATTCCAGATCTGTGACGGCACCTGTATCTCCCTGCAATCCGGAACGGCCGGGGATCACTTCAGTGACAGGAGTCCTGTATGTCGGGGGAGTATTTTTTTCGGTGGTTGTCTCGGCGGGAGACTTGGAGGATCGGTTAAAAAACATGTGGGATCCTTTCTGATCGATGTTCCGTTTTTGATAGCAAGAATCAATTTTTTGAATCGGAGAGGATTTTATCCTGATTTCTGTAAAAAGAAAACAGGAGTATCTCCATCATGATGGCATCAAAATCCAGCATCGGAGATGCGTCTTCATTCGCATGGCTCGGGATACATTCTTATCGGTTGTTTTCCGGTAATGGATGATGTTAGTAGCAAGTAGAGTTGTCCGGTTTTATAGCAAATGAGTTGTCCGCTTTTTTTCATTTGAAAACTCCGGGTTTCCCCGTTCTCAGACATGAGCTTCGACCGGGCGGATTCCGGTCGAAGGAGCTTTGGTTCGTGGTTCCTTTTTCGTTTTTGGAATCTCCGGTTTTTCGACAGGATAGTCGGAAAGCTTCCGGGGTCCATGAAACAGGGAGAGCGATCCGTCGGGATGCCGGTGGATCTTGACTGTGGCCCGGACGTAATGGAGCCGGTACCGGTCGGAAGGGATCTGAAGGGTCCGTCCTTCGAAAGACACGCAGTTGTCGTTGCCAACAATCCGTTCGTGGTGCTCACAGAGGATCTCGTCTATAGAGTCTCCGGTCCAGGGAACGAAGGCCGATCCTTCCTCCGGGGCCCGATGGGAAAATTCGGTATTGAAGGCTGGAAGATAGACGTCGGACAGATAGCGGTTGGCCGCTTCCATCGTCGTGATTCCCGCCAGGGCGAGCTCTTTGGGAAGACGCTCCTGATGGGTCCGGAAAGCCCGTTCACTGCGTCCCCGCGCTTCGGGGGAGTAGGCGGCAATCATTTCGATGCCCAGCTGTTTCATCGCCCGTCCAAACTGGGTGAGGTTCTTCTTGTCCACCTTCCCTCCCGCTTCCGGCGTGACCCAGTAGTGGCTGCCCCGGTCTGTGTACAGGGAGGAAGGAAGCCCTTTTTTCCCGATCACCTCCCGTATCCCCTGAAGACTGGATGCGGTTCCCTCCTCCTCCACAAAGAACATGCTGTAATGCTCATTGGTCGCATCATCCATCGTCACCACCAGATCCCAGATCTGTCCGGACACCCAGGGATGACTGCTGGCATCCTGATGGATCATCATCCCTTCCCAGGCCGCACGTTCCCGTCTCTTCCGGTGCTTCCCCTTGCCAGGAGCTTTCCGGACCGCTCCGTTCTCCTGAAGCGTCTTCTTGACCCAGGTATAGCTCCGTTTCCCGCCTTCTTTCCGGTACCAGAAGTGAAAGTGTTTCACGTTCCAGCCATCATGCCGGCTCCGGTACTTTTCGACCAGTCCCAGGGCTTCATCGACCGGGGCCCGTCTCGATGAGGCCTGGGTGAGTCGTTTGTCCAGAATCCCCTGGATCCCTTCCTCCTCGACTCGCCGGACATATCTCCGGAAGGTCCTTTCACTCATCCCGAGAATCCGGCCGGCCTCTTCCTGAGTGAGGCATCCTTTCTTCCATTCATTCCAGGTGTCTTCAAAACGCATCTTCCGGATCTCCTGTAGCACATTTGTTCGGTCCATTCTGGCTCCTCCTCGGACCCATTATGGAACCGGACAAGTCTTGCGCTACAAAACCGGACAGATTATGTGCTCCCTACATTCCGGTAATGGATGATTGCCACATCGTTGCCGATAAGAGATCATAGACACTGTCATATGATTTTATGGGCAGCGGGATCAACCAGGAGAATGACGGACAATGGCTGAAAGTATCCTTTCCCAGGATGAGGTCAATGCCCTGTTGCGGGGCCTTTCGGATGGAGATATTGATACAGAGGGATCCGGAAAGGAAAAGGCCGATGAAGGGGATACCCATCTGTACAATCTGGCCAGCCAGGAGAGGGTCATCCGGGGAAGGATGCCGACGCTTGAGGTCATCAACGAGCGTTTTGCGCGATTTTTTCAGGTGACGCTCTCCGCGACACTTCGAAAAAATATCGAGTTTGCCCCCCAGGGAATCGACATGCTGAAGTTTGGAGAGTTCCTGCGAAAGCTTCCGATGCCATCCAATATCAACATCCTTCGCCTGGAATCTCTCCGGCGGAACATCCTCCTTGTGATCGATGCCAGGTTGGTCTACCTCATCGTGGATCATATCTTCGGAGGGAATGGCCGGGGACATGTCAAGGTCGAAGGCCGGGACTTCACACCGATCGAGGCCAGAATCACGAGAAATATCCTGGATCTGGCCATTGACGACTTTGAAAAGGCGTGGGCACCTGTCTACAGCATGCCCCTGACCTATATCCGTTCCGAAATCAATCCGCAGTTTGCAGCGATTGTGGCTCCGACGGAAATGGTCATTACCCTGGCCTACAAGCTTGAGATAGAAGGTCAGGGACGGATTGTCTACATCTGTATTCCCTATTCGACCATCGAGCCCATCAAGGAGAAGTTGTATACAGGCTTCCAGAGCGACCAGTTCGAGGTCGACAGTCTCTGGGCCACGAGGCTCAAGGATCGTATCGAGGCCAGCCCCATCAAGATCCAGGCGGTGTTGGGAAAGACGACACGAAAAGTTCGTGAGGTGTTGGACTGGAAGGTCGGTGATGTGATTGGTCTGGATCGGCATATCAGTGAGCCGATCGATATCCAGGTCGAGGGGGTTAGCCGTTTTTTGGCCCGCCCGGGAACCCACAGGGGAAACAGGGCCGTCCGGATCGACCGGAGAATTCCACCTCCAACGGTTTATCAGGAAGGGGATAGCGAGGGGGAGATTAGTCTTCCTCCGGGGTAGTCAATCGGTCTGCTGGAGTCTTTTCTTAGGGACAGAACTGGGGATAACGGACGATTGGGAGAGTGCCCGAACTGCGTATACGACCTGGTAATAAGCTTGAGACTTATTGGAATGGCTCTGGCGCTTCATTTTTTAGGGAAGAGGAAAGGCTGGCCGGAAAATGGCTGGGGGACAGGGACTCGAACCCCGATAGACAGATTCAGAGACTGTCGTCCTGCCGTTAGACGATCCCCCATTGCATTTTTCCCCATTTTCACTGAAACGCTGATAAAAATCAAGGACTCCTGAAGTTTTAAAAACCAAATCAGGATGAAGGCCGTATTTTCACGCAGACCCGCTTTGTCTGCTTCATTGTTTGGCTGGCATCATTTTCTTTTCCCGGAACCGATAAGGGGGTTTTGGACCCCTAGAAAATCTTTTTCAGAAATAACCCCATTTGATCCATGAGCCCCGGAGACCGGGGGGTGTTTTGACATTCGGCGGAGGCGATCGGATTTCCTTCAAGAGAAGGAATGATTCTGGGGGGATCATTGCAGCCGGTTTTCACAAGGTTCATGAGAATCCCGGGAGGGGGTGGGGGAACGGAGGGTGTGACGTTCATGAGCCGGATGATCTTTCCCGCTATCGGCAGGGCCAGCGTCGCTCCAAACCCCCAAGTCGGGGAGTTGTCATCGTATCCGACCCAAACCACAACAATCCGGTCAGGACTTGTCGCAACAAACCATGTATCCCTGCCTTTATTGGCCGTTCCCGTTTTTCCTCCCCAGCCATCCGATGTTGTCCAGTGCGAAAGCGACTTTCCGGTTCCGGAGGAGACGGTCCTTCTTAAAAGGTCGCCGACCAGATAGGCCGTTTGGGCTGGAATGACTCGCCGGACAATGGTGGGAAGGGGCGTAAATCTCCGGATTGGTGTCCCTTTTTCCGACAAGATACTGGCAATGGCATGCGGTGTGACGCCATATCCACCGTTGGCAATCGAGGCATACGCCCGGGCAATTTGAAGAGGAGACTGCGGTGTGACGCCAAGTGGCCAGGAGAGAGGCAGATCGCTTGCATCGGGTGAGTCGAGCCCCAGGCTTCTGGCTGTCTTCACCATCTCCCTCGGAGACAATATGGTGGCCAGATGGAGGATCGGCCGATTCAGGGATTGGGTAAAGGCTTCTTCAAGAGTGATTTTTCCGTCCTGGACATTTTCGGCATTTCTGGGGCGCCAAAGATGGCCGCCGGCCGTTATGGCGATGGGATCATTTGAAAGGATTGTCTCGATATTGGCGTGCGGTGGCCCCTGATCGCGAGGATTGAGTGCGACAATGTAGGGAACAATCTTGAACAGGGAAGCCGGTTGTCTTTTTGCCATTATGGCCCTGTTGAATGGAGCCAGTCGGAACGAGTCTCCCCCTGAAAGGGCCAGAATGGCTCCCGAACGCGGATCCATGACGATGGCGGCAGCTTCTAGGGGAGGTTTTTCGGGGTGTCGTTTCCAGACATACCGGTCAATCCGGTGCAGGTCGCCTGCCACCAGTTGGTCGACCTTTTCCGAAAGGACAGGGTCCATTGTCAGTGTGACGTTTGCTCCGGCGGGAAGTTCTCCCATTGTTTTGATGGCCCATGAAGTCAAATAGGGGCCGGGCGGTTTGGGAATCCCTCCTGAAATTCCGAGGGGACTCTTCAGATCCCGGGCGAGACGTTTTCCTTTGAGGTGTCCGGTCTCTCCAAGACTCTCGATGATCCTGTTCCGGATCGCCATGACCCTTGCCGGATGGCGGACGGGGTTATTCCTGTTCGGTGCGCGAAGAATGGCAGCAAGGGTCGCCGATTCCCGATAGCTCAGGCTTCTTGCGGAATGTCCAAAGAACGTCTCGCTGGCAGCCTCTATTCCGATGATTCTCTCTGACCCGCTGGTTCCCCATTCGGTATGGTTCAGATAGAGAGCCAATATCTGGTCGGGAGAGTGGGTTCTGGCGAGCTTGACAGCCAGAAGAACCTCGAGAAATTTCCGTTCAATGGTTTTCTGTTGTCCAAGAAGAATGTTTTTAACCACTTGCTGTGTCAGCGTGCTGCCGCCTTCCCGGAAGGTCCGGGACCTGAGATCAAGAACAAGAGCCCTCAAGATGCCTGTGATGTCAACGGCCGGGGAGTTGTAGAAGTTTCGGTCTTCGGAGACCAGAAGGGTTGTTTTCATTCTCTCCGACACAAGATCCAGCGGGATCGGTCGATACAGGGCAAGAGTCTTGTCGATGATGGTTCCGAGAAAGCCGGGAGGAAGAGAGACAGACTCCGTTGGCTGGGGATCGGGGTTGCCGGGATCGATGGGACTGATG
This sequence comes from Leptospirillum ferrooxidans C2-3, assembly GCF_000284315.1. NCBI lineage: Bacteria > Pseudomonadati > Nitrospirota > Nitrospiria > Nitrospirales > Nitrospiraceae > Leptospirillum > Leptospirillum ferrooxidans. The sequence continues at coordinate 2,113,383 of NC_017094.1, read as the reverse complement.
GCGACCAGATATTTCAGATTGCGGGAAAAGACAAGCTTGAAATGTCGTGTGGTTTGATGGGATGACGGATTTTCCGACAGGACGATTGTCCGGAAGTTCGCCATTTTGGCATCAGGTTCGAGTTGGCTGATCAGGGAGGGAGAGATCCTCTCCCCTTTAAAAACCGGAAAGGGAGAGGAGTAGACGGTGACCCCCGGAGCGGAGAGGGTCTTCAGTCGATCTTCCAGTAATCCGTCGAGGTGGCGGGAGAACCCCCACCCAATGGCGAGGACGATCAGGATAAAGGCGGCAAGGGTCAGTGAGAGAGACTTTTTTGTGAAGAAGGGTCCTGCTAGAATGTGGGACAATAGTGGCCTGTCCGTTTCTTTCGGCGAACCTTTCTCCTTGCCTTGTCCGTCAGGGTCAGGTGGCAGTTCTTGTGTCACGTCGTGTGCGGCTCCATTTGATCAGCAGGACTCTCTTGTTGACTTCCTGAAAGGGGACATTCATGAAACAACCTCCAAAACTTTACAACCGAAGGGGGTCTGTTGTGCCGTATGGCTTTGCGATCAGCCTTTGTTTGGTGCTTCTCCTGTCATCTGGTTGTACATCCGAAGAGGGAACAAGGGTCTCGAGCGTCTCTCTCATGAAGCTGAAGACAGGGGTCAGTACCATGGCCGATGTCAAAAACACCCTCGGTGCTCCCGACCGGGTGGAAAAACGGTTTGGAGAGCAGGTCTGGATCTATCGCCACAGGGTGATCAAGGGATTATTCTACCGCCATATTACCGGGAAAAATATAGCCATCTCTTTTGATGAAAAAGGTGTGATCCGGCAGGTACGATCAAGCTCTGTGGACTCCTCCGAAGCATTCTAGTTGCGGGATGTCCCCAACTGGACCGATCCATCTGTGGTCATTTCCGGATACCCCATAGTGAGTGTACTCCCGGCATCGGTCCGGGGAAAGGACATCGGTCACATGATTGACAGCAGGGGAACTTTTTGATGAAGCACGGATTCACCCGGATTCTCTGGTTGACTGCTTTCTGGACTCTTGGAGTCCTTTTTCCGGGACAGATTTCTCCTGTTTGGGGATCCTCCCCAATGGGGTTCCCGGATGATCCGTCTTCTTCCAGAATTCCGGAGACTCGCTCAGAAGATCCAATCGGATCAGTCGTCCCGCTTCCTCCGGACACATGGCCGGCAGAGTCCGGTAATCCTTTCCATAACCCTGTTTTTCTCTCACAAACACCTCTTTCAGAATGGACAAGGCAATTTTCCCGGAATGGAGCGGGAGAGGATTTTTCTTCCGGGATCGTGACCTCTTCCGGCCGGGTTTTTGCCGTTTCAACAACAGGACATGTCGAGGCTCTCGATGTCTCCTCCGGACGTTCTCTCTGGCATGTCCGGCTTGAAGCCCCTGTGCATGCCCCGATGATCCTTTCGAAAAGGATCCTCTATGTTGTTTCATCGAGTCCATCCATAACACTTGACCATCTGCTTTTGTATACCCGGACAAGACATCTGTTGAGGGGGGATGGTTCAGAGAGGGTCTGGGCACTGTCTCAAAGATCAGGTCGGATCCTATGGACACAAAAGATTTCAGGAGCCGTTCTCGGAAGTCCCCTTCTGGAGCCACATACGATTGCCCTGGCGACAGGATCGGGACATCTGCTTTTCCTGTCCCGTCAGGATGGCCACATTGTTGTGGACCTGCCGGTTTCGGATGGTTCGTTCGGGTGGGCATCTCCTCTCGACAGCTCCGATGCGATCTATCTGGCTCAGGAAAATCCGCCGATGATCGACCGGGTGACCAAATCCCCATTGAAGACCGATTGGCGCTTTGCCCTGTCCAACACAACAACCTATGACCGATTTTTCATTGGTGATCCGGTATTGACCGGCGAGGGCATGGCCACCGTTTTCCGGAAAAAGGATTCCGGGGCAATGGTGCTTGTTTCCCTTGATCCCGTAACAGGAAGGATTTTGTGGACACTTTCCCTTTCGGATTCATCGAAGGATATTCCTGAAGAGATGCTGACCCTGGTGGATGCGGACGGGGTCCTGTATGTCCCCCTTCCCGAGAAGGGCGATCTTCTGGCCGTTTCGGATAGTGGTCAACTCCTCTGGAAAAGTCATATCGGGGGATCCCCTCATACAGGGGGGACCGCTGTCGGACGTCTCCTGTTCGTTCCGCTGCCTTCTGGCCATATTGTCGCCATTGATCGAAAAAGTGGTCAAAAGGTCCATGAATGGAAGGGAAAATCTCCTCTTGGCCCCCGTTCACTCTCATTGATCGGTTCAATGATTTTCTTTGCGGACAGGAAAGGGGAGGTCAGGGCGATGGATCTGTCCACCCTTGGAGAAAAGGCGGACCTTCTGTCCAGGACCCCTTTCTTGAATGCCAAAGGGCCATTGAAGGATGCCGTAAAGGGAAAACCCAATGAGTGAACATCCGGAAGAAACAGGTGCTGATCCGAAATTCTGGGAGGAAGGGCCAACGCTTCAGATCGGCCACCCTGTCTTCATGAATTATCGGAGGGAGGAGTTCCATCCCCCTTTTGCGCTCATGGAGGAGATGATTGCCCGGCTTGAGTCGATCGAGAATGAGGGGAGTCGCTTGCCGGAAAATCCCGAATGGGCCAAAAAGGCTTTACGGTCGATCTATGCTCTGGTCGATGAACTCGGCAGCCAGATTGCCTCCGGCATGTCCTGCAATGCGGGATGCTCGGCATGCTGCAGGGTGATGGTGTCGACCTCCAGCGTTGAGGCAGCCCTGATGATCGATCGGCTTTCTGTCGAGCCAGAGGACAGGAAAGAGAGCTGGATGGAGATTGTCCGGGATCGAAATGCCAGGTTGAAGGAACTGGCCGCAAAGACCAGTCCTCCTGCGGATCTTTCAACATTTGAAGGCCTTTTGGCGACTTGTGAAGACTGGGAGAAGGAGAATCTCCCCTGTCCCTTTCTGGGAGAGGGAAATCTCTGCTCCATCTATGAGGACCGTCCTCTTCTGTGCCGGGTGTGCTGGGTTCTGACCGATCCTGAAGACTGCAATCCTGGTGCGGGTCCTCCGGTCAAGTTCCGGACAAAAGTGTTTGAAAAAGCCTATTTTGTGGTTCGGGACATATCTCGCCGTCATCTGAAAAATGGATCGGTGAGCCCCATTCCCTGGTGGCTGGAGTCTCATTGAGATACTCCCTCGACCGGCGATATCTGATGCGGGGGGCTCTTTTTCTGGCGCTTTTTGCCGTCTGGTCCGCCCTTGTTGACAAGGGGATTCTAAGGCCGATGGATCTGGCAGTTGCCAGAGCGTTTCACGACAGGATGCCGGAATTCATGGCCTGGTTTTTTGGTCTGGTTTGCCGCACGGGCAATGTCGAATTTTCGCTGCCCATCTGGATCGTCATTCTCGTTTGGATCATCCGCGGGAAAAAATCCGGAATGGGCGACAAGACTCTGACGGCATTTGTGCTGACGGGATTCTTTTTGGCGGGAAGCATCCTGGAGCATGTCATGAAGCGCGTTCTTTTCCAGCCCCTTCCGTTTCTTTCCAGAGACCCCCTCGATGCCTATCTCCATCCTGTCATCAGCATCAGGACACCCTATTCATACCCTTCTGGCCATACACTCCGGGCATTTATGCTCCTCTCCCTGGTTGCCCTGTGGCTTTACGGGAAAAAGGACGGACCCCGGACACTCGCATATGTTGCGATATGGTCCTCGATCATTGCTGTCGGGGTGAATGCGATCGGTTGGCACTGGAGCTCCGATGTGATCGGATCCCTGCTGTTTGTGGGAGGCGCGCATTTCCTGTCCCGTTCCATTTCCCTTGGTGGAAAGGTTCAGGGGGGAGGATCTTTGGAGTCTGTGTGACGCATAGGAGGGAGAGTGGCGGTGGCTGGAATTTATTCCCTGAAAAGTTCGATATCCCTGTCCATGAAGGCTTCCATCTGTTCAAGAGGCAGTGGACGCGAGATGGCATATCCCTGAAGGACCATGCATTCAAGATCGGTGAGGATGTCCACTTCCGATTTGGTTTCGGCCCCTTCTCCCACAAGGTGAAGAGAGAGGCTCTTGGCCATCTGGATGATGGTTTTGACCATCGACAGGTCAAGGGAGCTGTTTTTCATTTGAAGGACGAACTCCTGGGGGACCTTCAGGATATCGACGGGGAGTCTGGTCAGGTAGGACAGTGATGAATATCCGGTTCCGAAATCGTCGATGGCGATCTTGACCCCCTGATTCCGGATATCCATCAGCCGTTCCCTGGCTCTGGCCGGGTCTTTCATCAAGAGGCTTTCCGTCAGCTCTATCGTGATCCAGCTTGAAAGATCCGGGTGTTCCTGCAATTTCCTGTCAAACAGATCCCAGAATTGCTGGTTCCAGAACTGCCGTATCGAAACATTCATCGCCACCCGGAGTCTCGGTCGTCCATCCCTGTGCCATCTGGAAGCGGTGTTGATGACCTCCTCGAGGATCCATTCCCCAAGAGGAATGATCAGTCCGGTTTCCTCGGCCAGTGGAATGAAATCAATGGGCGGGACGATTTCGCCTGAGGGCTTTTTCCAGCGGACCAGTGCTTCGACTCCGACAATCATGTTTTTGGGAATATCCACCTGGGGCTGATAGAAGAGCGTGAATTCCCGGTTCGCGATTGCGGTCCTGAGGGCATTTTCCTGGTTGTAGCGTTTCCGGATTTTTTCTTCCATGACCGGATCATAGAAAAGCCATCCGTTCTTTTCATGGCTTTTGACCTGGTACATGGCGATATCGGCCTTTCGGAGGAGATCTTCCCCGTCTACGGCATCTTTGGGATAGATGGAGAGACCGATGGAGGAGCTTGTATGGATTTCCCTTTCGTCAACGACCACAGGCATGGAAAGCTTTTCCAGCGTTTTGGTCACAAAACTGGTTGTGGTGAGGATATCCGAGACCTCGGTCAGAAGAATGACAAACTCGTCTCCCCCAAGCCTTGCGACCAGATCGTTCGAGCGCACTCCATTGAGAAGCCGATCGGCGATGACCTTCAGATACCGGTCCCCGGCGGCGTGTCCCATCGTGTCGTTGATTTCCTTGAAACCATCGAGGTCCAGGAACAAGAGAATCAGGGAATAGCCATCCCTTGCCGATCTCCGGATTTCGGACCTCAGTCTGGTCAGGAACGCGGCGCGGTTAAAAAGCCCGGTGAGAGGGTCAATGTTGGCAAGGTTCCAGATCTCGCGATCTTTCTGGATCCTTTGGGAGACATCTTTTTGGATCTGGATAAAATGGGTGATTTTTCCTGAAGGGGATCTCATTGGTGTGATATTGGATTCCACGGTAAAGAATGTTCCGTCTTTCCGCCTGTTGATCAGGATATTGTCGGCGGACTTTCCTTTCAGCAAATTCTCCCAGAGGGTTTCATAGAGGGAGGGGTCATGGCGCCCGGATTTGAGGATCCTCGGGTTGGCGCCGATCAGTTCTTCCCGTTCATAGCCCGACATGTGGACGAGCGCTTCATTGACGGACTCTATCTTTCCGGTGGTATCGGTGATCATGATTCCGTTGGCGACATTTTCCATCGCCGCTTCCTGAAGTCTCAGCCGCTCCTGTTCCGAATAGCGCTCAATCACATTGGAGAGACGTTTCAGGAGTTGTTCGACCCTGTCTTGGGAGAGCGCTGTGATGCTCCCGATGGTCTTTTGCATGATGGTGATGATACCTGCCCGGCCTTCCGTTGCCCGGAACGGAAACGCGTGAATCTCTGCGACTCCGAATGATCTCAGAAGCTTGCAAAAAGGATAGTCCGGATCCAGCTGGGATATGTTGACCGATTCATGTCGTCCGCTTCTGATGGCCTTGAGGGAAATGGAATCGATATCTTTCGATGAGTGGACCGGTTCGGGTATTTTTCTGATCTCCTCGGAAATGCTGGCTTTTTCGGCGGAGAAGGCTTGTGTCCAGAGATTGCCTTCCTGGTCTCCGATCATGATATGGACCCAGATGGATTCGTGGATCTTCCGGACACGCCTCGAAAGATGGGCCAGCAGATCCCTGAGGGAGTCTCCCTTCAGGACCTTGAGGTCGAGTTCGGCGATCAGCCGGTCGATCTCGGACAGTTCAAGTTCTTGGGTAATGTCATTGAAGTGGATGAGCGAATGGGTCCACTCGCCTTCATGGTTCCGAAGCGGAGAGACAATGGCGCGCACCGAGATCCGTCGGTCATCAATCGTCCAGCCTGTTTCAATGCCGTCAAAAACTTCTCCCGAAAGCAAAACCTCTTCAAGGTGCTGTGTCTTGACCTTTTCCGGAGGGCAGGGGAAAAGGGAGGGGAGATGGATGATTTCCGGCCGGTATTCCCTGGCGCCGATCATGCGGTAGAAGGCCGGGTTGGCCCATTCGACCGACCCGTCGGGTTTTGTGATCACCATGGGACTTTGACTCGATTCCATTGCGGACTGTCCAAGACGGATCCTGTTTTGCTCCTCCATCCGGAAAAACGCCAGCCGGATCTTGTCGGTAAAGTCGACAAGAATCTGACGGAGATGGGGGTTCATGTCCTCGGGATGGCGGGCCCATAGGACCAGAATGGTTCTTGGCAGGGTGCCTGGGCCATGAAGGACAGGAATGGCAAAAATCGCTTCGACTCCTGATTTTCGCAGATTCTTGGAAAGAGGGCTCTTGTCCAGTTCGTCTCCGGCAACGAACTCGGGCTTCAACGAGATGATCGCCCGGGAAAAGGAGGTGTTGTGATAGGGGTCGATCTTCCAGTTGACCCCTTTTTCAATAAGGCTTGTGAAATCTCCCGGAAGGTCAAGGGAGGTGAAGTGTTTTTGGAAGGTGATGGAGCCATCCTCTTTGGGAACGGCAAAGGTCACCCCGGTGAAGGAGTAGGCCGTGAAAATTTCCCGGGAGATCATTTCGAGGAGATCGTCGAGTGAACTTCCGGAAAGGATCAGTCGATCCACTTCCCGGGCGATCCGGGTGGATGCTTCCGACTGAAGCTCCCCGGTGATATCCCTGACATGGGTAAGAAAAGATTCCCTGTTCCTGAACATCACTTTTGAAAAGCTCAAGAGAACATTGATATGGCTTCCGTTCAGTCTGGCAAATCGTTGGCGGATGGAATTTTTATATCCGGATGTGCTCTGCGGCGGGAAAAAGATCGCCCTGACAGTCTCTTCCGGTTCGTCCGAGAGGGAAAAAAGGGTTTTCCCGACCAGTTCGCTTTTGTCTTTCGCGCCGATCATCCCGCAAAAGACCTGATTGGTTTCCAGAATCGCAAGCGTTTTGGCATCCAGAAGATAGATGCCATCAGGCGCCTTTTCGAAGATGCTGTTTCGTTCCGACTGGAGCTTTTCGAACTCTTTCTGGTTTTTATAGGCATTCTCGAGTTTTTCCGTGATTTGTTCCAGATGGTTCCGTGTTTTTGGGTCGAGGTCCCTTTCTGTGAGAGCCGCAACTGTCAGGACTCCCCACGGAATCATGGATTCTTCCGAATTGGCCGGGAGAAGATACAGTGCGGCAAGCTTGAACCGGTGGGCCCATCCTGCAAGCGGAGTTCCTAAAAATCCATTCTCTCGCGAGGCGAAAAGGGGTTTGTTTTGGTTCATCGCCTGACCGAGAAGTGTCCTGTTCCCGGGCGGGGTGTCCCAGCGATGGTTCCGGGTGAGCTCAAGGAGCTCTTTTTCATATAGGGGATCGCTGGATTCAACGGCGAGATAGCGGATCCTCTTGTCCTGTGATGTCATGAAAAAGTAAGAGGCGAAAAACGGAAAGATCTCCTGGATTTTCCGGAGAGTAAACCGAACCAGCTCGTCAAGAGAGGAGCCATTCACGATCATCCGGTCAAGTTCGACTGAGAGGAGTGTCGTTTCTTCGGAGATGGTTTGCTGGCTGACATCACGGATATGGACAATGGCCATCCCTTTTCCCCGGATCTCGACCTGGGAAAAGGTCAATTCGGCCTGGAATCGGGAGTTGTCCATGCGACAGATAGGTTTTCTGATCGTCTGACTGACTTCGTGTCCTTCTGCTCCGATTGGATCGCCATCGTTACAGCAGTTCATAAGGTTCCGGAAGTTTGTGGAATGCAGCTCCTCGAGCGTTGAAATGCCGATCATCCCGAGAAATGTCTTGTTGGCGTCCACAATGGCGAAGGTCTTGATGTCATAAAGAACGATACCAAGAGGGGCCTTCGAGAACAGGACCGTTTTCTGGATTTCATCTTCGAGTTGTTCATATGCCCTGGAAAATGAAGTCTGGACTCGTCCGGCAAACACTCTAAGCTGATTTTTCCGGACCTCGGTAAAAGTTCCCGGAGTTTTTGAAAAAAAGGTCAGGATCGCATAAGGAATCCCTTCATCCGCTCCGGAGAGGGAAATCGAAAAGATCTCCTCGATGCCACGATCGGAATACCATGAGGATTGGTCATCCCGATCCAGATCCTCCCTGTTCAGGAAAAGATCGGATCGGACAGAGACGGTCCTCCCGGGAAGGGAATCGGGCTTGAGATTCAGATCTGCCAGGAGGGGACATGAGGAGGTCAATATGGAAGAGGTCAGTTCCGGATCATTTCCAGCCACTTCCTGTTTTTTGAGCGTTCCATCAGGGGACGGGATGACGCAGGTAATGGCTGGAAAGGAAAAAAAAGAGGCCAGTTCAAAAATGGCCCCGCTCAGAATGTCCTCAGGGGGCTGTTTCAGGAGAATCTGCTGGTCGATCTGGCTGCAGATATGGCTGACTTTTTCGGCTTCAGCTTCCTCTGTGACATCGATGACCCTGACAAACAGGAGTCCGGACTGGGGCTCTCCCAGTAATGTGGCGCGAAGTCTTGCATGGAAGAGTGATCCATCCTTCCTTCGGTAACGGGTGGAAAAATTTCCGGATTTTTCGGGTGTTTTCCAGAGTCGTTGGATATTGGTTTCCGTAATGGATCTTGGCGTGGTTGCAAACACGGACAGTGGCGTTCCTGGCGGAAGCTCCTCCGGTCCCCTCCCGAGCATGTTCCGAAAGGTGGCATTGGATTTGACGATGAAGAGTTCTTTGGGATCGAGGAGGAAAACTCCGTCGGGAGAGGGTTCAAAAAGGTCCCACCTATCGGGAGTCATCGCGGACGGCTCATTCTGGAGACAGGAATCATCAAAGTCTGTCATGCGCTGTTTCCATCGGGAGATGCCTCTTTTTGGGGCGAATGCGTTTGTCTTTGCAACATGTTTTTCTGGATGGATTTTAGGAAGTGATTATATCAGAAGTGTAGACCTTCAATCATGTCCTTTCTAGAACATTGGGTCGGGAGTGATCCTCTCCCTTTGAATCGCTTTGGAAATAAAGGGGATGCTTGTGAGGGAGAGACGGTATCAGAATGATGCTCCCCGGGGACCCTGGTGACATCATTCCATCAACTCTATTAAGGGGAGAAAATCGGAAGGCGCCATCTTTCCAGACTGTTCCTGAATCTTTGAGGGGGGTACAGTGTGGAGACATTTCTGATCGGGAAGTTCCGCGATGATCGATCTTTTGATGGAGGATGACACTGGAGGAAAGACATTACCGGGTGGCCGAGTGGCCTGTTGAAGACCGACCAAGGGAAAAGCTTGCGGCAAGGGGAGCATGGTCACTTTCCGATTCGGAGCTTTTGGCGATTCTTCTTCGTGTGGGCTCCCGAAAAGAGACCGTTGTTGCACTGGCACAGCGGCTCTTGGCCCATTTTGGAGGGCTTTCAGCTCTTTCAGCCGCGAGAATACCGGAACTTTCGTCGATATCAGGAGTCGGAATGGCGAAAGGAGCTCAGCTTCTGGCGGCGTTCGAGCTGGGCAGAAGGGCGGCCGCTCCAAGGGATGAGAGAGATCCTGTCATCAGTTCTGGGCAGGAGGTCTATGACATTTTGGGGCCAAAGCTCCGGGATGCCAGGAGGGAAAGTTTCTGGGCGTTGTTGCTGAACCAGAAGCACAGGCTTTTAAAGACAGAGAAAATCTCGGAAGGCTCACTGACAATGACGCTGGTCCATCCCCGGGAAGCTTTTCTGCCTGCGGTCAGGGAATCAGCTGCTGCGGTGATCTTTGTGCACAACCATCCGTCAGGAGATCCTGAGCCATCGGTTGACGATTATAATCTGACGGTTCGTCTGATTGAATGTGGGGAGCTGTTGGGGATCCGTGTGGTCGATCACATTGTTCTTGGTGATCATGCCTTTGTCAGTTTGAGAGACCGGGGAGCCTTCAGGCAAAAATGAAGTTGTGTCTGCTAGAGTCTTCCGGAGCGAAGGATTGAGATGATGAGACCGATTCCCAGAAGACCCGCCACCAGAAAACCGACAAGTCCAACCGATGACACACCCAGAAATTTCGGTCCCTTGGGAGAAGAAAAGATCATGGCCGATCCGATCACCAGGGCTCCGACCAGGATGGAGACGGAAAGGCGATTGCCGGCCTTGTCCATTTCGCCAATCAATTCTTCAAGGTGACGCAGGTTGAAATCCACCCGGATCCTGCCGGAGCGAACCTTGTAAAGGACGCGTTCAACCTCTTCTGGAAGCCTTGAGAAGGCCCTCAGCAAGCTCAGTCCTCCCCTCCGGAAGGACTTTTTCAGGGAGGAAGGTGTCACCTGGCTTTTGATCAGGTTTTCTATGAACGGACGACCTTCGGTGAGCATGTTGAAGCTCGGGTCGAGTGTCCGGCCAATGCCATCCATGATGACGATCGCTCTCATCAGAAGGGTCAGGTCGGGGGGCAGAACAAGCTGGTTGGTCCGGATCACCTCAAATAGCTCTGAAAAAAGGGCTTCGACACGAATTTCCCCAAGTGGCCTGTCAATGAACTCATCCAGAAGTCCGGTCAGGTCTTCCCCCAGGGCGCCTTGTTTTTCCTTCCTGTCGGGGTCGTTTCCAAGGATTCCAAGGCGGTCCATCGTCGAGATCATGAAGGGGATATCCCTCTCGACAATGGAGAAGAGCAGGTCACCCAAAAGAGCCCTTCTTTCCTTTGAGATCCTTCCGAACATTCCGAAATCCAGAAGTCCGATGGCGCCATCAGGCAGCACAAGAAGATTGCCCGGGTGGGGATCTCCCTGAAAGAATCCATTGACGAACACCTGTCGGAAAACCATCCTGGCCCCTCTTTGCGCAATCATCTCGGGCCGGATGCCAATCGCTTGGAAATCCGCGGTTCTGGTGATCTTGATCCCTTCAAGAAACTCCATAACCAGAACGGATTCGGATGAAAGCTCGGGAAAGGACCGTGGAACGACAACCGTTGGGTCATCGACAAATTGTTCCAGGGCAAGTTCCATGTTTCTGGCTTCATGGGAGAAGTCCAGTTCCCATCTGAGGTTTTTGGTGAAATGGCGGCATAGTTCCCTGGGGCGGAAGAGCCTGAGTTCGGGGAGGTGTTTTTCGGCAAGTTCCGCCAGTGTCTTTAAAATCGCGAGGTCTGCCTCGATCGTTTGTGTGATGCCGGGTCTTCGGATCTTGACGGCGACCCGCTCTCCCGAGTGAAGAACGGCTTCATGGACTTGGGCAATGGTGGCCATTGCGATCGGTGTCCAGTTAAAAGACTGGAATTTTTCTTCCGGGAGACTGCCGAGAGCGTTCTTGAGGGCCTCCTTGATCTGGGGCTCCGGAACGGGAGGAAGACTATCCTCGAGTTTCTGGAATTCGTTGATGTAGTCCGGTGGAAAAAGGTCGGCTCTCGAGGCCATGAGCTGTCCGAACTTCGAAAAGGTCGGACCAAGCTCCTCAAGAGCCATCCTGAGCCGGACAGGCCTTGAAAGGGTTCGTGTCTCGGGACGTCTGGTCACCCTCCTGCCTGCGGAAAGAACCGGGCCAAGGCGGAAAAATCCCACGACATCGTCAAATCCGTATTTCAGGAAAACCCTGACGATGAACTTCAGTCGGGAAATGTCGGAGATTGCTCTCGTACCGGGGATCACCATGCAGGAAAGCTCCGGGGGTTAACCCGGAATAGCACCAACGGTGGTGATGTACAGGACAGCCATGGTGTTGGGAAGTCCCAGAAAATCGGTGACTTCATCATCGTAGAATCCTCCGATGCCGCTGGCTCCCACCCCGGCATGAGCCGCTGCGAGGTTGATCCGTTCCCCGATCTGGCCAACATCCATGTGAAGGGTTCTGTACGCCCTCTGTCCGTACTGGATCACCAGGTGTTCAAGATCAGCGACCTGAATCAGGACAAATGCAGCGTCCCGTCCCAGATCCTGTCCGAGGACGAATTCACAGACCGTTTCCGCGAAATAGCCGCGGTTGAGGAGAGTCAGCGTCCCTGCGAGGGGATCGAAGCGATAGAGTCCGGGGATGAGCTCCGTGACCGAATTGACGACGATATAGGATGTGAAGAGATTCGGCTGGAAGAAGTGCGGGACACTGGGAACGACCCCTTCTTCGACGGGGTCGATGTCCTGATAGCCATATTTCAGGATCTCGGACATCCTGGCAAGACTTACGGGAGCCCCGGAGTATTGTCTCGCAGAACGCCTCATGAGAAGGGTCTTGGGGATCTGCCCTTTGAAATCATGTGCCTCCCCGGGAAGGGTAATGGGCTCACCGATGGGAAGATGGGTGCTTTCAGGGGCGGGAAGATGGGTTTTGTCCGGACGTCTGTTCAGGATGACTCCCGGAGGGTCCGCTCCGAGGGAGGAGAGCCGGTGCAGGTCCCGGAAGAGCACTCCTGTTTCAGGATCCTGTGGCGGTGAATAGGGAGGAAGCAGCGGTGATGGATAGAACGGCAGAGACAGACAGGACTCGGTCACATCTTCGGGGCGCAGCAGAGGCATGGCGGCGAGGACAACTTCCTTTTGATCCTCCAGGAACAGGAAGGAGTTGAACGCGTGGTCATTGAATCCCGAAAGGGGAAAGGGAACAAATCCTGTCTCTTTTGCCATGAGGGAGAGATTCCCGATCAGGTGGCCAGTGTCGAGAAGAATTCTCCGGTAGCCCCGTTCGCCATAACGCCATGCAGACCGCTCAAAAAATCCGGAGAGGAAGACGAGGGCCTTTGTTTTGGACAAAGTCGGGTGATGGTAAAGGTAGGAGGAGAGACGGTCCATGAAATCTCCCTCATACAATGGCAGGAGAGAGTGTTCCTTCCCGTTGTAGTGGTAGATCCCATTGGGAATAAAGGGAAGGTCCCGGAAAGCGAGATAGATTTCGGCGGGATAAAGTCCTCCCGCGGAGGGTGCCGCCCGAAGAAGTGTCTGTTCCGATCGGGGTGAATCCAGAATGGCAGTAACACCATAGGAAAAGAAAAGGAGCTGGGAAATCTCCGAAAGCCCCCATGGATAGGGAGGCTGAATCGGAGCTTCTGGAAGGGGCGTTCTGGTAAAGGGAAGATAATTGAAGGGAAGAAAGGGGGTCAGGGAGACGGGATGGTCCGCCTGGTAGTCCTTGAACGGAGCCGGTTTTCTGGAAAAGTCCAGCCCCTTTGTTCTGTGAATGGTCTTTCGATCATATTTGGTGTCGCTGTGATAATATTCGGCACAGGACTCATAAAAGGGTGTCAATGCTTGTCTCCATCTTGTTTATATTCATTCGGTCGTTCTGGAAAGGCCTTCTGGGAGTCAGAAAATCACCCGGACTTTCCTTTACGGATTTCTTGTTCGGACCATGGTTCTGTCCATGGTGGAATGGGACATCCGTAGGAATGAGCAGAATATGTCTTTTGGAACTCGGTCAACCTGTTACCGGATTATATCATGAATTGATGGATGCAGGTGCTTTTTTCGATTGTTGCCATTTCTCAGGGAAGTCTTCTTTCCGGCCACATTTTGAGAAAAGGTTGGACCATCGGGACAAACACATGGGAAGATGGGTTGTCTTTCCGGATCGGGACGGCAATGAGTGATGTTGGGCGATGACAAAGAGGGCGATATAAGATGAAAAAAGGAAAAAAAATTTCTGACTACCTTGATCCGGAATGGATCCATATTTTTGAAATTCCAGGCTTTTCTGACCGGATGGTTCTGATCAGGGGAACGGTTCGACCTGGTCTTGTCGCCCTGGCAGCAGAGCTATCCTCGAGTCTTTCGGGAAACGGACCCCGGGAGTATTGGCCGCATGTGGCAAGTCACATGCGACGCCGGGTGAATCCGCCTCCGGAGACATGGCTTGCTCTTGGTCCTGAAAAAAGGGGATACAAGGCGTATGCCCACTCGGGAGTCTTTATTGGAGCCTCCGGATTGTCTGTGCGCTTTGTCCTGAAAGATGAGGCGGCCGTGGAGAGGAGACATCTCGGAGACTGGATTGCGGGACACGTGAAGGAATTTCTGGACTGGAAAAAGTCGGCGGGAGGTGTTCTGGATTTTGGTCCGGTCCACAACCACCCCGAGAAAACGGCTGGACCGCTCGAGACCGAGCCGGCTCTTCTGGGGAAGAGGCTTGCCGAAAACAAGACAGCAAGCCTCGATATAGGATTCCCTGCGGATTTCAGGATGACTGTTCCCGATCTTGTCGAACAGATCAGGGGGTTTGATCCTCTTTATCTGGCCTCGAAAGGGTCCTGAATCACGATCGTTTCGGAACGCTCGGAGCCCGTTGAAACCATGACAACGGGAACGCCGGTGAGCTCTTCAATCCTTCGGATGTAGTTTTTTGCGGCGATGGGAAGTTCGTTCATTTCCCTCGCCCCCCGAAGGGATGTTTTCCACCCCGGAAGCTCTTCATAGACAGGAACGGCGGCCTCTATGTCGGAGAGGTGTCTTGGAAACTCTGATATGTGTTTTCCGTGCAGGGTGTACCCGGTACAGATCTTGATCGTGTCGAGCTCATCCAAGACATCGATTTTGGTCAGGACGATCCCGGTGAGGCCATTGATTCTGGCTGCGTAGCGGACGACCAGTGCGTCAAACCATCCGCACCTTCTTGCGCGGCCTGTGGTTGCCCCGAACTCGCTCCCCATCTTTCTGAGGTATTCCCCCGATTCATCCAGAAGCTCGGTCGGAAAGGGTCCTGACCCGACTCGTGTGGTGTAGGCTTTTGTAATGCCGATCACTCCGTCGATCGCTGTCGGGCCGACTCCTGTCCCGGTGAGAGCCCCTCCAGCGGAGGCGTTTGAGCTTGTGACGAAAGGGTAGGTTCCGTGGTCGATGTCGAGATGGGTCCCCTGCGCTCCCTCGAAGAGAAGCTGGGATCCTTTCTGGCGCTCATTCCAGAGGTAAAGGGATGTGTCGGTGATATAGGGGGAAAGCCTTTCGCCAACGGCCATGGCATCGGCATAGAGGGTTTCAAGGTCAAAACCGTGTGTCTTGAAGAGTTTCTCCATCAGATAATTCATTTCTGAGAGGTTCTGCTCAAGCTTTTCCCGGAATAGGGCAGGGTGTGCCAGATCTCCGGTCCGGATTCCGATGCGGGCCATCTTGTCGACATAGGCAGGCCCGATTCCCCGGCCTGTGGTTCCGATCCTTCGTGTTCCCTTCATCTCCTCGGACTGTTTGTCGATGGCGCGATGGTAGGGCATGATCAGGTGGCATGCATCGCTGATCTTGAGATTTTTACCGACCTTGATTCCTCGGGTGGCAAGCTCTTCGATCTCTTCGATCAGGGCGTGGGGATCGAGTGCGATGCCGTTTCCGATCACGCACTTTTTTCCTTCGTGAAGAATGCCTGAAGGGATCAGGTGCAGTACAAATTTTTCCTTGCCGACAACGATTGTGTGTCCTGCGTTGTGGCCCCCCTGATAGCGAATAATGCAGTCGGCCCTTTCTGTCAACAGGTCAACGATCTTTCCCTTGCCTTCGTCACCCCATTGGGTGCCCAGAATGATGATGTTTGCCATGAATGGGCTCTACCGCTTTCTTTTTTGTTGGCCTTGAGACCGGTACCGGATGGATGTTCCGGGAGAGTTCCCTCTTCCCGCTGTGATGTCCCGAAGTTGTTCCGAAAAGGATCTTCGGAAGAAGCTCCCGAAAAGACGCAAATCTCCCCTTCATAATTTCGATTTTCGAAAAAGACTGGCCCCATCATAGCATTCCATCAGGGGAGTCTAAAAGGGGAGTCTTCCGGTAGCCTCAGATATGCTTGACGCTTCTGCCGAGATGTTTTTCGACGGAGTTGATCTTTCCCGCGATCCTTCCGGTTTGCCCCGCGCGGGCATCCACCTTGATAGCGACCGAGATCCGTTCGCAATCCTGACTCATTCTCAGATAGCAGTCCCTGACAACGGCCATGACTTCGTCCCATTCTCCCTCGAGGACGGTCCCCATGGGGTTGAGCTGATAGGAGATGCCACTTTTGTCAATGATGTCGAGGGATCTTGAAACATATGCGCCGACACTCGCGCCTTTATCCAACGGGGACATGCTGAATTCCAGTAGAACGGACATGCGGATCTCCTGTCTGAATGGGTTGTTGTCTGTCTGAAAGAAATGAACGGTTGGCCACAGTCTGTCTCTATGTTCATGTTCTGGCTGTCATTCTGTCAATGTTTCCCGTCACAAGCGGGTGAAGTTCTCCGGATGGTTCAGGTGAAGAGTTCACGGGTTTGTCACATTGTCTTGATGTTCCCTTTTTTTGGATTCTATAGGATCGTCCGCGTTCCGGACATCAATCCTTCCGGATGTTCGACAATATTGGACAAAAAACATTGTTGACCTGTTATTGGCTTGTGTCGATCTTTCATCCATTCGTTCTGTTTTCAGAGGAGGTTCTTTCATGCGCAAGACTCGCCATGTCGCCATCGGACTTTCTGTCCTGGCAGCTGGGGTTCTGGCCCTTGCAACACAAAAGCCTGTCTGGGCGGCCAGTCTCGATAACCCCACCCAGGTGGCGGACAACCTGACACCGGATTCCCCTTATTCGAAGCCGCAGCCTGTTACTCAGGCTCCCCCGGTCGATCCGGACAGATTGAACTCCGAAATCCATAATTCCTTTCAGAACCTGATTCCGGATGCTCCTCCACCAGGGTATACCTCGATGGTGGGAAAATGGCAGACCATGATGTACGGGTTTGTGCAGTTCGATACCGTGTATGATTCTTCGAATTCCTTCAATAACTGGCCGTTCAACGCCGGTGCGGCAAACGCCAGTACCGTCCAGGGCGGAAGAACCTCTACTGGGCAGCTCTCCTCCCTTGGTGCAACGGTGGACCACAACGCCATGGGATTTGACGTGAACAACTCTCGTATCGGTTTCGCCCTGTCCTCTCCGGTCTATAACGGGTACAAGATCCGGGCCCTTCTGGAAATGGACTTTCTGGCGAACCCCGGTGAATCCCAATATGGCGGGAGCATCTCTCAGGCGGCGGGTTCCGCAGGCTCCGGTCCGGGCTACCTGACCAACCCGATCTTTCGTATCCGTCACTTCTTCATGGACATCACGACTCCGGACTTCGGGAACTTCCTTCTGGGACAATACTGGTCCCTGTTCGGATGGCAACCTTACAATATCTACAATTCGGTCCAGATCGCGCCAGGTCCGGGAACGCTCTACGGTCGATTCCCCCAGGCCCGCTGGTACAAGATCATCCATCTGACGGACGACAGCCATATCGAAGTGGCTGGATCGGTTCAGATGCCACCCGCGGAGACGTCCGGCGTGCCAACCTTTGTGGAAGGTATCAAATATGCCGATACCGGATGGATGGGAGAAGGGATGATCGGAGATACGGGAAAGGGACAGTTCCCCCTCGCCATCGGATTTTCGGATATCCAGACCAACTATGACGGGTATTTGGGAAATCCTGGAACTACGACGAATAGCTCCACGAAACAGGTCAATGCAGCCAATCCCGCCGGCCAGGGCTTCAACAGCTTCACCTCGGCCTATGCCATCGACCTCTGGCTTCCAATCATCCCGGTCAAGGACGGAAAGCCCGGAAACAACCTGACCCTGACGGCGGAGTACTCCTATGGTCAGGGGGATGCATGGCAGTTTCCGAACCTGAACTACGGAACGAGTGGCGGTCTCAACCAGGGTTCAGCGGCAGTCTATCCGGGTGGAACCTTCTTCATCAACGGAAATGCCTTTGTTCCGCTTGATACCCGCTCCTTCAACGTGGATCTGCAGTATTACTTTCCCGACGATGCCCATACGTCGATCGCCGTCGGTCTTGCCCAGACCGATGCGACAAACCTTCAGAGCATCGCCAACACGGTGGGGGCCTACAATACCGGCGGTGCCGGCTCCACCAACGGTCTGTTCAAGTACTCTGCGGCATGGACGGCCAATACCTTCGCCTTTGTCGACCTCTGGCACGATTTCACTCCAGCCGTTCGGGCAGGTCTTGAATACGGCCAGTTTGACACCCTCTACACCACAGGCATGAACGCCATCGACAACCGCGTCATGATGTCCTGGTTCTACTTCTTCTAAGTCTTTGTATCACCTGGCGCCGGAAGGGAATGTTTTCCTTTCCTTCCGGCAGCTTTTCAGAAAATGTGTTTATCATGCGTTTTGATAGGGGCCGATGGGTCCCAATCTCCGGTTTTCCGATTTGTGACAGATTCTTTACAGCGTTGTTCTCTTGGTGACATCTGATAGATGTAGTGTATCAACGTCGAGAGAAGGTCCTTGTAAAGGAGGTTGTGATGAACGAGCAGGAAAGTCGTCCCATTGTTGTCGTAGTCGATGATGAGGAGGATCTTTTGATCCTCCTGAAGAATCTTCTGGAGCGGGAAGGGTACCAGGTGCTGACAGCAAGGGACGGCGACGAGGGAATATGGCTCCTGCGCCGGGTGATTGCCCGAGGTCGGCTGAAATTTGCGATTCTGGATCTGATGCTTCCGGTCAGGGATGGGATCGACCTTGTCCGCTTCATCAGAAAACAGAAGGAAATCCGTGATGTGCCGATTCTGGTGTTGTCGGCGGTATCCGATACAGACAAACGTGTTCTGGCGCTTGAGGAAGGTGCAGATGATTTTCTGGCCAAACCCTTTTCGACAAGGGAGCTTGTTGCCAGGGTTCATGCACTGGACCGTCGGGTAGAACAGACCCGGCAGGAGTCAACGTCTCCGAGGGGACGTTTCGAGATGGGTGCTCTCCTTGTCGATACCGGGAGACACGAGGTTCGGGTAAACGGTCGTGAAATCCGTCTGACCCCGATAGAGTTTCGGATTCTGGCCCATCTGATCTCGCAGGGTGGATTCGTGATCGAGCGGCACGCGCTCATGATCGCCCTCTGGGGAGAGGACTGGGAGGTTGAGGAGCACAACCTCAATGTCCATATCTGGTCCCTTCGAAAGAAGCTGGGAGAGACTCCGGGGGAACCAAAGTATATCGAAACACTCCGTGGAACCGGGTACCGTCTGAAGGATGTCGGAAACGAGTCTTCCATTCGTGCCGTATCGGGGGAGACCCGATGAAGGGGTGATCATTGGGAGTTTTTGTGGTGAAAAGTATCGAATTGTTTTTCTGAATCGTTTTATTGTTTAAGAAAGAGATCCGGGAGGTTTCCGGACAAGAAGTCCGGTGGGACGATGAAAATGTCATCATTTTGTCATCGATCTGTCATGCGGATGTATCAGCACTGTGGGAAAACTGAAAAAACATTTTCATGAGGAGGTTCACAATGTCCAAACAAATGCCGGAGCGGCTGTTTTCCTTGGCCTCGATTAAGTCTTCGGTATCAACGATCGCCGCTGGGATCTTTGTTGCCACGGCCATGTTCGGTCCTGGCCTTTCATCGGCCTATGCGGGATCGGACCTGACCATTTCGGGTTCCTCGATGCTCTTTCCCCTGGAGCAGGTTTGGGCGGAAGCGTATCAGAAATCTCACAAGGGGGTCCATATTTCTGTTGCCTCGACCGGTTCCGGCTTCGGAATTGCCAATGCCGCCAACGGGAACATCTCCATCGGTGCATCGGATGCCTACCTCACAAAAACCTTCAGAAAGCGCTATTCCAATCTGGTTTCGATTCCGATCGCCTTTGACGATGCCCAGGTGATCTACAATATTCCAGGGGTCGACAAAAAGACTGTCCTGAAGCTTGATGGTCCAACGGTTGCCAGGATTTATCTC
The DNA here is from genome assembly GCF_000284315.1 of Leptospirillum ferrooxidans C2-3. Lineage (NCBI taxonomy): Bacteria > Pseudomonadati > Nitrospirota > Nitrospiria > Nitrospirales > Nitrospiraceae > Leptospirillum > Leptospirillum ferrooxidans. The sequence continues at coordinate 2,093,461 of NC_017094.1, read as the reverse complement.
GGAAAGATCCGTTACTGGGATAACGCAAGAATCAAGGCGATGAACCCGGATGTGACATTCCCCCACGCCAAGATCAAGGTGACCCACCGGGCAGATGCCTCAGGAACAACTTTTGTGTTTACGGACTACCTGAACCAGACTTCAAAGGCATGGTACAACCAGGTCGGGCGGGATCTGGCTCCTGCCTGGCCGGTCGGCTCAGGATACAATGGCTCCGATGCCGTGGTGGCCGCCGTCATGTCGACTCCCGGCGCGATCGGATATGTCGGTCTTGGCTGGATCAAGGAATATCACCTGTCTTCGGCAGCTCTCAAGAACAAGTTCGGAAACTATGTTGAGGGAACCATCGAAACCATCAAGAAAGCAGGGTATTCCGCTCTGAAAGATCCTGAATTCCCGAATGACTTCAATCGCTCGATCGTTTGGAATCTGAAGGATCCCAATGCCTATCCGGATGCGAATTTCGAGTTCTGGATGGTGTCGACCAACCTTGACGGCAGCTCGATGAGGCAGGTCCGGAAACTGATCTTGTGGGCCCTTGGGCCGGGACAGGCAAAAAAATACACCGTATCAAGCGGGTTTGCTCCACTTCCCTTTGAGCCGTTGAAGCCCCGTTTGAACAAGATTCTGGATCGACTTCTTCCAGGAAACAGCAAAAACGAAGTTTCTCCTGGATAAGAATCGGGGGAGACTTTCGTAATCCCGTCCGGATTAGGGGCATCAATCCCCGCCCGGACGGATTTTTCAAGCGGGTGGTTCGGCCGATGCCGGGCTGCCCGATCTTTGTTTGGGTGACAGTGAACAAGCTCCTTCGGAGTATCTGATGGAAAAGACCAAGGATCAGAAAATGGAAAATATCGAGATGAATGCCGGCGAAGAGATGCTCCCCACCCCGGCCATCGGGGAAGATCGCATTGCTCAACCTTCGCGTCGTCTGATGCGGGGGGCCCACCTGTCACGGGAAGACCGGATGTTCGGATGGACACTTAAAGGGGGAGCCCTTTTCATCCTCATTCTTTTCCTGATCGTTCTTGGCGTTTGTTTTGTCACGGCATGGCCATCGATCACGAAGTTCGGATTGGCCTTTCTCTGGTCATCGGCATGGAATCCGAGCCGGCAGATCTTCGGTGCCTTTCCCTACCTTGTCGGTACCCTTTGGGTGACCGGAATAGCGCTTGTCGTGGCGATCCCTGTGGCGATCCTTTCCGCGCTGTTTCTTTCCGACTATGTTCCCAAATGGCTTGGCGGCATTGTCTCAACGCTTATGGAAATGCTGGCAGGTATTCCCTCCATCGTGTTCGGGGCATTCGGAATTGCCTTTGTCGTGCCACTTTTGAGAGATCACGTCGAACCTTTTATTGCGCGAACCCTTGGCGCCCACTGGGATTTTTTCAACGGGGATCCGATGGGGTACGGAATCCTGGCGGCGGGGCTTGTTGTGGCTTTCATGATCATTCCCCTCGTGGCGACGGTAACAAGGGATTCCCTGCTGATGGTTCCTCGGGAGATGGTCGAAGCATCCTACGCGCTTGGCGCCACCCAGGTCGAAACGTTGCTGTTCGTGAAGCTCAAGGCGGTGATCCCCGGGATTATAGGATCGGTTACCCTGGGGTTCGGCCGCGCCGTTGGCGAGACAATGGCGGTCTTGTTATTGATCGGAAATCAGGGATCGATCCCCCAAACGATCCAGGATGTGGGGTACACCATCAGCGCGCTTCTTGCGAACACCTTTACCTATGCGGTTATTGATCCGCTTTATTCTGCTGCTGAAGTGGAGCTTGGTCTGATCCTTCTTCTGATCACCCTGGTCATGAACACTCTTGGGAGAAAACTCCTGATGAGACTCATGGGCGGCAGGCTTGCCGGCTCGGTTGGAGGAGGGTAAAGTGAATCAGGTCAGGGGGCTTTCCCTTTTCAGGCGGGTCAGAAACGGTGTTTTTGGAACGATAACCGCTCTGGCGTTCATTCTTTCCGTCACACCGCTTCTGGCCATTATCTGGGTCTCCTGGGAAAAAGGGAAAAGCGCGTTAAGCCTTGATTTCTTAACGACTCTTCCTTCCGGATTTCCCGTAGGATCGGAAGGCGGAATCTTAAACGGGATCGTGGGAAGTCTTGTTCTGGCCCTTCTTGCAAGCGCCCTGTCGGTTCCGATCGGCATATGGGCAGGCATGTTCCTGTGGGAAGGGGGGAACGACCGGCTTCCATCAATTGTCAGGCTGTTTTCCGACCTCCTTCTGGGTGTTCCATCGGTGGTGTGGGGCGTGGTGGGGTATTATGTGTTTTCAACCTCCACCGGATTTGGTCTCCACTGGGGTTTTTCGGCCTTGGCCGGTGGACTGACCCTAGGATTTATCATGATTCCGATTGTCACGAGAGTCACAGAGCAGTCCCTGAGAGATGTCCCACGCTCCTATATCGAAGGGGCCTATGCTTTGGGAGCCACCCGATGGCAGACGCTTCGCGGAGTCGCCCTTCCCGGGGCAGTTGCAGGAATCGGGACGGGAATCCTTCTGGGTGTGCTGAATGTTCTCGGACAAACGGCGCCCCTGGTCTTCACGAACTACTACAATACGGGAATTCCCTCCTCCCTCGTGGGAAGCCAGGGAGCGGTCGGCGATTTGGCCATGCAGATTTTCATCTATATCCACGAACCCTCTCCGGAGATGCATACGAAGGCGATGGCCGCTTCTCTCGTATTGCTCGCGATCGTGCTGGTGCTCGATCTTGGGATACGATTCCTGACCTGGGGAGGACGCAAGTTTTCAGCCAGGCAAAGATAGAGGTCAACAAAGAGTTGGGACCAAATGCGTTGTCAATGAACAAAAGAAAAATGAATCAGATAGGACAAAGTATATGGAGAGGCTGAGCATCAGGAACTTTTCCGCCTATTACGGTGAGACTCAGGCGCTCAAAAGTGTCTCTATGGAAATCCCGGATCGGCAGGTTCTGGCTCTGATTGGTCCGTCCGGTTGCGGAAAGACGACCTTTCTCAGAAGCCTGAACCGGATGAACGATTTTGTGAAGGATTTTTCTGTCGAGGGGCAGGTGCTTCTTGACGGGCAGGATATCTATTCGCCGGAGATGCATCCGGTGATCTTACGGCGCCGTGTGGGCATGGTTTTTCAGAAACCGAACCCATTTACCAAATCAATCTTTGAAAATGTCGCCTATGGTTTGAGAATCCAGGGCATCCGGGCAAAAAGCGTTCTGAAAGATGTTGTTGAAAAATCTCTTCAAGCCGCGGCCCTTTGGGATGAAGTCAAGGACAGGCTTGATGATTCGGCCTTTGCCCTTTCCGGAGGTCAGCAACAAAGGCTTTGCATTGCCCGCGCTCTTGCTGTTGAGCCTGAAGTGATTCTCCTCGATGAACCCGCCTCGGCGCTCGACCCCATTTCGACCGCCCGAATTGAGGAATTGATCCAGGAGTTGAAAATCCGTTACACCATCGTGATTGTGACGCATAATATGCAACAGGCCGCCCGCGTCTCTGACCAGACCGTTTTTTTCCTGAACGGGGAGATGGTTGAGATGGGGGTGACCTCCAAGATTTTTACGACACCGTCGGAGTCGAGGACGGAAGACTATATTACCGGGCGATTCGGCTGATCCTGATCCGATTCACCGATGAAAGGGATATTCGTGCACAGGCACTTTGATGCAGAGCTTGATGAACTCAAGGAAAAAGTTTCGGCCATGGGCCGGATGGTTGAAGAACAGCTTGAAGGTGCGATCAGCGCGCTTCTCGGGAGGGATGCCGACAAGGCGGGAGAGATTATTTCGAAAGATCATCAGGTCAATGCCATGGAGGTCGGCATCGATGAAGACTGTATCCGGATGATTGCCCTCTACCAGCCGGAAGCCCGGGATCTTCGATTTATTATTACGGCGATGAAAATCATCACCGACCTTGAACGCATGAGTGACTTGGCGGTCAATGTCTGCGAACGCGTCATCGAGCTTAAGGAAGAGATTCCCTACCCCATTCCGCCGGCCATTCCCCGAATGGGAGAGATCGCCCGGGAGATGCTTCTTGATGCGTTGTCCGCCTTTATCGCCAGGGACACGAAAAAGGCACTCGATGTTTGCCGCAGGGACGAAGAGGTCAATGTGATCCATCGTGAGCTGATCCGGTCGATCGTGACAGAACTTGCGCATGATCCGGAAAGGGTGAGTCCCGCTGTGCGGATCCTTTTCATGAGCCGTTCGCTGGAACGATTTGCGGACCATGTGACCAATGTTGCAGAGATCATCGTCTACCTGGTCGAGGGAAAGGTGATCCGGCACATCGTCTGATCACCGGTTCTCCCTTTACTGTTTTCGCTCTTCTGCTTTCTCGATCATCTCCCTGATGATCGGGAATTTTCTTCCAAAAAGGGTGTATGCAGCGAGGGCATACTCCCTGATTTCGTATTGGGCGGTTTCTTTTGTCCTGAGAGAAAAGAAATTCAAGAGGGAGCGAAGGTTGACCGTCCAGTAGACATCGCTGTAAGCGGCGACAGGAACCGCACCTCTCAATAACTCCCTTGCACGTGCCCTGTAGGGATCCCTTCCGCCCTCGTTCTCCGGTATCACTCCTTTTTTCCTGGCTTCCTCAATGTTTTGACACGCTTGGTCGTATTCTTCCTCATAGAAATCCTGAAGTTCTTCAAGAAGAGCTGTATAGCGATGGACCTGTTTTTCGGAAAGGACGGGAAATCCGTCGACCAGAAGGGCATTTCCCGAGGGGATATAAAACGCTGAAATGGGTTTTCTGTATCTCATGGAAAACTCGTTCCATGTTGAGATCCGATGTTTGACCCATTGTCTCAGAACAAAGATCGGAGCAATAAATCGGTAACGGAAGAGGACTGTTTCAAAAGGGGTCCCATGTTGTTCGGAAAAGAGGTGATAGAGAAGGGAGAGGTCCTTTTCGGACATTTCCGAAGGTGAGTGCAGACGCTTGTTGGAGGTTGAGACCCTTGCTGTATTGAGGATGGTTGTTTCGTCCCCCCATGTATCTTCGAGTTCAATAAATCCAAATGTTCCGATCCTGAATGTTCCCTGTGGATTGTGTTCGCATCGTGTACTGATTTCCTGGGCGATTTCCCTGGTCGAATCATTTTGTCTGGCCATTCGTCGATGATCCTTTTCTGAGCTATTCCCATTTTAGGGAAACAGGTTTGTCGTTCTTAAAGAGTTCATCCCGGCATTATATATTGCCCTTGGATTCATGGATACAGGCCATCTTTTCATGTTTTTCATGAATGAGGAACTTCCATTTATTCTTCAGTATGATTTTTAAAAAAGTGGCATCTTTTAAAGAATATTAAAAATGTATTTTATTTGCACTTTCTTTCGGAAGACAAGGTCCTGTATTCTGAATGGTAGATGAAAAAGTCTGAAGCTCAGAATGAACAAATGGTTGGAGACAAAATGGATTTGAGCAACAAGGAGGAGCCTCTTCCTCCTGGTTCTTCTCTTTTTGAAATATTGCACCGTACAACTCTGGTTTTTCTCGAAGAAATGATGGACCAGCTCGACCGATGGACTTACGAGCGTCGTTTCCATTCCTATCGAGTGAGTGTATTGGCCCTCGAGGTTGGGAAGAGGATGTCCCTGCCGAGCCATCGACTGATGACTCTCCGGGCAGGAGCGCTTCTTCACGATATCGGAAAAGTCAGGATCGATCAGGAAATCCTGAACAAGCCCGGCCCCCTTGATGTTGTGGAATGGAAGGCCATGAAGGAGCACCCGGCCCATGGAAGCGCCATCCTTTCAAGGATCCCGACGCTTGCGTTTGCGAAGGATGTGGTTTATCAACATCATGAGAGATGGAATGGAACCGGATATCCTCATGGGCTAAAAGAATCGGAGATCCTGATCGAGTCGCGCATCTTTGGAGTGGTTGACAGCTATGATGCGATGGTTTCAAGGCGTTCTTACAATATTCCCCAATCTCACGGAGAAGCATTGGACGAGATTGGTCAAAATAAGAGGGTTCTGTTTGACCCGGATGTCGTGGATGCATTTCTGGGGATTCCGAAAAGATTTTTCGAACAGCTCGAATCACTGCAGAGCCATACACGATTTATCCAGGACTCTTTTGATCCTCAAGAATACCTGGCGCTCCTGATTCCTTTGGGACAACACTCAGAAGAGAAATAGAAGCGGGGTCCACTCATGAAAGATCAGACGATTCGTGGTCGCCTCCAATTTCTTCTCCGTCGCCTTCGGTTAGGGGCAGGGGCTTTTTTTATCCTCTGGGCTGGCTTCGTCCTTTTGTATGTCTTCACGGGACAAACCATCCTGAAAGAAGAAGATGAGATCCGGACCACTGAAAAGATTGAAAGTCGCTTCCTTTCTCTCCAGGAGCCGCTGATCGTTTATCTGGAAACACAAAGTCTCTCCCAGAAAATTCGTTTTGACACCATCCTGCAGTCAACCATCTCCAAGATGCCGGATTATTCAGCCTTGTCGGGAGAAGCCCGTTCCCGATTGTTCGGGAAACGGGTCAAGGGGATGCTTTTTCAGGTACAGGCGCTTGGAAACGCCCTGTTTGTTCCCGGTATTGATCAGCGTCAGCGCCAACAGCTGACGCTTTCCTTGACGAACCTGCTGTTTGAGACCGTCCATAATGATATCGGTCCGTTTCTTGACCATCTGAGGTTGAAAGAACGACAGACCATACACCGGATCATTCTGGTGATCCTTTTCAACCTCCTCTTTTTTGTTTCCGAGCTGATCCTGTTTCTATGGCTTGAGGGGCTCCTGAAGGATCTGATGGAGAATGCGGTTCTGAAACCCATTGAGAATCTTGCAATCTGGGCATGGTCTGTAGCCAAGGGAGAATCACCGGATTCCTCTTCGATCGAATCGGTTCCGAAGGATGCGGAAATGCGTGAATTGATCGAGTCGATCAATATGATGAAGGACTCTCTTGAACTGGCATTGGGGCAAACCAGAAGAAAGCTTCAGCACAACGAGTTGCTCTCGATGATCATTCAGGCGTCGGGATTCATGTCCAGGGAACAGGATGTGATCGATGTTTCCCGGCAGGCGCTTGTGACGGTATTCGGCCATTCTCCCGTAGAAATCCATTTCAATCTGAGGAAAGAGAACGAGATCGATGAGTGCTGGGCGATCCGAAAGGGGGGGATGATCACAGATCAGGACTGGAATGGTCTGGTTCGATGCCATCAATGTGAGCATGCCCAGAAAGAGCGGACCTATCTGTGCGCACCGATCCTTTCAGCGGAGGAGACCCTGGGAACGATTACCCTGAGATCGGAAGCCGCAGTCGAATGGTCAGAAGAGGATCGCTCCTTTCTTCGGGATGTTTCGGCTCATGTGGGGATGGCCCTTTCAAAGCTCAGGCTTTTGCACCGCCACAGGAATGAGGCGATCCTTGATCCCTTGACGGGATTATACAACAGGCGATATCTGGATGATTTCTTCCAAAGGGTAATGGCACTCATAAGACGCCATGGAAAGCATTACAGCTTTGTCATGCTCGACATTGACCACTTCAAGGAGATTAATGATACCTATGGTCATGAAACAGGAGATCAGGTTCTGAGGGAGCTGGCGGGTATTATTCGGGGAAGCATGCGGCAGGGTGAGGATATGCCATCAAGGATCGGTGGAGAAGAATTTGCCCTGATTGTTCTTGGAGACAGGGAAGAAGCTCTTGTGGTGGCCGAGAAGATTCGCAAGAAGGTCCTGGACAACTGGTCTCCTCCCCGGGATCTTCGGGTCACCATATCGGCGGGGATTTCGGAGTTGACTCCCGACTGCGTTTTGGCAACTGTGATGAAAGAGGCGGATGAGGCTCTTTACCAGGCGAAGAAAGAGGGCCGGAACAGGACGATCCTTTCCGGCGAGGGAAAAAGCCTTTCCTGAAGACCTTTGATCGTTACCGGCCAATGGCAAGAATATAGAGATGCCGATGACCAAACACGGTCAGCTTTTCTGGGTCTGCTGCCCAGAAACCGGGGACGGGCCGTGCATTGTCGGGCATTTGGGTTATGATGGCTTTTTTCATGAGAAGGGACGTGGGAAAGTCCCTTTCAAGCGGCCGCCTATGGGAGACAGCTTCTTCAAGATAGGCACGGTTGATTGTTGCAAGGCTCCAGTTCGAATTCCTTTTGAAATGAAGAAGAAAGGTTTCACTCGGTCCCCATAGGATGCCAGCGGATGGGAGTACCTCTGTGTCAACTTTGTGGCAGGGGGATATTTTCGATGAGAGATCTTGCGTCGGGACTTGGCAGACAACGGATGGATCCCCTGCAAAAAGTACTCCGGATAGTCCGATCGGCATCATTCCCATTGAAGTATCGATAGCGAGACTGGTCCTTGCCATACGATTGCGGACGGTTTTTCCGTCAGGTCTCTCCCGCGTGAGAAGAAACAGTCTGCAGGACAGGCAATCCTTGTTATCAATCTGGCTTTTACGGATTGCAGGGAGATTTTCGGGACCTTCCGGAGCTCCCTTTGTCAGGCTTTCCGTCAGGGCTTCCAGAGGAGAGGATGAAAGAATGGTTCCCGGAGTCAAAAGGAGACTGTGGCCGTTAAGCACTTCTCCGTTGTTGAATGTGATCCAGAGCGTTTCGTTGGCCTTGTCGAGTTTGATCTCCCTGATGGGTGTCCTGCCGCTTTTTGGCATGAAGTCCGTATATCCTGTAATGTGACTTTGATCGAGGGACAGGTTCAGGACCCTGAGGATTGGTTCTCCTGATGGGCTGAGTCCCGCCAGGTAGGCCAGACGGCTTCCAAGGGCCATCGAGCTGATTTTGGAAAGTGTTTCGGGTGATGGGATCGGAAGATTGATCCATTGCTCATGAAAAAAATGCTGTGACCCCATAGGATGGTCAAGTTTGAAAAGGTGGAGAACAGCTGGTCCATCCGGGTTAAAAAAGAGAAATTTTCGGCCATCTCTTGAGGCGAACAGAAAATGGTCGTCAAGATGAACACCCGGGGGAAGTGGAAGCGTTAACAGAGGTTTCTTATCTTTTGGAACGGGAACCATGAATGCAGAAAGTGAAATGACAAGGAACAGTCCAAAGACGATCTGGAATAAGCCACGGAATGAATCGATTGCGGTCGAATGTTTTCGGGTGATCCTGTCAAAGCCTACCGGGGGTCTCAAGCCTGTTTGTCTCCTGTCTAAAGAACCTTGCACTCTGAAAAGGTCCTCCTGGCCAAATAATGCCGGGAAAAAGCGGAAGGCGTTTTCACCACTGGTCCTTGCGAAGGTCAAAATCCTCATCAAGGATCAACCATTATCACTCGACGGATCCATTCGCCAAGCTGGCAACCGGAGTCCATTTCGACGTATGCTTGTTTCATAAATCGTTGAATTCTTCAGGCGGGTGTAGTCTATCATAAACCTTCGCCCCCTTCGAGGAGTGGTTCAGATTGTTCAGGTCGAAAAGATCGGGGGAGTTGCGGATGATGTCAGTTTTGCCGGAAAAAAAAGAAGGCCATTTCCCCTATCTTTTATGGGGAAAATGGGAAAGCGGTCAGAAACAGGAGACCGGAGTCCCTTTTACGGAGATGATTCCGGGGCCGGAAGGCCGTAACCCATGGCAATATGCTCTTGGGGACAGAAAGACCATTGACCTTGTTTTGTCAGGTCTTTCGAATGCCTCCAGGGTCATGGGGGCGATGACCCGCCACCGTCGCTCTCTGATTCTTTCCGAAACAGCGAGACTTTTGGATGTCAACCGGGAAGCTCTTGCAAACCTTCTTGTCTGTGAAGTTGGAAAGCCGATTTCTGCCGCCCGCTTTGAGGTTGAACGCGCAGCCACGACGTTTCTCCTGGCATCGAGGTTGGCAACGGATTTTGGCAGCCAGCTGATTCCGGGTGACATTGTGCCTCAGGGTGCACGGATGACCGGGATGGTTGAACGGGTTCCAATCGGTCCGGTTCTTGCCATTACCCCCTACAACTTCCCGCTGAATCTTCTTGCCCACAAGGTCGCGCCCGCCCTTGCCTCGGGCTGTCCTGTCGTTGTAAAGCCCGCTCCAAAAGGGGCCCTTTCAGCGCTGGCGCTTGGGAAGATCCTCCTTTCGGCGGGACTTCCTCCGGAAGCACTTTCCATTGTTCCCTGTGATATCCCGGAAGTTCTTTTGATGGTTGATGCTCCGGAAATTCCGGTAATTTCTTTTACGGGCTCAGCGGAGGTCGGTTGGTCTTTGCGGGATCGTGTCCCGAGAAAGCAGGTTCTTCTCGAATTGGGTGGCAATGCGGCGGTTGTGATTTTGAAGGATGCGATCGAAGAAGGTCTTGTGGACCGTCTGATGACCGGGGCATTTGCCTATTCCGGTCAGATCTGTATCTCCATTCAGCGCATTTTGGTCGACCGTTCACGATATGACCGTTTCCTTGAAACGTTTGTGGAGAGGGTTCGTAAAATGGGGAATGAAGGGGGGATAGGAGACCCTGCTTCGTCTTCGACTCTGATGGGTTCACTGATTTCAGAGACTCATGCCACGCGAGTTCATGAAAAGGTCTTGTCTGCCATTTCTCGGGGAGCGGTTTCTTCTCTTCCTGTAAAACGGCTGGGAGCCATGTTGCATCCTGTTATCCTGAGTGGGACAGATGCGGATGATCCCATTGAACAGGAAGAAGTCTTTGGACCGGTTGTTACCGTGAATCCCTTCGATTCTCCCGCTGAGGCGGTGAAAAGGGTCAATGGCTCACGATTCGGGATACAGGCTTCGATCATGACCGGCTCGCTCGAGACAGGAATCCTGATGGCCGGGGAGCTTGAGATGGGAGGTGTCCTTGTGAATGAAATCCCGACATTCCGGCTCGATCACTGGCCTTATGGAGGCGTGAAAGAGTCGGGCAAGGGGTGGGAGGGGGTTGCCTACGCGATGGAAGAGATGACTCGGCCAAGGCTATTGGCTTACCGTCTCCACTGACATTTGGGAATCGGACGTTATTTGGGTAGAAGGGTTTAGTCGATGTGGTCTGAACCCTGAAAATCGTCCCGGGCAATTTCTTCCCGGCAGCTTCGGCAGATCATGACACCGTCGGACCGGTCCGAGAGGATGATCTGGGGTGCGTCGCAGAGTTCGCATTCGACGATGATGGTGGATCGGAACTGGTGTAAAACCGGAATGGCCTGATTGGTTGATGTATTTTCTGACATTGTGTTCTCCTTGAACTGCGGACTATCCGCAGGATGATTTTTCCCGTCTTCTGTCAACATTAGATTGTCACACCATTATGACCTGATAATCAAGATCAGATGACAAAATGTGAAAGGTCGTTCTTTTTTAAGTCCTTTCCGGTTCCTCCGATGGAGGCAAGTGGTGGGAAAAAAATCAGATCTTTGCTGGTGGAATTCGTATGTCATCCTCTTTCTTGTGTTTTGTTTCCTTCCCCTGCATGGAGCAGAAGGGACTGCTTACGCCGATGGGTGTGATCCATTGGCTGATGAGGAGGTGGGGTATCCCCCCACAACGGACTGGGAATGGATCACTGATGCTTGTCCGCCGCCACCATCAGCGGACGCGTCTCCCTCTTTTAACGGAGTGGGAGTGACTCTCTATGGCGGAGTCACCTTTCCAACACGTAATGACTTGTTCGGTGTTCCGGTTCCTTCGGGGATCACTCCCATCAATTCGTTTGTCCAAAATGGCTATGAGGGAGGTCTTTCTGTCAACAGCTGGATCAACCAGAATATCGGATTTCGGATGATGTTGGGCATAGAGGACTTTCCCGGACAAATCGGGGACAGGTCTTTTCAGGCGGGGGAGGTCACCCTGGGACCTGTCTTGAAGCTTTTGGGGAGTCAGACGACCTTTCTCTATCTGGCAATCGATGGAGGAGGAGCACTGAGCGGTCTTGATGTTCAAAATGTCTTTTCAGGAACTGCCTCCTCGGCTTACCTGGATGTGGGGCTTGGTCTGAATATGTCTTTTGTGGCAGTGGAGATTGACTATGTTACCCTGTTCACTCCGGGCGGGCTTCCCAATGGAGAAAGTCCGTTCTTTTTTGTTCCCATTACGATCGGCCTCCATTTGTGAGCTGGCCGTTTTCTTGAGGACTACAGCGGATGTCCTGTTTTCGTGTGAAATTCGGAAACCAGATCCATTGGTCCCGCGATGAGGGGGACTCTTGCATGAAGGTCTGATCCTGGCTTGATTGATAAAATAGAGCGGTCCCCATCTGTGGCAATACCTCCGGCGAACTGGCAGATCAGGGCCATAGGGTAAGCTTCATAGAGAAGGCGGAGTTTTCCATGGTTCTTTCCCGGAGCCCCTTCCGCCGGGTAGAGGTAGATTCCGCCCTTGAGAAGATTCCGGTGAAGATCTCCCACGAGTGCACCAATATAACGGCTTGTCATGACAGGCTTCCTTCCGGACTTGACCCATGTAATGTAATCCTGGATACCTTTTTCCCAGAGAGGAAAATAGGACTCATTTGTGCTGTAGATTTTCCCGCCTGAGGGGAAATGCAGTGGTTCGCCTGTCCCGAGAAACTCTCCTCCAAACGATGGGTCCATCGTAAAAAGATAGGTTTTTTGATCGACCGCGATCACAAAAGAGGTGGATGCGCTATAGAGAATGTATGCTCCTGCAATAAGCTTCCTTTTGTCTCCTCCAAAAATCTCTCCCCGATCTGAAGATGGGGGAGGACTGAATATCGCAAAGATTGACCCGATTGAAGCATTGACCGAGATATTCGAGGATCCATCGAGTGGATCCATGGCGATCAGGAGACCATCGGGGTCAGCTTGGGGGAAGAGGGTTGGCAGGGGTTCCTCTTCGGAGAGAAGTTCCCGGACTTTTTGGGTTTCTCCAAGTAACTGGCAGAAGGTGTCCTGTCCGATCCGGTCAAGTGTCTGAACCTCTTCTCCCTGAATGTTTTCTTTTCCTGCGGAGCCGGTAATACCAAGCAAGGGTCCTCTTGCGATGAGGGACGCCATGATCCTTCCTCCGCTGGTGAGTGCGGAGATGATCGGGAGAAGCTTCTTTTTGAGTTCATCAGGAATTCCTGGCGTTTCCAAAATGATTTCAGCGGGCGTTTTTGTTCGTCTGGCGGATTGGGGTTCCTGATCCATTCAAAAGCCTCTCTCTCGTTTCAAGATTGGGAGTGTTCTGTCGGAAGTCTTGCTGCAAGGGCTTGCTGAAGTTCAATGAGGAGAAGTCCAACCTCCCTGGGGGGGAGAAGAACATGGATCTTTCTGCCCCTTTTGACATGAGATTCAATTTTTTCAACATGGCTGATTGCCTGAAGCAAGGTTTTCTCATCGGATAATAGAGACGACCCATCGGCCAAAAGTTTTTCAAGCTCCTGATGGATATTCCTGACATCCCGCTGATAGCCTTTTTCAAGCGAACAGGGAGAGCAGAACCACTTTGGATGAAGATCTTCCGTATGGGACAAACGGTCATAAGTGCGATTGAAAAAATCTTTTCCCAAACTCACCTTGTAAAGGTCGACGCCCACTTTCCCGCAAGCATCGCAAATCCCTGACGGAACATGAGTGTGGGTGCCAGTCTGTTGGTGATCCGGATGGGATGGGTGATCCTGGTCGCTCAAGGTTGGAGCCTCTTGTCATTTGGGGGTGCTGATGAAAACGTTTCCGAAAGTCTTTTGTCAATATGGGCGATGGTTCTCTCCATCGATTCGATAAATCGTGAACGGCTGCCTTGGCCGGTGGGATCGCTGGCCAGGGCATAACCTACAAAATGATGATTACGCTCGTTGAAGAGAAGCTTTGCCCTGACAATGCGTAAAAGTTCCCTCATCTCTCCTCCGAGAAGAGGATTGGCCGAGGAGAGCAAGGGGAGGAGATCCTCTTCCATTCGATCCCAATGGGAAACGAGAGTGCGGATCCCGGCACTGTCCTCTTCCCTCGGGTTGAAGCACCATTCCCCGGGAGCGCCCGGAAGGTCTTTCCTGATCAGCGGAATATGGCTGGCGACGACTTTCCACCCTTGCATCGTTGTCTGAAGGATATGCGTAAAATCGTGAGGGGCTGATTGATTTGTTGTCGTCAACTGTTCAGTCCTTCCATGTAAGACCTGACGCTATTTGTCAGGGCCCTCAGATTATACCCTCCTTCAAGGATCGAGACAATAAAAGTGGACGGAAAAACGGAAGAAAGCTGTTTCCCTATATGCCGATAGGTTTTTTCCGTCAGAAGAAATCCCCCCAGTGGATCCTCCCGATGGCCGTCAAACCCGGCAGAAACGAGCAACACGTCAGGTGCAAACCTGGTGAGCCTAGGCAGGATGCAGGATTCGAAAGTCCGGTAATAGGCATCGTCAGTGGTTCCTTCAGGGAGGGGAATATCCAGCAACCCCTCTCCTGAATGGCCAGTATGATTCTCTCGTCCGCTTCCGGTACCGGGATAGAAAGGGTACTGGTGCGTGCTGATGGTAAGGACTCCAGGTGTTTTTCCCAGAATTTCTTCTGTGCCGTTTCCGTGATGGACATCAAAGTCGAAGATGGCAATCCGGAGTGTCGGGTTCCAAGAGAGAAGAGAGAGCGCCTGAGTGGCGATGGTGTTGACAAGGCAAAAACCCATTCCGGCTGATCGCCGGGCGTGGTGGCCGGGTGGCCTTGCCAGAAGAAATGCTCTCTGGCTGGAACCGATTTGTTTGTTGATTGTGGTGATTGCTCCGGAAAGTCCTTTCATGGCGGCAAGAGAGCCTGGGGATAGGGATGTGTCTGGATCAATACTGATCGGAAGCGGTTTTGGGGGTCTCTCCAGAAAATCAATATAGGCAGGGTCATGAGCCATCCGAAAAAGAGAAAGGTCTTTTGCAGGTGAAATCTCATGTATTGTGGTCAGTCTCTCTTTCTCCATGGAGATAAAAAGTGTGTTCAGAGATCTCACTCTTTCAGACGATTCCGGATGATTCGATCCGGAATCATGGCTCAGCGAATCCGTGACATAATAGGTCGCGATCAATGAACTCTCCTGCTCCTAAACGTTTTGCGGCTTCCGGAGGTGTTTCCGGTCTCGCGAGCGGATGTCCTCTTTCGCCGAGGTTTCGCGAAGGCGTTTTGGCCTTCGCGTCTGATCGGAATCGAAGGAGGCTTTGACTTCGGACGGTTCCCGCCCTAGTTGTTTCCCTTTTCCGATCCCGCACCGCCAAATCTCTTTTTTCTGGATCTTCCATTCCAGAAGAAGCCGGACCCCCCTTCGGGCGATGACTCGGCTGGCGTTGTGATCGGCATTGTCTTTTAGTCCGCAGTGTTGGCAGATGAACTCGGCCCGGGAAGGCCGGTTGTCCGGGTGAATGTGCCCGCACCGGACGCATTCCTGCGAACTGTATTGCGGTGAGACCTTGATCACGAGCTTCCCGGATCGAAGGGACTTGTACGAAAGGAAGAGGACGAAGAGCCCCCAGCAGGACGACAGGATCGCCCGGTTGAGTCCGGCCTTGGCTCGGGCTCCGTTCTTGGCATACCCTCCCGAATCGTCCTGTTTGCCTTCCGGCTTCCTCGTCATGTTTTTGATCTTGAGATCCTCGACGACGAAGAGGTTCCTGTCCGGTTCCGAGACGAGGTCACGGGTGGCCTTGTGGATCACATCCTTCCGGACCTTTTTTGCGTATTCGAAGGTCCGGGCCAGACGCTTCCGGCTCTTTCTTCGGTTGTCCGAGCCTTTGACCTGTCGCGAGAGTTTTCGTTGCCAGCGTTTTTTGGCCCGCTCCTTCTTCTCCATCCGGATCTTCTGGATCGGGGAGAAATCGATTCTTCGACCGGAGCTTGCCATGACCGGAATCGTCACGCCCCGGTCGAAGCCGAGCGTTTGACTCCGGAGCTCCTCTTCCGAAAACATCAGGAGCCAGGAGTCCGTCGTCCGAGGAGAAGGAGGCGAACCTCTTCCCCGCCCTCGACCAAGACGTGAAGAGAGGAGGGACGGGAATATGGGGTATGGGCCTTGAAGACCAGATCCCCCAGGGGGAACTTCATTGTTCCGAGAACAAGCTCCTCGGTGTGGGTTTTGTCTTTATATCGAAAAGAGAAGAGCTCGGAAGTGATCCAGCCCGATTGCCGTCCGTCTTTTTTCTGGAAGACGGGTCTTCTGGCGATTCCGGAAAAGGATCGTCCCATCGCCTGTTTCCAGCGAACCGCCCCGTTTCTGAGGATCTGGGAGGGGACATCCCGGAGCCAGGGGGTGTCCGGGCCGATGAAACGTGCATACTCCTGATCGATGGGAACGGGTATTCCGGAAAGAGAGACCGCTTTTTTGGCGAAGGCCCGGTCATACCGGTCTTCCGATACCTTGGCATTATAGATGAACCGCTGGTCTCCGATCCATTGGAGCAGGATCTGTTCCTGGGCGGAGTGGGATAGGCGCGAAAGCGCTTGCCGGTCTGCATGGGAGCAGGATACCTTTACTCACATGGAAACTCAAGCAAACAAGTCCTGCTCCAATGTCGTCCATTATCTTAAGCTACATATTGTTTTTGCGACAAAGTACCGGAGAAAAACCCTCACTCCGCTATTTCTCGACTATCTGAAGGGCGCCTTTGGAGACATTCTGGAGGAATGGCGTTGCAGCTTGCTGGAGTTGGAGGCGAAGCGGATCATGTGCCTCTTTTGCCGGAGATTCATCCGGCCCTTAATATCTCCACCCCGATCAACAATTTGAAAACGGCGAGTTCCAGACGAGCGAGAAACCGTTTTTCGGAGCATCTCAAGCCGTTCTACCGGGAGCCGTATTTCTGGCATCGGGCCTACTATGTCGGTGCGTCGGCGAAGCGACGCTGACAACCGTCTTCCGGTATGTCGAAAGCCAAGGGAGCAAGGAAAAACTTCCCAAGCCCAAACCGCCCGCTTGATCCCCGCTTGACCTGCGGTCAAAGAAAGGGAATGCGCGGACAAGTGTTCAGGTCTCCCTAGTTTTTTCAAAAAGTTGATAGGATAGTGTGTCAGACCATTTCTCCTTAATATGGAGTAAAAAATGGAAATGGCATCCTTTGTCAACCGTTTTCCTGTTTTAGAGCATGCTGTGATGAAAGCGCTTGACATCAACTTGAGGGAATGGTTGAATGTTGTGGGATCCTGACGAAAATGTGTGCCATTAGCCATGTCCCTGAAGGAACGTTCCGCCCAAGCCCGGTTTTGAGGGTCGGCAGAGTGTTTTTTTTAGGGTGTGAGCCGTCGGCTCATGTTCAATCGGACCATTAGGGTGACATTCTATCACTATTTTCTTTTTTGGAGGGCTTAATTCATGAGGATTTGGACAATGGCTGTTATGGGTGCAGCTGTGATTGGCTTCGCTTCAGCTCAGGCATTCGCTGGTGAGCTCGACATCCTGAAACCACGCGTTCCAGCTGATCAGCTTGCCGCCGCCAAGGCAATGAATCCCCCTTTCCCCGTGACTGCTGATGCAATTGCGAAGGGCAAGGAAGTTTTTAATGGTGCCGGTACTTGCTATACATGTCATGGTGTTGCTGGTGACGGAAACGGCCCTGGCGCCGCCGGAATGGATCCTGCTCCCCGCAATTTCACCAACAAGCAGTTCGAACAGGTCAGAACATCTGGCGAAATGTTTTGGGTCATCGCCAATGGATCTCCTCTCCAGCCCGCCATGGTGGGTTTTGTGAGCGCAGGACAGATCACAGAAAAGCAGGCATGGGAAGCTGCCATTTATGAGAGAAGTCTCGGCTGCGGAAATGATATGGATTGTGTTGCCGGAAGTGCCAGCTGGGTTGGCAAGCAGCCAGTCAAGGAAGAGGCTGCCGGGAATCTGAAGCCAGAGCTCTTGAACCTGAGCGCCAAGTAATAACGCGTTCATTCTTTTGAACAGTGGAGGTGGTTGACATGTCATCTGCCTCCCTGCTCATGATCTCTTGACATGAAGTGCCCGTTGCTGTAGTTTTCTCCGAATGTGTTTTTTTAGTCCGTTTCTCCTGAAATAGTTGATAGCTGCTGTTTTAAGGTTTATAACCCAGTTTTCCCCCTGATCCCGGGTCCACTTTATATAGGAACATTCCCATATCCCTCAAAACATTCTGAGAAGTTGCCCAAGATGACCAATCAGACTTTCTGTTGAAAGATCAGATTTCAGGAAGTTTCTGTCGTATTTCGGTGGCCGCCCGTAGCCAGGGTCTCCTCAGGGTTTTTGGGACTTGTGTGCCGGTATCCCTGTTTGACAGTGGATTTTCCGGTTATAGATCGGCGATGCCCGTTTTTTGGCCATCGCTGGACAACCATCACCCGATCTGACGTCTGTTCAATAATAAGGAAGCTTAATTTGAGCTCTGACAGGCGAGAGGCATTCATGAATCTTGCGGAACTAAAAGAAAAAAGCATTGCCGATTTGACGGATCTCGCCAAGGAACTCCATATCGAAGGCGCGGTCAACCTGCGGAAACAGGATCTGATTTTCGCTCTTCTCCAGGCTCAAGCCGAAAAAAATGGAACGATTTATGGTGAAGGGGTCCTCGAGATCCTTCAGGACGGTTTTGGTTTTCTCCGTTCTCCACTTTATAATTATCTTCCCGGTCCGGATGATATTTATGTATCCCCTTCCCAGATCCGCCGTTTCAATCTTCGGACAGGAGACACTGTTTGGGGGCAGATCCGTCCACCAAAGGAAGGTGAACGGTATTTTGCGATGCTTAAGGTGGAAAAGGTCAACCTTGAGGATTCGGACACGGGTCGGGAGAAGATTCTTTTTGATAATTTGACTCCGCTTTATCCGATGGAGCGAATCCGTCTGGAAACAACACCGGATGACCTCTCGATGAGGGTGATGGATCTTGCCACTCCGATCGGAAAGGGCCAGCGGGGTTTGATCGTGGCACCTCCGCGCACAGGAAAAACCGTCCTCCTTCAGGGAATTGCCAAGGCAATCGCAAGAAACCATCCCGAGATTGTACTGATTGTCCTCCTGATCGATGAGCGTCCGGAAGAGGTGACCGATATGTTGCGCCAGGTCAAGGGAGAGGTGGTCAGCAGTACCTTTGATGAACCGCCGCAAAGACATATTCAGGTCGCTGAGATGGTTCTTGAAAAAGCCAAGCGACTGGCAGAGTCCCAAAAGGATGTGGTGATTCTTCTGGATAGTATTACCCGTCTTGCCAGAGCTTTTAATACCGTGGCTCCCCCTTCCGGAAAAGTTCTGTCAGGTGGTCTTGACTCCAATGCCCTTCAGCGTCCCAAACGCTTTTTTGGATCTGCCAGGAATATTGAGGAAGGTGGTAGTATCACCATTATTGCCACGGCACTTGTTGATACCGGAAGCAGGATGGATGATGTTATCTTTGAGGAATTCAAGGGAACAGGCAATATGGAACTTCACCTTGATCGCCATCTTGCTGACAGGAGAATCTTTCCGGCGATCGATCCCACACGATCCGGAACCCGTAAGGAAGAACTTCTTCTTGACAAGGATGAACTCAACAAGATGTGGATCTTGCGAAAGGCGCTGAATTCCAATAACCCTCAGGATGATATGGAATACTTGCTGGGGAACATGAAAGGCACCAAAGGAAACAAGGAGTTTCTTGAACGGATGATGAAGGGGTAATATCCCGTTTCATCATTCATTAAATCGTCACTTTTTAGGAGAAAATCATGAAACCAGGAATTCATCCCGAGTATGAAATTGCCACTGTCAGCTGTGCATGTGGAAATACCTTTGAGACAAGAAACACCACAGGCGACCTGAAGATTGAAATTTGTAACCTCTGTCATCCCTTCTTTACAGGAACGATGAAAATCATTGATGCTGAAGGCCGTGTCGATCGCTTCAACAAGAGATATCGTCAGGCTGGCAAGTAAGCTGAACAGAAGGGATCAGGTTTGCCACCCTCTGGCATGATCGAGAAGGTTCGTCCCCGTATCGAGGCAATGATTGAGCGATACAGGGAAATTACCGGTAAGATGGGGGATCCTTCGGTTTCGAAGGATCATACCCTCTATATGAAACTTGCCAAGGACCAGTCGGAGCTCTCTTCGATTGTAGAGGCTTACGAACGTTTCTGCCAGATGGAAAAAGAGCGCTCCGATCTTGACGAGATCCGGAGCGATCCCTCGATGTCTGATCTGATCGGAGCCGAAGAAGAGCGGATCTCCCGGGAGATTGCTTCTCTCGAGGGTAAGCTTCTGGACTCGATTTTTCCTCCGGATCCCTTTGACCAGAAAAATCTTTACCTAGAGATCCGGGCAGGTGCAGGAGGAGATGAGGCGGGTCTTTTTGCCCGTGAACTGGGTCGCCTTTATATGAGATTCATGGATCGGCATCGCCTGAAGGCCGAAATCATGGAAACGAGCGATACCGAAATCGGTGGCTCAAAAGAAATTGTCATTCACGTTCAGGGCCGTGGTGCCTACAGTCTGCTCAAGTTTGAGAGCGGTGTCCATCGGGTTCAGAGAGTGCCTGTTACCGAGGCGGGTGGGCGGATCCACACTTCGACCGTTACGGTTGCCGTTATGCCAGAGGCAGATGAAGTGGATGTGCAGATTGATGCCAAGGACCTCAGAATTGATACTTTTTGCGCCTCATCCGCTGGCGGACAAAGTGTCAATACGACTTATTCGGCTGTCCGCATTACCCATATACCCAGCAATATTGTGGTTTCCTGCCAGGATGAGCGTTCTCAGCTGAAAAATCGGGCGAAGGCAATGAAAGTTCTCAGGTCTCGACTTCTCGAAAGGGAGATGAGTCGTCAAAACGAGATTATCGCCTCTGATCGGAAAAGTCAGGTTGGAAGCGGAGATCGCTCCGAAAGGATTCGGACCTACAACTTTCCCCAAAATCGGGTCACGGATCACAGGGTCGGTTTGACGCTCTACCAGCTTGACCAGGTGATGGAGGGGGAGATAGATCCATTTATCGGAGCTCTCAGGGCACAGGAGAGGGCTCGGGAGATAGAGCAGTTTGGATGAAACCATTTCCTGTCTGATCGCGAATGTCTGATAAGTCCGTTTTCTTTCAAAAAAGGGGCGTTCATGGTAGATCATCCTACTGGCCATGAACGCCCCATGACGGTTGATGAGTGGCTATCATGGGGAACCCGGATGCTTTTGGAGCTTGAAGATGCTCCTGATCGGGAAGCAAGGGGTTTGATGGCATCGATTCTGGGAGGCGTCGGGTCTGTTGTGATCAATGGACCGAGACCATTGCCTCCGGAGTTGGCCGACCTTTACGTCGAACGGATTGCTCGCCGCAGGAATAGAGAGCCGTTCCATCTGATCACTGGAAACGTTCCGTTTTACGGAACGATTTTTTCGGTTTGCCCGGGTGTCCTGATCCCGAGGCCGGAGACAGAGCTCCTGATCGAGCAGATATTTCTCCGGAGACAAGGCTGTCCTCCCAAAAGCATTCTCGAGCTTGGAGGCGGATCAGGTGCCATCATCTGCTCTCTTCTTTCGCTATTTCCGGAGGCAAGGGGGGTCGCTGTGGATATAGAGTCGGCGCCGCTGGAATGTATGATGGAAAACAGAAAGCGGCTATCTCTCGAAAACCGTTTAAGCCTCTTGGCGGGAAATTGGGATGATGCGATTTTGCCAGGTCTCCCCTTTGACCTGATTGTCTCGAATCCCCCCTATATTGCTTCCGGAGAAATCATGAGCCTGATGGACGAGGTCCGAAATTATGAACCCCATCGGGCACTGGATGGTGGGGAGGATGGTCTCGACTGTTACCGGCAAATCCTGTATTCGGACATTCCTTACAGGGTGGCTTCAGGCGGTCTTATGGCGATGGAGATCGGTGCCGGTCAACGTTGGGCTTTTGAGAGCTCCGGACCGTTTGCTCTCATCGAAGGATTTGGTCCGGCTGAATTTGTATCCGATTGGGCAGGACATGATCGGGTTGTGATCTGGGAAAGGAAGGATTAGAGATTGGACCGTTTCCGCATTGAGGGGAGGCAACTGTTAAACGGGACGATTCCTGTTTCCGGTTCCAAAAACGCGGCTTTGCCCATTTTGTTCTCAACCTTGTTGGGGGGGGGACTCACAATTGGGAATATTCCCTGTCTGAGAGATATCACCACTGCCATAAAGTTGCTCTCCCAACTGGGAATTCAGGCAGGTCATGATTCTTCCCGGGCGGCATGGGCCAGCAATATTTCCTTTTCCGAGCGGGATCTGACTCCGACCGAAGCTCCATATGATCTCGTGCGTGTGATGCGAGCCTCCATCCTCTGTCTTGGTCCCCTTTTGGCCCGACGTAAAAAGGCTAGGGTGTCTCTTCCGGGCGGATGCCTGATAGGAGCGAGACCGGTTGACCTGCACCTTCATGCCCTTCAGAAAATGGGAGCCCGCATTTCCATCGATCACGGTTATATTGATGCGTCAACCGATGGATTGGTTGGCTGTGATATCCATTTGTCCTATCCGACGGTGACAGGTACTGAAAATATTCTGATGGCGGCAGTTCTTGCTTCTGGAACATCCAGAATCTCAAACGCCGCACAAGAGCCGGAAATTGCTGACCTTGCCCATTGCCTGGTGGCAAGAGGAGCCAAAATAACGGGAATCGGATCCTCCGTTCTGGAAATAACGGGAGTCGATGAACTTGGGGATGCCAGATACGACGTGATGTTTGACAGGATCGAAGCAGGGACATTTCTTGTTGCCGGAGCATTGATGGGTGATCCCCTCTCCATTTCCGGAGTGCTTCCGGATCAGATGTCATCGATTATCGCAACTCTTGAAGAAATGGGAGCGGAAATCGAAATAACGGGAAACCGGATCACTCTTTCCCGAGTTCTTTTTCCACGGGGATCTACGGTGATGACAGATCCGTATCCAGGATTTCCCACAGATATGCAGGCACAGATTCTTCCCCTGATGGCAATTTCCACCGGACCGTCGACGCTGATAGAAACCGTTTTTGAAAGTCGATTCACCCATGTGATGGAGATGAATCGAATGGGTGCAAACATTGAAGTCAGGGGATCTCATGCATTTGTCAGGGGAGAATGTTCTCTTGAGGGTGCATGTGTGATGGCCTCGGATCTTCGTGCCTCAGCTGGTCTGGTTCTCGCCGGTCTCGTGGCTCATGGAGAAACGACCGTCCAGCGGGTCTACCATATTGATCGGGGATATGAGAGGATCGAGGAAAAGTTATCCGGTGTCGGTGGGAAAATCTGGCGAGAAAGTGAAGAGGTCTGACAGAGGTGGTATTTCTTTGAATCGTTCGGAACGAATTGAAAAAAGCTCGGGAAAGGGAACGGGTTCTTTATCGCTTGCCCTGGCAAAGGGCAAGCTCCTGACCGACACGATGGAGATACTGGAGAGTGCGGGATATCGCTTCCCGGACTTTTCCCCCGGGAGCAGAAAGCTGACATTCCTTTCAGAGGACGGTAGCCTTGAGATACTGATGGTCAGGGGATCCGATGTCCTGTCCTATGTGGAGTATGGCGGGGCCCATATGGGGGTTGTCGGTCTGGATCTGATTCTGGAGGAGGACAGGCCCGTTCTGGAACCGTTGGATCTGAAGATCGGTTTTTGCCGTCTGGTTGTGGCTGCACCTCTCGGTCAGGAAGGACCGCCTCCCCTTGGTCGTCCGATCCGTGTCGCAACAAAATACCCTCGACTGGCAGAAAAGTATTATGTGTCCAGAGGTGTCTCTGTTGAGATCCTGAAACTTCATGGATCCCTTGAGCTTGCACCAAAGGTGGGGTTGTCCGACCGTATCGTGGATCTTGTTGCCACAGGGAAAACCATTCGGGAGAATCATCTTGAAATTGTTGATGAAATCCTTGCCTCGACAGGAAGGATCGTTGTCAGTCGGGCGGCTTGGCCCCAAAGGAATCAGGCAATCAGATCTTTCCTTGAGAGGATTGTCCCGCATGTTCCGAAAGATCCCGTTATCTCTTCCTGACTTGACAGGATTTCCCATTCTTTGAGGAGTCTTTTGGCCAATGAGTGATCCATCCATTTTTTCCGCGAACAGCCGAATTTTCACGCCCGCTTCTCCCATTGAGGCGGAGAATCTCCTTCGCCCGATTTTTGATCGTTCGGAAGATGCTGATGCTCAGGAAGTCAGGGAAGCCGTTCGGGAAATTCTTTATGATGTCCGCACGAAGGGAGATGCCGGTGTCTTAAAGTGGGCAAGTTCTCTTGACGGTTTTTCAGGGGATGAGAAAGCGTTTGCAATTGATCCTGAGAGACTTCCTGTTGCTTGGAACAGTCTTCCTGGCAATGTTCGGGAAGCTTTTCAGGAAGCCAAAAAAAGAATTTGCGATTATCATGTCTCCGCATTGTCCTTATTGCACGACCACCTTCCTTCCCCGGGAAAGGCCGGATTCCGTCTGACCCCACTGGAGCGTGTTGGTATTTATGTTCCTGGTGGAACAGCAGCCTATCCTTCAACGGTTTTGATGACCGCTCTTGTCGCGAAGGTCGCCGGTGTTAAAAATATTGTCGGTGTGACTCCGGCCAGAAATGGAGAGGTTCCGCCCTCCATTCTTGCGGCTTTCCACCTGTCTGGCGTGACGGAGGTGATCGGTATCGGAGGAGTTCAGGCGATTGGCGCGCTGGCTTTTGGAACAGAGAGTGTCATGCGAGTGGACAAGATTGTTGGTCCGGGGAACCGCTTTGTTGCAGAAGCCAAGCGTCAGGTATTCGGACTTGTGGATATTGATATGATTGCCGGTCCAACAGAAGTTGTCATTATTGCGGACGAGACCGCCAACCCCCGCTGGGTTGCGGCCGACCTTTTGGCCCAGGCCGAGCACGATACCCGATCGTCGGCGATACTTCTCACCGATTCCCTTGTTTTGGCAAAGGAGACGGCCCGGGAAATGGATGAAATGCTCGGGAGCCTCCCGAGATCAGCCATTGCGACCGAGTCGATCTCCCGCTATGGATATCTCATGGTCGTTGGAGGAATGGATGAGGCCTTAAGGTTATCCGACAGGATCGCTCCGGAACATCTTGAGCTACATGTGGTTCAGCCGATGACCCTTGTTCCCCGATTGGCTCATGCGGGAGCCATTTTTATTGGAGAAAGCAGTGCGGAGGTTTTTGGTGACTACATGTACGGTCCGAGCCATGTTCTTCCCACTTCGGGATCTGCCCGTTTTTCATCTCCTGTGTCGGTTGAGACCTTCATGAAAAGGACCAGTCTGATCAGAGGATTCGGGAGCCCGGAAGAACAGGAGTCCATGGTTCGGATGACGGCCTTGCTCGCCAGGCTTGAGGGTCTTGAAGGACATGCGAGGTCCGCACTTCAGAGGGCATGTTTGAACGATAAAGAGACCATCTGATGAACTCCTGGATCCGGGAAGATGTCCGGACCATGAAAAGTCCCTTTCTCCAAGAACCTGCTTTTTCCATGTCCGGAGCTGATCCCTCGGAAATTTTCTTTCCTCTACCCTCCGAAGTAAGAGGCGCACTGTCCGACAGGTTGGCTTCTGTTTCTCTCAACCAGTATCCGGATCACAAAGCCAGTGAGCTGGTCAAAGCCCTTTCTGCCCTTTGGGGGGTTGCTTGCGGTAATATCCACCTGGGAAACGGATCTGACGAGATTATCCTGAATCTTTTCCTGGCAACCCGGGGGCCGGTGATCTGCCCTGTTCCGTCCTTTTCCATGTATGAGGTGATCGCCCATGTTGCGGGAAAGACCTTCATACCTGTGGATATGACAGAAGAATTTTCCATTGATCTTGAAGCCATGGAAAAGGTGATGTCCGTCCAGGATATTCCAGGCGTTCTTGTTGTGGCATCTCCCAATAATCCTACCGGACAGGCCTGCTCTCATGACGAGTTGTTTCGCCTCCTCGAACTTGCTCGAAACAGGGGATTTTCACTTCTGGTGGATGAAGCGTATTTCCCTTACCATAAAGAGAGTTTTGTGGGGGCACTGAGTCAATCAGACAATCTTCTTGTTCTTCGGACATTTTCCAAGATGGGCTTGGCCGCGATTCGCCTGGGGGTTCTTCTGGCAAGAGATACGGTGATCCGGGAGATTGATAAGATCCGTCTCCCTTATAATCTGAACTCCCTGACTCAGGAGGCGGCTCTTTTTTTGATCAGGGACCATTTTCATCTTCTCTCGGAATCGGTTGCAATGGTGGTCCAATTTCGGGAAAAGATGGAAAAAGAGCTTTTATCAGTCCCAGGGCTTTTGTTTTTTCCCTCCCGGACAAATTTTCTTCTCGTCCGGTTCTGGCCTGGAACAGGGTCTTTGGTGTTTGCGAAACTTCAGGAAAATGGAGTTCTGGTTCGGGACGTCTCTTCGCACCACCCTTTCCTGAAGGATTGTGTTCGTATCTCGGTTGGATCGCATGAGGACATTGAAAAGCTTATGAAAATCTTGAGACATTTTTCTGAAGGGACAAGGTCATGAATACAGAAACAGGAGTCTTTGCCAACAGAACGTTCTCCGTTGAAAGGAAAACCCGGGAGACGCAAATTGTCGCCTCGCTGAATCTCGATGGGACAGGTCGTTCCAGAGTGGATACAGGTATTCCCTTCCTCGATCATATGATCGACCAGATTGCTCGTCATGGACATATGGATATAGAGCTGTCCGTGAAGGGAGATCTGGAGGTGGACTTTCATCATACGGTCGAGGATGCGGGACTTGTTTTTGGAGAACTTGTCGACAGGTGTCTGGGGGATCGGGTGGGGATTGCCCGTTTTGGACACTTTTTTGCCCCTCTGGATGAATCTCTCGCACATGTGGTGATCGATCTCTCGGGGCGTCCTTACCTCGTATGGGATCTTCCTTTTGAGCGTGGAGAGCGTGTGGGAAATATGGATCCGGACCTGATCATGGATTTTTTTCAGGCGGTTGCGGTGGCTTCACGCTCGACGATCCATGGCCGAATCCTTTACGGCAGGAACCTTCACCACAAGATCGAGGCGATCTTCAAGGCCTTTGCCAGATGTTTGATGATGGCGGCAGAGATCGATCCCCGTCAAAAAAGCGTTCCTTCAACCAAGGGGATATTGTAGGTGAGCTCGGACAAGAAAGCACTGACAGCTGTTCTCGACTATGGTATGGGAAATCTGTTCTCTGTTTCCAAGGCTCTAGAGGTTTCCGGACATGCGGTGACCATGGTTTCATCCGGGGCTCCTCCGGAAGAGGCGACACATCTCGTTCTTCCGGGAGTGGGGGCGTTTGCCCAGGGAATGGAAAACCTCGTCGAGAGAGGCTTTGATCGGGTCATTCTGGACTGGATTTCTTCTGGGAGGCCTTTTTTGGGAATCTGTCTGGGAATGCAGCTTCTCTTTGACGAAAGTTTTGAGTTCGGCCATTACAGGGGGCTGGGTGTTTTTGAGGGATCAGTTGTCGGCTTTGATCCCATGAAGGGGAAGGTCCCTCACATGGGCTGGAACCAGATTGAGAAAAAAAGGGAAGTCGAGATTCTGAAAGGATTGCCGGACCAATTTGATGCGTATTTCGTGCACTCCTTTCATGTGGTTGCCAAAAAAGAACCCGATATTGCGGGCATAACGGATTATCAGGGAAAATTCACTTCGATCGTTGCAAGTGGTCCTGTTTTTGGCGTTCAGTTCCACCCTGAAAAAAGCCAGAGTGCAGGTCTTGCGATCCTGGAGTCTTTTGCCAAATGCCAAAAAGGTGAAAAATGAAGCTTTATCCAGCGATTGATATCCGGAACGGGCATGTCGTCCGATTGACACAGGGGGACTTCTCCAGGGAAACAGTCTATGCGGAAGATCCTGTCCAGATGGCTGCCCAATTCAAGGCAGCCGGCGCGACCCATCTTCATGTCGTGGATCTTGATGGTGCCAGGGAGGGAAGTCCTGTCAACATTGCGATCATCTCCTCCATTGTCCGAATTTTTGACGGATTTGTTCAGACCGGAGGGGGTATCCGTTCTCCGGAAATTGCTCAGAATTACCTTGATGCCGGAGTTTCCCGACTGATTCTGGGAACTTCCGCGCTGACAGATCCGTTTTTTTTAAAAAAAATGGTTGAGCTCCATCAGGATTGTTTCTATGTGGGTGTTGATGTCAAGGATGGTGCGATCGCCCTGAGAGGATGGTTGTCCGTTGATACCCGTGATCCCCTTGAGGTTATGGTCCGTCTGGCCGAGGAGGGAGTCCGCGGATTTGTCTATACGGATATTTCCAGGGACGGGCTCTTGTCCGGTCCGAATTTTGACCGGACGGAAGAGGTCAGGCACTCGGTTCGGGTGCCTGTCATCGCAAGCGGCGGTGTCACATCCCTGATGGATCTTCAGCAATTGCGGGAACGGGGAATTGATGGTGCGATCGTCGGCCGTGCTCTCTATACAGGGGACATGAATCTCTCTGAAGCACTTTCGCTTTTGCAGGGAAGGAGTTAGCAGTGCTTTTGAAGAGGATCATTCCATGTCTGGACATGAAAGCGGGAAGGGTGGTGAAGGGAGTCAAGTTTGCCGACCTGAGGGATGCGGGGGATCCTGTTGAGACCGCTTCCCTCTATGACAGGATGGGGGCGGACGAGATCTGTCTTCTGGACATTACGGCGACTCTGGAGGACAGGGAAGCCTTGTTGGATGTGGTCCACCGGACTGCGGCCAAAGTTTTCCTTCCCCTAACTGTCGGAGGGGGCGTTCGTCAAGTGGAGGATATGCGAAAACTTCTATTGGCCGGGGCAGACAAGGTTTCGGTCAATTCTGCGGCGATTTCCAATCCGGAACTTTTGTCGGATTGCGCACGTCGTTTCGGGAGTCAATGTGTCGTTTTGGCCGTGGATGCCAGGAAAGAAGGGACGGGTTACCGGGTCTATAGTCATGGGGGTACTCGCGATACGGGGATTGACGCACTCGATTGGATCTCTTCGGGTGTTTCAAAAGGAGCGGGGGAGATTCTTCTCACGGCGATTGACCGTGACGGTACCAAGTCCGGATATGATCTTGACCTGATCAGGACCGTTTCCCAACGGGTCAATGTTCCTGTCATAGCAAGTGGCGGAGCGGGTAAGATGGAGGACTTTTTACAGGCATTCGAAGCTGGCGCTGACGCGGCTCTTGCTGCAAGCCTCTTCCATTTCGGGGAGGTCTCCCTTCCGGACCTGAAGCGTTATCTGTCTGATCAGGGCGCTTTGGTTCGAGCCCACTCCGGGTCAGGGAGAGCGCTCCATTTGTCCGGTGATTCCCGATGATTCCCGAGATTCTTTTTCCTCCCGATGGGCTCCTTCCTGCCATCGTACAGGACGTTTCCACCGGTCGGGTTTTGATGTTGGGATACATGAATCAAGAGTCACTTCGTCAAACGCTTGAAAGGAGGCGGGTCGTTTTCTGGAGCAGAAGCCGGAATAAACTTTGGGAAAAAGGAGAAACATCCGGTAACGGGCTTGTTCTGGAAGACCTGAGGGTTGACTGCGATGGCGATGCGATTCTGCTTTTGACTTCTCCGCTGGGGCCGACTTGCCATACCGGTCTTGAAAGCTGCTTTGATACAGCAAGTTTTGAGGGAGTGAGACCAGGATTTGAGGTTTGGGCCAATCTTGGTAAAACCCTCAAAACACGGTGGGATGCGTCACCGGATGAATCTTATGTGGCTTCTCTCCTGAAGGCACCTGTCGAGAAATCGGCAAGAAAAGTGGTGGAGGAGTCCTGTGAGGTTTTGGTGGAGATGGTCAAGTCCAATGATGAAGAGGCCCTGCGGGGTGAATGGGCCGATCTTTTCTTTCATGTCAGGGTGGCCATGGAAAGAAGCCATGTCACATTTGATGAGGTCATGAAAGTTCTGGATGGACGGACAGGAAGAGGAGGTCTTGCAGAAAAGGCCTCGAGGAAGAAGAAGGGGGATATGGGTGGAAGCTGATTGTTTGTTTTGCAAGATGGTCTGTGGCGCGATTCCTGTGACGCTTGTTTGTCAAAACGATGCGGCTATTGTGATCCGGGATATTGCGCCAAAAGCTCCCGTGCACATGCTGGTCATTCCCAAACGTCATGCAAAAGATATGATTTCTTGGTCTGTTGAGGCTCAGTCTGACGAGTGGGGCAAGGTCATGGATCTTTCCAGCCAGGCGGCAAAAGACGAAAACATTGTTGAGAATGGTTTTCGGATTGTGATCAATACCGGCATTGACGGTGGGCAGACCGTTGGGCATCTGCACTTGCATCTTTTGGGGGGACGGGCATTTTCTTGGCCGCCTGGATAGATTTAGAGACTATGGGTTGTTTTTTTCGGAGAGTGTTCGTTGGTTTTAGCTTATGGAAAGAAAAACCATCGGACCCCGGCTGGGAGGCCCGATGGCATTATGAAGAACTTAGAATGATTACTTCTTTTTGGCGACTGCATCCTTGAAGGCTTTTCCAGCGGAAAAACGTGGAGATGTTGTTGCTGCGATCTTGATGGCTGCGCCCGTTGCGGGGTTTCTGCCCATCCTTGCCTTTCTCTTGACGGAATGGAATTTTCCAAAACCGACAACACTGACTTCATTTCCTTTGGCAACACTTTCCGTAACGGTCTTGAACAGATGATCTACCACTTCGCCAACAGCTTTCTTTGTCAATGTTGGGCTTTTGGCTGCGATAGCATCGATCAGGTCGGACTTGGTCATGGTGGATTTGGCCATGGAAGGCTCCTTTGTTCGAATGAGATCTCATCTTTATGGATGATGGCTCATGAAGGTGAACCCCGTTAGGGATGGGGCCTGTTTATGCCGTTCTGAAGCCCATGCTTCTTATGGTATTACCGGCATATCGGTGCGATGCTATCAGACAAAAAAAGATTTCGCAAATGTTTTGGACTCCTGAGGACAATAGTTCATTGGAAAAAATCGGGTATGGGTTCTTTTCACTCATTAAAACAATGGGGAGAAAAATCTGGCAAGGTCAAAATTCCCATAAGTGGCGTCCTTTTCCTGGAATCCGAAGCGAAGCCTCCGGGAAGACGGATAAATTTTTTGGACCGGTCCGGAAGGGGATCCAGATGTTGTCCGAAAGTTCTTTGACAGAAGTCCTTCCAAGCGTTAAACTAAACAAATGTCCATTTTTAGAAATTCAGACCAAAACAAAACTGAGGAGATTTCATGACTGGTGTTCGTATCAAGGAAAATGAGTCCTTTGAAAGTGCGTTGAAGCGGTTTAAAAAACAGTGTGAAAAAGCGGGCATTCTTTCGGAGATCAAGAAAAGGGAACACTATGAAAAGCCCAGCGTTCGACTGAAGAAAAAAGCCCTTTCGGCTCGAAAGAAAGCTTTGAAGCGTGCCCGTATGGCGGTCCGGTAGCAGATGTCACTGTCTCTTCTTGAAAGGATCCAGTCCGATATCAAGGACAGTCTTCGTTCCGGCCAGAAGGAGAGGCTGTCCATTCTCCGGATGGTGATGGCCCAGATCAAGAACAAGGCGATTGAAAAGGGACGGGATGCCCAGCTCACAGAGGATGAGATTGTTGATCTTCTTGCCGGGATGCTGAGGAAGATGGAGGAGTCTGTTGCCCAGTTTACGATGGGCGGACGTGAGGATCTTGCAGAAAAAGAGAGATCCGAGATGGTCGTGATCCGGGAGTTTATGCCCGAACCTCTTTCTGTCGAGCAGATTGATGGACTGATCGCTGAAGCCATAAAAGAGACTCATGCAACATCTGCAAAGGAAATGGGTTCAGTCATGAAGTGGCTGACTCCAAAAACAATGGGTCGTGCAGATAACAGGGTCGTCAGTCAAAAGGTGAAAGCATTACTGGGGGGGTAAGCTACGGTTCTGGGAGATTTTTCTGACCGGAAGGATTACCTTGAAAAAGTTCGGAAAGCATCGGATCTCCTTGAAATAGCGGGAGGGAGACTTTCCCTGAGGAAACGTGGCCGTGTATGGGTGGCCCTGTGTCCATTTCACGAGGAAAAAACCCCGTCTTTTCAAATTGATCCGGAGCGCCAGCTTTTTTATTGCTTCGGCTGTCAGTCAGGTGGGGACGTTTTCCGTTTTGTTGAGCGTCTGGAGCACAAGAGTTTTTCTGAAGCCCTCCAATTTCTCGGAGATAAAGCCGGAATACCACCGCCTGATCGTGCCGGATCCTCGGAAACTTCCGACCGCAGGAAGATTTGTCTCGGGCTTTACCGGGAGTTTGAGGCACAGTATCGTAAATCCCTTCTTTCTCCTGAGGGAGGACCTGCCAGGGAATATCTTTTCGAAAAACGTCAGATCTCCAAAAAAACTTCGGAGCGTTTCGGGCTGGGCTTTTCTCCTGCAGGTCCATTTCCGTTACTTCGTGAGGCCAGTTCTGATCGGTTGAAGGAGATGGAGTTCTTTGGACTCATTCGACCGATGAGAGGTGGTGGCGCGCGCGACTTCATGAATGGCAGACTGATCATTCCCATTCGGACCGAGAGCGGCTCGACGGTCGCTTTCGGGGGGAGAGTCATTGGTGCCAGCTCCGGTCCCAAATACATGAACTCTCCGGAGCATGCCTTTTATCGGAAAAAAGATGTTCTTTTTGGCCTGGACCAGGCGAGGGCTGCTTTGGAGAAGACCCGTCAGGCTGTGGTGGTAGAAGGTTACTTCGATGTGATTGTCCTGTCGGAGTTTGGTCTTTCCAATGTTGTCGCTCCATTGGGAACGGCGCTGACCCCATCTCACCTCCTCCAGCTCTCCAGAATGGTCGATGAAGTGGTACTGATGTTTGATGGGGATCGTGCCGGAAGGAGTGCGATGGCGCGTCTTCTTGAGAAGACAGTTTTTGATTCCCGAATGTCCGTACGCGCAGCGGGAATCCCAGACGGCCTTGATCCGGATGAATGGATCCGTAGGGACGGTCTTGATGCAGTCCGGGAGAGGATTGCTTCGGCCCCTCTTCTTTCGTCTTATGTCGTTGAACAGATGAAGCAGACTCTTGATCTTTCAGGTGAAGAAAAGGAGGAAATCCTTTCCGGTTTCGAGGTTCTGGTCAGAAGGGTGCCCGATCCTCTGGAACAGGATCAATTGCTTTCGATGGGTGCCGGTATTTTTGGTATCGATAAAAGTCTTCTCGCTTTGAGAGTTCTTCAGGGGGGGGATCGAAAGCCGCCGATAGCATCTCCTTCAGATGAAAGGAAGTCCGGAACGACCAACAGCGAGCTCAAGGAGCAGAACCTCCTTGTGGAATTGTTCAGACTTTGGGGGGACGGATGTCATCCCCACCCGTCTGAAGTCTTGTCCCTTGGGGATTTCTCTTTCCTGGAGAAAAAAGAGTTCCTGGAGATTCTTGGACGCCTTTGGGAAAACCCCCAGGCATCTCCGGTTGAAATACAGCAACTGATCTCCCCATCACCGTCACTGACTGTGTCGTGGATGTCCCTTCCCCCAGGGAATGAGGGAAGGGATGAGCGTTTCAGGGATCTTGTTCTGATGGTTCGGCGTCTCGGTCTTCATGCGCGAAAACGCGGAGGACAGAGTTTGCGTCTTGTCTGATGTTCCTTTTGTGTTCTGGAAATGGCTTTTGTTTTTGTCAGGATATGTTCAATGTTTTGTTGAGTCGCTTTCCTTTCGTGGCTGATTTGTGCAGTTCCTTAAGAGATCAATCCTGAAGATTGGATATTGAGAGGGGTGGAATGAGCAAAGGCGAAAAGTTAAATGAAATGAAAGATCTGATCAGTCTCGGCAAAGAGAGGGGTTACCTCACTTATGACGAATTGAACAATGTACTTCCTCCGGAGGCGATTGGGTCAGATCAGCTGGATCACTTGATGAGTTACTTCGGAGACATGAATATCGATATCGTTGAAGAAGATGGCGGTGCCGGTGTTTTTGGAGATGTTGATTCCGAGGATGAGGAAGGTTTTGAGGAGGTTGATCCCCACGCCATCGTGGAAAGTGATGAAGATCCCGATGAAGGGATGGACATGACTCCGGGGGCTCTCTCCAAGATTGATGACCCTGTTCGTCTTTATCTGAAGGAAATGGGCGCCGTTCCCCTTTTGACACGGGAGGGGGAGATTGCCATTGCCCAACGGATTGAAGAAGGCCAGAAGGAGGTCTCCGGCATACTTTTTGGAATGCCCTTCACCATCAAGACGATCCTCTTGTTAAGGGAGAGATTTGAAACGGGTGTCGTCGGGATCAGGGAGATCGTCGATGTTTTTGAAGAGGAAGAATCCGAGGATTCCGAAGAGGGCGAAACCTCTTCCGCTGTGAGGGAAGCCAGGGATCAGTTCATGCTCCAGTCTGAAAAACTCGCCGGCCATTTTGCAAAGATGAATGAATTGGCTGAAAATTGGCACTCTCTCCCAAAGACCTCTTCCAAGCGAAAAGCGGGACGTGACCAGATCAACAAGGTAAAGTCCGACATTGTCGAGTTGATCATGGAGATGAAGCTTCATCGCAAGCAGGTAGAGCTTATGATTCGGCAACTGCATGAAGTGGTTGCCCTGATAGAGCAGTCGACCCGCCAGATGGATCAGGTCAGGCGCAAGCTTGCCGTTCCAAAGGAAGAGATCCTCAAGGCAATCGAGTCGATGGGTTCGGATGGCATTGTTCCTGAAAAATTTTCTTCCTCTGACCGCCATGAGCTTCTTTTGCGATATCGGGACTCGCTCGACAAGGTGAGACGAGCCGAGGCAGATGCGCTTCTATCCGCAGATGAGATTGGGGAGAGAGCCAAACAGCTTGAAATTGGTGAAGAGAAGGTTCGTGAAGCAAAAGCCGAATTGATCAAGGCCAACCTGCGACTTGTTGTCTCCATCGCCAAGCGTTATACAAACAGGGGACTCCAGTTTTTGGACCTGATTCAGGAAGGCAATATCGGTTTGATGAAAGCCGTTGACAAGTTTGAGTATCGAAGAGGGTTCAAATTCTCCACATATGCGACATGGTGGATCAGGCAAGCGATTACTAGGGCCATTGCAGATCAGGCGAGAACGATCCGTATCCCGGTCCATATGATCGAGACGATCAATAAGCTGATTCGCACGACACGACAGCTTGTCCAGCAATATGGCCGTGAACCTCTTCCGGAGGAGCTTGCGAAAGAAATGCAAATGCCGGTTGAAAAGGTGAGGAGGGTCTTGAAAATTGCGAGGGAGCCGATATCCCTTGAAACTCCGATCGGCGAGGAGGAAGATAGTCACCTCGGAGATTTTATTGAAGATAAAAAGTCCATCTCCCCGATTGATTCTGCTGTCCGGTATGATCTGGTCAGGAAAATCGGAAAGGCGCTCGGAACCTTGACTGATCGCGAGGAAAGAGTTATACGTTTAAGGTTCGGAATTGGTGAGTCAACGGATCATACCCTCGAGGAAGTTGGGCAGGACTTCGATGTAACCCGGGAAAGAATCCGGCAAATTGAGGCAAAAGCGCTCAGAAAGCTTCGTCATCCCGCCAGAAGCAAACAACTTAAGAGTTTTGTTGACTGGTAGGGATAAGCGGGGGCCTATAGCTCAATGGGCAGAGCTACCGGCTCATAACCGGTTGGTTCCAGGTTCGAGTCCTGGTGGGCCCACCATATAATAATCATCGCCCGGAGGTTCGGGAAAGGGGGTCGGTTGTCAGGGGACCAGTCACTCCAAGAGACTTTGTCTCTGATTTATCATTTGCAATCCATGGACCTCGAAGGACAAAGGCTACGAGCCCAGACAGAAATGGCTACAGCCGCCATTCAAACGGAAAAGGCTCATCTGGAGTCTCTTGAAAGAAGTCTTGAAATCGCCAAGGAAGAGCTCCGTACACTTGAGATGAACCACCAAAAAATTGAGACGGATCTGAAAGATACGGAACTGCTTCTTCTGGAAGGAAAAAAAAGGCAAAAAGATCTGAAGCATGCGAGGGATATTCAAGCTTTTTTGTCGGAGGCGGAGTTTCGCCGGGATGAAAAAGACCGGATGGAAGAAGAGATTATCGCCAATCTGGAGGCGCAGTCCTCCCTGGCAAAAAGGATCGAGTCCCTGGAAGCGGATCTGGCGACAAAGAAAGAAGTCTACCGGCAAGAGACAGATCGATTTGCTACGGAAACGGAAGAGCGAAAGCAACGGATCGAAGAGATCGAAAAAGCCAGAAAAGATCTGGAAAAGGGATTTGACGAGGACCTTCTCGAAACCTATCAGCGCCTCCGGTCTTCCCAAAAGAATGGCCAGGTGATCACCCGCGTGATCGATGGAGCCTGTGAGTCATGCCGGATTACCCTTCCTCCAAGGACCGTTACCGAAGTCAAGAAAAGAAAACAAATCATGAGTTGTCAGTACTGTCAGCGCTGGCTCTATATCGAGGACGGGAAAGTGTCTTGATCCTTTATTGTGATGGCGCTTCCCGGGGAAACCCAGGGCCATCCTCTTATGGATGGACTCTTGTTGATGAGTCGGGAAAGTGCGTGAGGGAAGCTGGAAAGAGGCTACCGGAAGGGACCAACAATGTTGCGGAATATGAGGCAATGGTAGCGGGTCTCACTGCAGCTTGTGAGTTGGGTATTCGACAGGTGGTTGTTCGGGCCGATTCTGAACTTGTGATCCGGCAGGTTACAGGCCGCTATAAAGTCAAAAGTCCTGGTCTTTTCCCCCTTTATCAGAAAGTCATGGAGCTCTCCGGTCGATTCGACCGGATTTCTTTTGAGCATGTACCACGGGAGCAAAACAAACGAGCGGACGCACTGGCCAACATGGCCCTTGACCAGTCGATCTCTTCCCGGTAGTTCCCCGGATTTCTTCTCCGGGTCCAGTGAAAGATGTTCAGGTGGCCGCCCGGATTCGTCCGGGAGGAAAGTCCGAGCACCAAAGGGCAAGGCGCTGGGTAACTCCCAGTCCCGGTGACGGGAAGGAAAGTGCCACAGAAAAGATACCGCCCGGATTCGTCCGGGTAAGGGTGAAAAGGCGAGGTAAGAGCTCACCGCGGACCTGGTGACAGGGACGGCATGGTAAACCCCGCCTGGTGCAAGACCAAATAGGGGGGCGCTCCCGAAAGGGATAAGATTGGCCCGGTCAAGGCTCCCGGGTAAGGTCGCTTGAGTGCAAGGGTAACCTTGCATCTAGAGTAATGGTCACCCTGCCTTCCTTTTGGGGAAGGTATGACAGAACTCGGCTTACGAACATCTTTCACGGACCCGGGGAGGTTTATGTCCAAAAGAGAGAACCTCCACCCGAATTCCTCCCAGTTATCGGGTGTTTCCCTTTTTTCTGATCCGATACATGGGTATATCCCCTTTGTCTCCAAACCCGATCGGCCAGGTCGCTCTTCAGAACGGGACTTGGTCGACTCTGCCTGGATACAGCGTCTTCGCTCAATCCTTCAGCTCCAAAGCGCAAGACTGGTTTTTCCTTCGGCAGAGCATAGCCGGTTCGTCCATTCTCTAGGCGCAATGCATATCGCCGGGCGATTTGCGGATCATCTTTATCCAGGTTTTAATGAAAGTTTCCCCGGCGCACTTTCTCCTGCCCTGTTTGAGTCCCTTCTCCGAATATCTGCTCTCTTCCATGACAGCGGCCATGGTCCTTTTTGTCACTTCTATGATGATCATGTCCTCAAGACCCGATTCGGCATCTCTCATGAACGAATCAGTCAGGAGATCATTCGGGGTCCCATGAGGGCAACGATAGAAGATCTCGACCGGGCCCCTTGCGGACGGTTTATGGATCAAGAGAGATTGTCTGCGGACTGGGTTGCCTACCTTGTCGGAAAGGGAAGCCGCCAAGACCAGTCGATTCCTGAACCACCGGAGTTTATCAAAACCCTGAAGCCCCTGTTTTCAGGTCTTTTTACAGTGGACAACCTGGACTATATCCTCCGGGATTCATACATGTGCGGTGTTTCCATTGGTCCCGTAGATCTTGATCGAATCCTTTTCTATACCCGATTTCAGGAAAAAACACTTTCGTTTCATCGTTCCGGTTTAGGAGCCCTTGAAATTTTCCTGGTCATCAGATCGTTTATGTACCAGCAAATCTATTTTCATCGGACCACCAGACTTTTTGACATGGAGCTCTCGGGTTTGCTGGGGGATACGGTTGATCTTTTGTGTCCGGGAAATCCTCTGGATGACATGGAGGGTTATCTCTCCCTCACGGATCATTCTCTGATTGAGACGGTCCGACTGTGGAGAAAAGAGACAGACCCCGTAAAAAAGTCTCTGGGAGAAAAGTGGACATCCTTTCTGTTGCGGACAAAGCGGTGGGAGATGGTCTATGAGTCTGAATGGCGATCCGGAAGGGTTCATTCATCCTTTCCGGACGAGTCCTCGGTAAAAGTTAAGGAGATGGATCTTTGCCGCCTTCTGGGGTTGTCTGATGGAGCGTTAAAGATTGATATCGCATCGAGGGATACTCGACCGGAGAATCCGGCAGACTTTCAGAAAAGAGGGCTCCTGGTCTGGGATCCGCTCCTGGAAACCCTGTCGAGGGGGCCAATGACTGAACTGTTGCTGTCCTTGCCGGTCCGTCGGGTGATGATCAGGGTTTTTATCCAGCGTGATGGAAGCCCGTCTTTGCAGAACCAGAATCTCACTCTTGTCGTAAAGGAGGCGTTGGAGGGGCTTCCATGAGTGGTTTGCCCTTGCTTATGGCGAATTAACGCGCTAGATTGGACGGAGTGTGAACGGGATGGGATATCGCCCGATAAACAAGGGGGGAAAAGATGACAATGCTTCTGTTTTTAAGTCTTGCAACGTTGGTGATTGCCTTGGGGATCGTTTCCCTGGTCCTGGGGTTGGGCATTCGCCATCAGATACGGTCGGTTGTAGCTCTGACGCTCGGAGGATCGGTGATCCTTGCTGGACTGGTCCTTTTTTATGAGTCCATGGAGCACCGGAAAATGGAGTCAAGGGCTGATGCTTTTATTGTGAACGCAGGTGCGTATTTCAAGTATCGAAACACTCATCTAAAATCCCGTCCTGTGGCCTCCAAGCCGGTTATTCCCGGAAAGTCCAATGTCGGCCAGAAGCCAGCGGGAGTTCAGTGAGGGAGATGGTTCCCCGATAAATCCCAAATGGTTTTCAAAATCCCAGCTGTTGATTGATGCGATCATGAGATTCTTGGTATTTCTGAGGACATCGCTAACATAGCGCTGGACAGAATACCCTCCTTTTGAGTTCACATAATGTCCCCGCCTAAAATGCGGATGACCGTCATTATAGGCGGCAATCGCATCTTCTCCTGTAGGGTAGCGTTTCAGCAGATAGGCCAGGTAGCGGACGCCATACTGAATGTTCACCATTGGAGAGTAGAGCTTTTTGGGGGCGCCCCTGAAACCCATCATTCTGGCGGTTCCAAGAGTGATTTGCATAAGCCCCCTGGAAATATCATGAATGGCAGGTTCTACTCTTCTCTTCCGGCGATGAAACCCCGATTCCTTTTCGATGATGGCGGCGACCAGCGTAGGGTTCACATGTTGGGTGCATGCTATTTTGGTAATAGTTGCCTGATAGGGAACGGATGAAGTCAGAAGATGTGCCCCAATACACCAGGACACGGATTGAGTGATGAGCCAGTTCATGATGATCCTTTCGGTTTATCAAATGAATTCCAAGGGGAATTCCGGATTCTTTTTCTTAGGTTTCATTATTATAATGTGATCCATTGAGCCTGGTCAAGAAAAAACGAGATCATGGGATCTATATTATGATCTATTTGGAAATTTACCTTATTCGACTGAAATCAGCCTTTTTCAGCTTTTTTAGAAGGTGATTCCAAAATATATCAATTGTGGTGGAGAGGCTTTTAGAATGGACAGGGTCAATGTCGGTACGCAAAAGATCTTTCATACAATCGACCGATGGTTTTCCAAAACCGGAATTGCCTCACGTTCGGAAACCCTCAGAATGATCAGGGAAGGTCGCATTTCTTGGAATGGAAGGATTGTGACTTCTCCTGATCTATCCATTCCGGCACCTGCTGGGGGGTTCCCGGAGATTACTCTCGATGGACACATCCTTTCACCTGCGCCCTTCCTGGTTCTCGCCATGAACAAGCCGAGGGGGATTCTTGTCGGTTTGGATCCGGGAAGAAGGGAAAAAGAAATCGATCGCCTGATCGAGAAGAGTCCATGGGGACCTCAAAATGGTTTTACAGGTAAGATCACTCCTCTTGGCAGGCTCGATATGGCTTCTTCCGGTCTGATCTTGCTGACAAGTCGTCCGGGGGAGCTTGCGGATCTTCTCGATCCTGATTTTGAAGTTCCCAGAACCTACCGTGTACAGGTCAGGCCGGCGATGAAGGCGGAAGATCTGGAACGTGTCAGGAAAGGGGATGCTGGGAGCCCTTGGGGATTTATGACTCCCAAGATCGAAATCGAGAGGGCCAACGAGCGAACAACTTGGCTCGATATCACCCTTTGTGAAGGTAAAAATAGAGAAATACGCAAGATATTGTCAGGGCTTGGATATACCATCCTTCATCTGATCCGGACTCGTTTCGGGGATCTCTGTCTGGGTGATGAAGGGATGAAAAGTATCGGGGGAATATGGGACGTGACCTCACATTTTGGAGGGGGCGGTGGATTTAGAATTGACATAATACTTGACAGAATACAAAGAGGCGATATAATAGATGTGAAAGTAGCAGGGGGGTAAACCCCAAAGGTGGCGGGCATAAGGTTGATGCCCCTATAAGTTATGGACAATTGGCCGTTATGTGACAGGCCAGCATGATTGGAGGTTTCAGATGAACACTCTAAATGGCACTCTTCGTTGGGATCCTGTTCGGGAGCTTGAGGCACTTGGCCGTCGTTTGACTCCGGTTTTTGGTCGGCCCTTCGAGCGCAGGGAAAATGGTGAGTTAAAGAAATCCGAAGCGTCTATGGCGGACTGGGCTCCGGTTGTCGACATTGCCGAGGACGATGCAGCTTATCATGTCATTGCAGAGTTGCCCGATGTGAAAAAGGAGGATGTCAAGGTTGTGATTGAAAGTGGAGTTCTTTCCATCACTGGCGAGCGCACTCGGAAAACGGAAGAGGGCGACAAGAAGACTTACCACCGGGTGGAGAGAATCACCGGGAAGTTTTACCGATCCTTTGTCATGCCGGATGATGCTGACGGGGCTTCTGTTTCAGCCCAGATGAGGGATGGTGTTCTGGACATCCGGATTGGAAAGAGAGCTGAAGCCAAGCCGAAAATCGTTGAAATTCAGGTGGGGTGATTCCGGCCCGGTCCAGCGGAAAAATTGAAAATTGAATGGGGGGCTTTGCCCCCCCATTTTTATTTGGGGAGGAGTGGTGTATGGACGATCTGGTCAACAATGAATCCGGCCGCCCTTTTATGACCACCTCCACCAAAACGTTGAGCGATTCTGGCAACATCAGGGCCACCGTCACTTGATCTCAGGCTGTAAGAAACCCGACCATCAGGCTTGACCGACCATATTCCAACCATATTGTTGAATGTTTTGGCTCTCCCTCCAATTTCAGAGTTCAAAATGGGGCTGTTGACAAAAAATCCTTCTTCCCCTTCATCAAATTTTCCGGGAGTTCCCGTATTTTTGATCGCTTGATCCAGAAGCCGTCCCTGATATCTCAATATGGCCGAGCCTTCCTTGTAGAGATCGGTTTCTTCCGCTGGTTTGTTTTCAAGCTCGATGAGAAAACGGTTCCAGAGAGAAAAGTCCATTGGATATGAGGCCAGCGCCGAATTGATCTCAAGGCTTCCAGGAAGTTTCCAGAGCCAGAGGTCCTTGTCTTCAATATAGCGGATGAGTGCGGGAACATCGGTTCCCGGGTGAAAGTGCTTCCAGGCCAGCGCAGCTCCCGAATGGTTCATATCGAAGATAATGTCCTGATCCCCCGAAAAAAATTGTCCATATTTTTCCTGGGCAGTCTGATGATGGTCGATCATGGAAACACGGAGATTGTTTTTTCGGAGTTCGAAAAAAACCTCGACGGGAAGTGAAAAGTCGAGAATGTAGACATCGGAGCCGGTTGGAAGGGCTGGAAGCGTGTCGCCATAAGAGAGCGGAGTGAGTGTAATCGGGGTTTTGTCAGCATATTTTAGCCATGCGGAAAGGGCTGCGCCGAATCCATCGGAGCACTCCTGATGGTAAAAGACAACAACAGGCGCTTTTTCGATGGAGAAATTTTCTGATTTCAGGGACATGTCAATTCTCCATATGATGGGTCATTGCGAGATCAATTCGGCGAGTTTGTCCCATTCCAGTGTCAGTGCGTCGAGTGATTTTCGGGACTCATTGATCTTGACCTCGATCTTTTTGATATCGCTTTTGGCCTTGTAATCCATTTGCCCGGAAACACGGGATGCGATTTCTTCCTCAAAAGCGGTGATTTTCTGAGTAATGGACTCCATTTCCTGTTCGATGCGGGAGAGTCTGATCTTGAGGAGGTCCCGTTCGTGATCTGTCGAACCGGTTGTTGAAGGTGCTTTTTGTCCCTGGCTGATTTTTGCGTTTGGGTTCTTACCGATTGGGTCCGATTCTCTTGTCAGTGTGGGGGCCATCGGTTGCCCGCCGGATTCTGCACGCCTTTTGGCAACATAAGCTTCATAGGGGGTGTTCCACAGTGGAGTGACCTTGCCGGGCAATACCTCGATGATATCCGTTGCGACCGTTTCGATAAGGTGTCTGTCATGGGTAATGAAGATGAGTGTTCCGCCGTAGGACTGGAGTGCGAATTCAAGACATTCTCGTGAGGCGATGTCCAAGTGGTTCGTCGGCTCGTCGAGAAGAATGAAATTTGCGGGGACGAGGAGCATCCTTGCAAGGGCCAGACGGCTTTTCTCTCCGCCCGAAAGGACTCCGACTTTTTTGGTCACTTCATCCTTGCGGAACAAAAATGCTCCAAGAAGGCTACGGATCTTGGTCTGTGTTTCGGAGTCAGGAGCCTGGGATTCCATGGACTCAAGCACCGTATGGTGGGGGTCGAGAGTCTCAAGCTGATGCTGGGCAAAGTAGGTGATGGTGACATTGGCGCCCGGGATGATCGATCCCTGGTCCGGGTGCATCACTCCCGCGAGCATCCGGAGAAGGGTTGATTTGCCGGCACCATTCGGGCCCACGAGAGCAACCTTGACGCTTCGGTGAATGACAAGATCGAGTGAGGGGATGATGGTTCGTCCCTCGAATCCCTTGGTCACCCCTTTGAGGGAGACCACAATATTTCCCGAGCGCTGGGGCTGTGGAAACTTGAACTTGACTGTTTTTTCCTGGGAATCAAGTTCGATCCTCTCCATTTTTTCAAGAGCCTTGAGCCGTGACTGGGCCTGTGTGGCTTTGGATGCCTTTGCCCGGAATCGCTCGACAAAGGATTCGATTCGGGCAATTTCTCCCTGTTGCCGTTCATAGGCGGTTTCCAGTGCTTCCTGCCGGGATGCCTTTTCTTCAAGATAATGGTCATAGTGGCCAGAATAAACGGTCGCCCTTCCGCTCGAGAGTTCGATGACTCCATTGATGACATTATTCATGAAGGTCCTGTCATGCGAAATCAGGAGGACAGATCCTGAGAACTCGTTGAGAAAACCTTCAAGCCATTCGATAGAGGGAATGTCGAGATGGTTTGTGGGTTCGTCCAGAAGGAGAATGTCCGGATCGGTGATAAGGGTTTTGGCCAATGCAACCCGCATGCGCCATCCGCCGGAAAGTTCCTCGACCCGCATATCCATCTGACGGCTGGAGAAATTCAGGCCGTTGAGGATCTTTCTGGCGCGGGCTTCCTGCTCGAATCCTCCCAGGGCTCCGAATCGGGTTTGCAGATCTCCGTAACGGACCAGCATTTTTTCGTACCCCGGATCATTCTGGAAATCCTGGTCAGACAATCTGGTTTCAATACGCTTCATCTCATCTTCGACTTCCATGAGGGTCGCATCTCCACCCACCACTTCTCCGACCGCTGTCCGGTCCGATACGATTTCAAGATCCTGGGGTAGATAGCCAATCCTTGCGGAGACAGGGAGAATCACCTGACCCGAGTCAGGTTCGAGCTGCCCTGCAATCATCTTGAGAAGGGAGGACTTTCCGGCTCCGTTGGGGCCTACGATGGCCATACGTTCCCGGAGGCTGATCTTGAGGGAGAGGTTGTCGAAGAGGGTGCGCGTCGGATAGTGTTTTGAAAGATTGACAAGACTGATCATGAGTTTTTCTGGAGTCCTTGTAGGTCTATTTGAGGGGATCGGAGAGGAGCCAGGAATTCACGAAAAAGGCAAACACCAGATTTTCTGCCGTGCTTTTTTGGTGGCCGGCGAAGTCAAGAATAGCTCCCATGGATTTCACTTCAATATTATATGCCAAAAAGGGCTTGTCCGGCAATAACAGAGCTTTCCTGTCCCTGAAACCTTCCGTGATCTCTCCCTTGGCAATGCTTCCGTCTCGAGTGTAGGATGGTGGTTCGCGGAGGTTCTCGATCCAGCCGGATAGAATCCATAGGTCACAATCTTACGAAGCAGGGGAATGCCCATGTCGATGCCACGTCCTGACGGACGCAGAAATGATGAATTGAGACTGTTAAAAATGACTCCAGGCGTCAACCTTTACGCAGAGGGATCCGTTCTTGTGGAAATGGGGCAGACACGTGTCCTTTGCACTGTCAGTGTTGAGGAGCGTGTTCCGCCATTTTTAAAGGATCAGGGAAAAGGTTGGGTCACCGCCGAATATGGCATGCTTCCACGGGCAACCCATGAAAGAAATTCCAGGGAGGCGGCAAAAGGCAAACAAACGGGACGAACCCAGGAAATCCAGCGCCTTGTCGGAAGAAGCCTGCGCTCTGTGGTCATTCCCTCTCGTATAGGCCA
Source organism: Leptospirillum ferrooxidans C2-3 (assembly GCF_000284315.1). Lineage (NCBI taxonomy): Bacteria > Pseudomonadati > Nitrospirota > Nitrospiria > Nitrospirales > Nitrospiraceae > Leptospirillum > Leptospirillum ferrooxidans. The sequence goes on along the minus strand of NC_017094.1, from coordinate 2,048,965 downwards.
GCGGACGCTGACTGTGGACTGTGATGTTCTCCAGGCCGATGGCGGGACACGGACGGCGTCGATCAACGGTGGTTTTGTTGCAATGTGCCTTGCGTTCTCCCAGCTGATGAAGGCAGGACTGATTACCCAGTGGCCAGTCGCCGATTATCTGGGCGCTGTTTCTGTGGGCGTTGTGGAAGGCGATCCCCGCCTCGACCTCTGTTACGTCGAGGACAGCGGAGCCGAGACGGATATGAATATCGTCATGACAGGCAAGGGAGCATTTGTGGAAATCCAGGGGACGGCAGAGGAAAAGCCCTTTTCCAAAAAAGAGCTGGACAGTCTTTTGTCTCTGGGTGAGTCGGGTATTACCCAAATCATCAAGGCCCAGAAAGAAATTTTCATGTTCCCGGAACCACTGTCCAATGATTCACGGAATGCGTAATGTCAACTCGTCCTGTTATTACCGTTGCCACAGGCAATTCCCATAAGCTTTCGGAGCTTGAGACTCTCTTCGGTCCGGAGTGGACACTTGTCCCCGCTCCGGCCGATACGGAATTTCCTCCTGAGAATGGGAACTCCTATCTTGAAAATGCCCTGATCAAGGCTCGAGCTCTTGCCCCCTTTGTGGAAGGGTGGATACTGGGAGATGACTCCGGTCTTGAGGTTGATGCACTCGGAGGACTTCCAGGAATCATATCCGCCCGTTTCTCCGGTCCACAAGCCACTTCTCTTGAAAACTGCCATGCCCTCCTGAAGGAGCTTAAGGGGGTCGAGAACAGATCGGCCCGTTTCCGGGCGGTCCTTGTTCTTGTCGAAGGAAAAAGCGGAAAGATTCTGGCAAAATCAGAAGGCGTGATCGAAGGCCGATTGACGAAGGGGCTGTTGGGAGAGGGTGGTTTTGGATACGATCCTCTCTTTATTCCGGATCAATATCAGGTGACCTTCGGAATCCTTCCTGCTTCGATCAAAAATGAGATTTCTCACAGGGCAAGGGCTGTCAGGTCCATCATTCCCAAGCTCAATGCCCTTTTGGGGGGTGTTTCTTGAAGTCTGCAGGATCATTTGTGGATGGTCCTGGAGTTTTTCTCTGGGTGAGTCTTCCAGGTATGGATCTCAGTGGCTCCGATCGAATTTTCCTGGAGGAGATGAGACCTGCCGGAGTGGTCCTCTTTTCGGAGAATATCGGACCTCCATCTTCTCCAGATTCCCTGGGGAGACTGAGAGATCTGATCCGGGAAATCAGAGGGGTGCTGGCACCGGTTCCGGTGATCCTGGCGATCGACCAGGAGGGCGGAAGAGTTGCTCGACTTCAGGATGGAGTGCCAAAACTTCCACCCATGAGAGAACTTTCCCGGGCAGGGGGAATCCCGGAGATTTTTACGGCTGGGTATGAGTTGGGCAGGGCTCTTTCCTCTCTTGATATCGATATGGATTTTGCTCCTGTCCTGGATGTTGATTCCAATCCGGACAATCCCGTTATCGGGGATCGATCCTTTTCCTCCGACCCGGAATTGGCATTTCGTTATGCCATGACCTTTTCTCAGGGGCTTTCCCTGGGAGGAGTCGTCCCTTGCGGAAAACATTTTCCAGGCCACGGGGACACTCATCTTGATTCCCACTTTGCATTGCCGACTGTCCCTGATCCAATGGATGTCCTGTTGCATAGGGAGATTCATCCTTTCAGACGTGCCGTTTCCTGGGGAATCCCGGCGTTGATGACCGCTCATGTCATGTATCCGGAGATCGATCAGGAGTGGCCTGCGACCTTGTCTGTCAAAATTTCGGAAACACTCCTCAGAAAGCGTCTTGGATTCGACGGGCTTTTATTGAGTGACGATTTCAAAATGGCAGGTCTCCGGGATCACTTCCCTTTGACCGTTTCTGTGGAGCGCTCCCTTCTGGCAAGCTGCGACGGACTTTTGGCCATGAAGAGTGAAGATCTTGCAAGACAGATGATGGAGCAGCTCCATCTTCTGTCAAAAGGAAAGCCGGTCTGGTTTGAAAAACGCAAAACCGAGGCTGTCACCCGGTTAAGGAGAGTGCTTTCGATGAGAGAATCCTCCAAAAGCTGGTCATCGTGAGCGGAGGAGTTGCTTTTTTTGATTCCGGAATGGGTGGGCTTTCCGTCCTGAAACACTTTCTTGAACTGTTTCCGGGAACCTCCGTGACCTATTTGGGGGATACGGCCCGTTTTCCCTATGGGACCAAATCGAGAGAGACCATTGTTCGCTTTGCACGGGAAGATGCCCGGTTTCTTGCGGAGATGAACCCTGATCTGATTATTGCCGCTTGCTTTACCGTATCGAGCCAGGCTTTTGATGAGTTTTCCGAAGAGGTCAACCCCATTCCGACTCTGGGGGTTCTTGAGGCAGGTGCGAGGGCCGCGGCGGGATTGACCCGCTCGGGATCGATTGGTGTTCTCGCAACCGAAGGAACGATTAGTTCGAATGCCTATCCCCGTCTGTTTTCCAGAATGAATCCGGCGATTGGGGTTTTTGCGCAGCCCTGTCCTCTGTTTGCACCACTTGTTGAGGAAGGCTGGATCTCCGGTCCAGTCGCAGAGGCTGTTTCAATGGAGTATCTGTCCCCTTATCTGACGAAGTGGAAATCGGTCGATACGATCATTCTCGGATGTACACACTATCCGCCCCTTCTTCCTGTTTTCCAGAAGATTTTGCCGGATGTGAGATTTGTCGATCCGGGTTACGAACTTGCCCGTGAAATCCTGAGTCGTAACCTTGTGAAGAATCATCCGGAAGCGCTTCCCACAACGAGGTTCTTTGTTACAGACGGAGTCGAGAGGTTTTTGCGAATTGGTCAAAATCTTTTGAAACGTCCGATGGGGAATGTGACTTTGGTGGATCCGGTTTTCGAAAAGCTTGCCGAACACGGAGAGAGAGGCTGAAAATCAGGGCCGATTTATCGTTTGTTTTTTTCGGCCTTCCGGGCAGCACAGCTCAGAACGAATTGCCTGATGATCATTTTTGAAAGGTTATCGCCTGAAAGCAGTCTTTCGGGATGCCATTGGACGGCGACGAGAAAAGGATGAGTAGGGTCAAAGACGCCTTCGACCATTCCATCGGATGTTTTTGCAAAGACAGAAAGTCCGGATCCAATCTGATCAACCCCTTGATGGTGGAAGCTGTTGACCTGATAGGTTCCATTTGGAAGCCAGTCAATAGAGGGAGTGGCTTGGACTTGAATGTTATGTGGGGACTTGTGGTCGAGAAAGGATGTTTTTGAGGAAGGAATATCCTGAAGGAGTGATCCTCCCCTGGATACGTTCAACACCTGAAGTCCGCTACAGATCCCCAGACAGGGAGTGGCATCGTCCTCTGATTTTTTAATCAGAGCCTTTTCGAAGAGAAATCGCTCGTCAACCATCCAGTCATTGTTCTCGATTTCCTTGTTTTTTCCATAAAAAGAGGGGGGAATGTCCGGACCGGATCCCGAAATCAGGATTCCGTCGAGAAAGTCCCACTGCGCAATGTCTTCTGAGAAGTCTTTATCTGAAAACTGGAAGGGTAGTATGACAACCAGTGCCCCGGCTTCCCGTAAGGTGCTGACATACGGGGCTTTAAGGAAATGCCGGGGATGGTTTTCATTGTGTTGAGGCTCATAGTCTGCCGTGATGCCGACAATTGGCAGATTTGGCCCCATCTTTAGGGGTCTTTTCTGCTGAAAGAAGAAGACTGGTGGGACGATGGGCCCGAAGAACGGTACCCGCCTCCTGTGGTGCGACGTCCACCGCTTCCGCTTCTGGAAGAGCGATCAGAACCTCCGCCCGATCCATAAGATGGCCTTCCTGATCCTGATCTCGAACCGGAAGAAGAGCCTGTTCTTGGGCGATAGGATGTTGGATGGGGAACGGAGAGGGGGTGTCTGGGAATGGGTTCACCCGTCATGCGTTCGATCGATCTCATCGTGTCGGTGTCGGCAGGATGGTAGAAGGAAATGGCCTTTCCTGTGCGTCCTGCCCGGCCGGTCCGTCCGATTCTGTGTACATAATCTTCGGCGGTTTGCGGGAGGTCATAGTTGATGACGTGGGTAATGCCCTCGATGTCGAGACCACGGGCTGCCACATCCGTTGCAACCAGAATCTTGAGGTCACCTTTTCTGAACTTGGCGAGAACCCGATTCCGGACATGCTGCGACTTGTCCCCATGGAGGGCGTCGGTCGAGTAGCCTTCCCCACTCAGGGAGATGGAGAGCTCTTCCGCTCCGCGCTTGGTTCTGGTGAAGACAATGGTCTGTCCTGTGTGATTCTTGACCGAGTCCAGGATTGTTTTCAGGATGCCCAGTTTTTGGGATCCGTGGGAAACTGTGACAATCTCCTGTTCGATCTGGGGGGATGACGGTTCGCTTGAGTTCAAGCGGATGATCGCAGCGTCTCTCTGGAAGGATCTTGCGAGTTCCTGGATCCTTGGTGGAAGCGTTGCCGAGAATAGAAGAGACTGCCGATCCTGTGGAAGGCCGGCGACAATGGCCTGGATGTCAGGGAAAAAGCCCATGTCGAGCATACGGTCGGCTTCGTCAATGATCACCATGGAAATATGGGCAAGATTGATGTTTCCCCGACGAAGGTGGTCGAGGAGGCGACCAGGTGTCACGACTGCGATGTCCCAGGGTTTTCTGAGAGACATTTCCTGACGTCGGAGATCTGTTCCACCGACGAGGAGGATCTGACGGGAGCGGGTATATTTGGAATAGGACATGGCAGCGGAGAAAGTCTGGTTCGCAAGCTCTCTTGTTGGGGAAAGGATGAGAACCCGGAAGCCTTGCTTTGCTGTTCGGGTCTGGTAAATCCGGTGAAGGGCAGGAAGGAGGAACCCGCCGGTTTTTCCTGTTCCGGTTCGGGCGATGCCGAGTATGTCCCGTCCTTCGATGATCAGGGGAATGGTGGCTGCCTGAATCGGGGTGGGAACAAAATGCTCGATATCATTCAATGCTTTCAATATTTCTGGAGCCAGACCAAGATCGGCGAAAGTGACTTGATCGACAGGCTCGTCTGCCTCAATGTTTTTGACAGGGGATAATGTGGGTTCAACGGATTGATTTTGGAACATGATACGAATACCTCCTAAGATTTTGGGCGCAGAAAACTCCTGACCCGGTTGGGGGAAACCCCCTCCTGGCGAGTCGTTCAAGTCCAGAATGCTCTCCGTCGGACGGTATACAGAGAGGGATTGACTCCATCCCTCTCAGGCAACCCCCACGTTTGATGAATTAGGGAGTAGAATCTTCGGCCGAAAGGCTGAAAACAATTTGGGAGGGTCACGCAAAAAGACTTGAATAATCGACAAACCATAAGTAAAAACGCTGGGCACATGGGCCCAACAGGTACATCCTAGCACCAGAGAGGGCTCTTTGGCAAGGTTTATGCTTGGCAATACTCGAGCTTGAGGAGATCGAATCTGATCAGGTATAATGGATGCCGAAAGAATCGGATTCGCCGAATCTAATAGGGGGCAGGACTCATCTGCCATCCTGAAACATTTTGAGAGCGTTTTCTGTTTTTGAAAATAGCTAATGGGGAAAGGAGTTATTGTGAAAAATCCTCTGGACAGTCTTTGGGGAACGGTTCTGGCCGGGTTTGCCCTGACGGGAGTGCTCTTTTTCGTAGTGAAGGCATTGGTAAACGCCTGATTGTTTTTCGATGGACATCCTGGATCATGAGAACGTTCAATCCCAAGACTCCCGATTACACAATAATGGCTCAGGCTCGGTACTTTCTAAACATTCCATTTCAGGAATCAATTTGAAGGAGATTTTATGGATCATGTGGCAACGGAACTGATCATGCGATGGGGACATTTCCTCGCAGGGATCATGTGGATCGGTCTTTTGTATTACTTCAACTTCGTTCAGGTCCCATTTCTGAAGGCGATCTCTCCCGAGGCCAAGGCCGAGGCTTTCAAGCATCTGGTTCCCCGGGCGCTGTTTTTCTTCCGATGGGCATCCGTTCTGACCGTTCTTTTTGGGCTTTCTATTCTTGGCCAAAGAGGAATGCTTGCTGATGCATTCATGCTCCACAAGGGCGCGGCTGTTATTGGCATGGGTGCCTGGCTTGGCATCATCATGATGTTGAACGTATGGGGCATTATCTGGCCCAATCAGAAGAGAGTCATCGGTCTCGTTCCAGCCCAGCCGGAAGAGAAGGCCAAAGCGGCAAGAAAGGCTTTTCTGGCATCAAGGGTCAACACAATGCTTTCAATCCCTATGCTTTTTTTCATGGGTGCATCAAGCCATGGAGCTGCCTTGTTCCATTGATCACAAGAAATATTTTATGAAAATAAAAAAGCCTGCCCAGTTTTCTGGACAGGCTTTTTTATTTTGTAGGGCAGGGCAGATGAGGGCAACCGTCGTATCCCTATACTTGAGAGATGGAGTATTTTAGGACAAAGCCGAAGGCCAAAAGACCGATGATGGCCTTCATGATCAGAACAAGGATCTTCATGCGATGATGGCTGTCGCTCATTCTTTTGTGATCTTCTCCAGTACAGACAGATCTTTCAGTCCTGTTACGGGCTGATCGAGGTGAACCGGCCGGAATGTGTAGATGATCGGGACGGCTGTGGGAATGTTCAACTCCAGAATGGACTTCTCATCGAGTTGATCAAGGACCATGACGATTGACCTGAGACTGTTTCCATGAGCGACAACAAGAATATTCTCCCCTTTTAAAAGGCAGGGGAGGATTTCCCTGTCGACATAGGGAAGAACGCGTTCAAGAGTCATTTTAAGGCTTTCTCCTCCAGGGGGAGGGACGTCAAAACTTCGTCTCCAGATATGGACCTGTTCTTTCCCATATTTTTTTGCCGTTTCATCCTTGTCGAGCCCCTGGAGATCTCCATAGTGGCGTTCGTTCAGCGCTTCATCCCTGACGACAGGCAATTGTGTGCTTCCGGTGGTTTCCATGATGATCTGAAGCGTTCGCTGTGCTCGTTTCAGATCGGAGGTAAAGGCTTTCGAAAAAGAGATTCCCTTTAAATGATTTCCAGCCCTTCTTGCCTCTTCTTCCCCAAGTTTTGTGATGTCCACATCCACCCATCCGGTGAAGCGGTTTTCAAGGTTCCACTGGCTTTGTCCGTGGCGTACAAGTGCCAGGCATCCGGGGGTGATTTCTTTAGACATGCTCTAGAACTCCTGTAAAATTGGATGTTTTCGTCTTTTAAGACACCATTTGTGGTGACGTCATTAAGTTGATCATGATATGGTATCAAAAGGCATCTGTTTTGGACATTCTTTTCATCCGAATATATTTGTAAATTAAAGAGACGATCTCATAACCACCCAATCGCCCATCGTATTTGCCGTTCATCTGAAATGAGCCATGTTTTGTTGGGGAGTGTGTTTTTGATACTGAGTCCAATGGTGATAAAAATCGTTCCCAAAAATCGACTTTTTCCTGTCTTTACCATTGTTTTTCTGATGCTTGCGTTTTTTTATCCGATGATATCCCGGGCTGCCAATCTGACCGGTAAAATCCTGGCTTTCAGACCGCTCCCCCATCTTGGTCAGAGTTGTGTGTCCTGCCATGGACCGAAGGGGGAGGGACTTGCGGGAAGGGCGACTCCTGAAATTGCCGGTCTCGACGATCTTTATGTTCAACACGAGCTGGATCTTTTTGCGAAAAAAAAACGACCTGGGGTCATGCAAATTGTCGCAGAGGACCTTTCTGCCGAAGAACGCAAACAGGTGGCACAGTATTTTTCAAAGCTGAAGTCGATCAGAAAGACTCCGGTGTTTCATCATGCGTCTTCATGGGGCATCGGTGAAAGACTGGCTCGGGAAGGTCGTCTTTCTGCCGGTATCCCCTCCTGCTTTACCTGCCACGGCCCAGTAGGGAAAGGGGTAGCCCATGCTTTCCCTCCCATTATTGGCCTCTCCCCCGGATATCTCTCAACCCAGCTGTCTTTATTTAAAGGGGGATACAGATCCGGAGATCCCGGCAATCTGATGTCGAGTGTTTCCCGGAAGCTTTCTCCCGAAGAGATCAGTGCGTTGGCACAATGGCTGTCCGGAGGCAATGACCACCCTCCTGTTTCCTTGAATCACCATGGAATTTATATTGCCGGAACGTTTCATCCTCCCGATTGGGATGGTGGTCCTCCGGGTCCGAACGGGGATGCCATCCGGTACGGACGGGAGCTCTTTCTTCACACACGAAAGCTTGCTCCCCAGTTTGACAAAAATGGCCTGAACTGTTCAGCTTGCCATCTGGGTGCGGGGACGATTGCAAATGCTGCCCCTTTATGGGCAGCATTTGTATCGTACCCTGTTTACAGGGAAAAGAATCATAAGGTTGTCACCTATGTTGAAAGGCTTCAGGATTGTTTCCGATTTTCCCTGAACGGGAAGACTCCGGCCCTATCAAGCAAGGAGATTGTTTCCCTCGAGGCATACAGCAAATGGATGGCGGAAGGAGCACCGGTCGGTGCGAGTCTTTCGGGCCGGGGATTCCGTGCATTATCCCCACCGCCCCGTCCCGTCAGCCTCGAAAACGGACGGGCGGTGTACCAGCATAGTTGCGCTCTTTGCCACGGTGCGAATGGACAGGGGCTGGAGCAGGGTGGCCGCCTTATTTTCCCTCCCCTATGGGGTGCCCATTCCTTCAACTGTGGTGCAGGGCTCCACCTTGTCGCGAAGGCAGCATCTTTTATCCAGCACAATATGCCTCTTGGAAATTCCGGAATACTATCCGTTCAGGAGGCATGGGATGTGGCCCGCTATATTGAAAGCCGACCACATCCCCTTGATCCGAGAAAAAGCGTTGTTCAGGGCCATTGATTTCTGATGACGGTCATCATTTTTCAGGGGAATCTCCTGGGGGGCTATTGCCAGATAGGTTCACCGGAGATTCCTGTTGCGGAGCCGATGCAGGCTCTTTTTATCAATATCAATCCGAATCAACGAAGGAGGAAAACGTATGAGTGAATCTGTCTCTCGTCGGGAAATGTTGGGAATGGTGGCGACAATCGGGGCAGCAGGTGCGGCCCTTGGCCTGGGTGTCGGGAAGCTTCCTGAAGCGGCGGCATCTGAAAAACTGGACCTTGAGCCCAAAGGCGATCATCACCTGAAGGCACTTTTGCGAGCACTCGAAAGGGCAAAAGGGCGTCGGGACTATAAGTCGGTGACCATGATCAGTCTCCACAAGGATGAATGGGATCATGAAGCCCTTTCACTTCTGTTCCATTACCGGGCAAAGCCCAAACAGGTATGGGATAACACGGTGATCGGATCTCCCTGGCTGAACCTCATGAGAAATTCCCTGAACGCCCAGGTCTACAGCTTTGGAAAAAAAGATGCTCTGGTGTTGTCCGCAACCCATGGAACGGCTCATCTGGCTCTTTTTGACGATCATATGTGGGAAAAGTATAAACTTCATGAAAAAGCCGGAATGAAATCAGCTCAAAATCCGCTTTTGAAGCGATCCCCTGCTTCGGAAAAGCCTCTTTCCGATCTGAACAATCCTCATGGAGTTTTATCACCGGAAGACAACAATATTCCGGTCCTGCAGGCAAGAGGGGTTGTTTTTCTGGGTTGCCACAATATGATTTGGGAGCTTTCCGGAGCGTTAAAAAAAGGCGGGGTGAACCCAGATCACAAGACCCACGGAGAGATTGCTGCGGAGTTGACAAACCACCTGATTCCGGGAGTTGTCCTGACACCGGGAATTGTGGGAACCATTCCCCTTTTGAGCGAAGCGGGTTTCCACTACGCCCGATCCTAGCCCAACCATTCACCTTTCAGAAAGGGAGGCATTGTGAATCAACGACCTTTGATGACGATACTGGCTGTTTCTCTCCTTCTTGGAGGCGTTTCTTCCGGAAAAACGGTTTGGGCAGATGAGACTTCCACCTATCCGCCATGGAGCCATGGGCATAACAATCCATCTGTCGGAAAAGGGGTGAATGTCACCGTTCCGGATGTGGACAATCTTCCGGATCTCCACGGAAACATGAGCCATCCCGAATTGGTCATGTATGTGGGTGGAAATTACTTTTTTGCAATGGCTCCACTCGTTGAGGCCTTTGAGAAAAAATATCCAAAAATCCGGGGAAAACTCTTTTACGAAACCCTTCCGCCCGGTCTTTTGGCCAAACAGATCGCCGAAAAAGGCCGACTCACTGTCGGTAATGCGACGATGACGGTTCCCGGAGATCTTTATGCGGCGGGTCTTGGACAGGTCCGGAAACTGATTGCGAAAAAGCTTCTGGTTGGTCCTCCAGTGGCCTATGCGACAAATGACCTGACGATCATGGTTCCAAAGGGGAACCCTGCGGGAATCAAGGGGCTTTCCGATCTTGGAAAACCAGGGGTCCGTCTTGTCATGCCCAATCCGGCATGGGAAGGTGTTTCCCGCCAGATCAAGGGCTCACTGGTAAAGGCTGGAGGGGAGAAGCTTTCCAAGACGGTCTATGAGGACAAGGTCAAGAATGGAGAAACAACATTGACCCGCATCCACCATCGTCAGAGTCCGATGTTTCTGATGGCCAAGAAAGCTGATGCCGGTGTGACCTGGCGTTCGGAGGCCATCTTCCAGGAGCAGGTCGGACATGCGATTGAAAATGTCGCCATCCCTGACAGCCAGAATGTCAAGGCGATCTATGCCGCTTCGATCATTCGTGGAGCCCGTCACAAGCTATGGGCAAAGCGGTGGCTCATCTTCCTCAAATCACCGGAGGCCCAAAAAGTGTTCAGGCATTTTGGCTTCAAGTCGGTGACAAAGGCGGATCTGAAGAAGTAGAAGTCTGGGGTCATTGCAGATTCATTGAAAAGGGGCCGATCAGGGCCCCTTTTCAAGTCTTCGGGAGAAAAAAATCACTGGAACCTTTTCAGAAAATCTTCAAGAGCAGGAAGCGGGACGGGGCGACAGATCTCGAAACCCTGAAGGACGTGGCAACCCATCTCCAGTAGACGTTTTTTTTCGGCACCGGTTTCAACCCCTTCTCCGACAACATCAATTCCCATATTTTCCCCAAGGTGGATAATGGTCTTGACGAGCTGCCTGGTTCTATTGTGGCGCTCCATATGAAGGACATAGGCCTGGGGAATCTTGATCTCGTCGACATGAAGTTCCGGAAGATTGGGAAGGAGTGCCGATCCCAGACCAAAATCATCGACCGAGATCCGAACTCCGAATTCCCGGATGGCTTCCAGAAATTCAAGGGACTTTTCAAGATTTTTCATCAGCAGGCTTTCCGTCAGCTCAACGGTCAGCCACGTTGCGATGGCTGGGTCGCGTTTGATTCTCCGGAGAAATGATTCGGTAAATCCCGGGGACCAGAAATGGGTCGGGGAGATGTTGATCGAGAGTCGGACGGGGGGACGTCCGTCTTCGAGCCAGTGATGGATGGTTTCAATGGCACGTTCAATGGTCCATTCCCCGAGCGCCGTCATCAATCCTGACTCTTCTGCCGTGGGCAGGAAGACGTCGGGGAGCAAGAGTCCGTCCTCCGGGGAGTTCCACCTCAGAAGAGCTTCAATTTCCGTGACAAGACCTTTCTGGAGGTCGACGGCCGGCATGTAGTAGAGAGTGAATTCCCCTTTTTCAAGCCCGTTGATAATGGCCTTGGCCTGACTGTGACGCCGCTGTACTCTCTTTTCCATCTCGGGATCGAAAAATTGCCAGTTGTTCTTGTTATGGCTTTTTGCCTGATACATGGCGATATCGGATTTCCTGAGAAGGTCTCCGGCATCGGATGCGTCTTCAGGAAATGTCGCGACGCCCATGGAGGCGGTGATCCGGATCGGCTGGTCTTCGATCAGGATGGGTTCGAGTATGGCATCGAAGATGCGCTGGATCAGAAAAAGGATCTCGTCGATTTCGACAAGGTCTGTGATCAGAAGAACAAACTCATCGCCTCCGAGGCGCGAGGCGGCATCGGTTGAACGAAGTGTTCTTGAGATCCTTTGTGCGACCGTTTTGAGAAGGATGTCCCCTGCAGCATGGCCAAAGGTATCGTTCACCTCTTTGAATCCGTCGAGGTCGATAAAGAGGAGCGCAAGGCTTTTTTGACTTCTCGCCGATCGTTCTGTTTCTGTCCTGAGGCGATCAAGGAGGGCAGCTCTATTGAGAAGACCTGTCAGTGCATCGATATGGGCCAGTTGCCAGATCTCCCTCTCCTGCTGGATCTTTAATGTCTGGTCTTTCTGGATGGCGACAAAGTGAGTGATCTTCCCTTCGGAGTTTTGTATGGGGGTAATGCTGATCTCGACCGTGTATGGTGTCTGGTCTTTCTTGAAAGCATCCAGAACGCCTTCAAACGGTCGGCCTTCCCGGACCGTTCTCAAAAGGGCCTCATGGATTTCCGGATGTCCGTTTCCGTAAGTGGTAAGCCAGGCATTTGTCCCGATCAGCTCTTTTTCCGAATATCCGCTCATCGAAACAAGCGCCGGATTGACCCACCCGATGGTTCCGTCCGCCGAAGTGATCATGATGCCATTCGACACGTTTGCCATGGCGGCATCCTGAAGCCTCATCCTCTCCTGTTCGCTGAACCGCTCCAGAACGATGGAGATTCTTGACAGAAGCTGATTAATGAATGCGATCGAACGATTTCCAATGTTGCTCGTCCGGTCCAGAAACAAGGTCAGGGCTCCGACCGCCTTTCCCTTTTCATGTATGGGGAAGGAATGGATGGTTTCACATCCTGAGGCCAAAAGAAGATTTCGGAAGGGGTATTCATCCGGAGAGTCCTTGAGACGAATTTCCTGATGGCGGTCTTTTCTGGATGCGAGATGTGAAGTTTCTTTTTTGAATCCCTCGACATCCGGAGCGTTTCCGGAGAGCCGAATGGCTGCCGAGAGCTTGGGGTCTTTTGAAACAAAGGAGCGGATCGAAAGTTTGTGGGTTTCATCCAACGTTGCGATTTGGACCGCAAGGGCGTCGTAGATGGACTGGACACCGGAGGTAAGAAGATCGAGAAGTCCCTGGAAATTGATGCCGTTCAAGACGTTGGCGTCAAGCTTTGCCAAAAGCTGGTCGATCTCCATCTCTTCTCGCTCAATGGTCACATCTTTTTGATGGCCGAGAATATGGGCAATTTTTCCCCGATGATCTTTTAGCGGGGTGATCAGCGTCTGGGTGAAGATTCTTCCGCCGCTCTGGCTGATCCCTGAAACTTCTCCTTCGAAGGGTTTTCCGGAGCGTATGAGCTGAAGAAGCGACTTTGCTCCGGATGTTGTCGAAATGGGGTCAGAGAAGATGGATCCGAGGGAGATTTCTTTTGCTGGAACCCGATCCGACCCCAGCATCCGGAAAAACTCATTATTGGCCCACTCGACCTCTCCCTTGGGGTTGGTGATCCACATGGGGTTTTTGGCCGCTTCCATTGACGCTTGCTGGATCCTGATCAGGTTCTGTTCTTCAAATCGGGAGAAGGTGCTCCGGATCTTGAGGGAGAGGTCTTTCAGGAGGGACACGACTCCATCGGAAAGATTTTCCTTTTTTTGAACGGCGACGGTCAGCCCTCCGATGATCTGATTCCCGCTCTGTCTTGTGACTGGAAGAGAGATCATTCCCTCTATGTGATTGTTTTTGATCCACTCTTGAACGATCGGGGTTTGGGGCGAGGAGGCGTCATAGACTTGGGGGACTCCGGAGGTAAGGGCACGGCCCAGAAGCGTCCTGTTTCCAGGCTGTGTGTTCCATTTGAGTGGTGCCAGAAATCCACGGATCTTCTCATCGATTCCGGGGTGGTTTGAGGCAATTTCTATGACCCGGAAGGATCCGTCCGGCTGTGGTGTTACAAAACAGGTCCAGTGAAATCCGAAAAGATCCTGAATCTTCCGGACGATGAATGAGATCAGGTTGTCCAGCGGGTCTCCGAGAAGGATCCGCTGGTCGAGCTCCGCCCAAAGCCGGTTCATTCCTTCAATAAGGATTTCCTGGGTGATGTCCCTGATATGAACCGTCAGGGCCTTTTTATCCCCATAAGGGATGAGTGATACGCTTGTGCTGGTGGTAAAGATCGTTCCATCGGACCGCCTGATGCGGCTTCGGAAAAGGGAAGAATGGCCCGAATATCCTACCAGAAGTTCTGAAAGGAGACTGAAGTCCTGTTCTGAGCTGACGAGGAACTCTTTGATGTGTTTCCCGACCAGTGCTTTTTGATCGGAGACTCCCAGCATGTTGAAAAACACCTTGTTGCTTTCAAGAAGAAGAAGACGTTCCGGATCCAGCAGGAAAATGCCATCCGGAGCCTCATCGAAAATGGCCTTTTTCTGAATTTCGATCCGGTGTTCTTCTAACTGGGCAAAGGCAATCTCAATTCTGCCCGCCAGATCGGTGATCTGTTCCCGAATTTTTTCTGAAAGCTCTTCGGGTTTTTTGACAACGATGCTCAGAACACCCCAGGGGGACTGATTATTTCCCTTCTGAATGGGGACTGCAAATCCCGCTGCGATTCCCAGATCCCGGGCTGTGTTTCCGATGGGAGATCCCCAGTTGATCTCATACTCATCGATTTCAACATAGATGGGACGTTTTTCAATAAAGGCTTTCCCCACGAGAGTCCGGATGCCGGGTGGTGTATTCCACCTCAAGCCTGAAAAGGATTTCAGGATGAATTCATGTATGGCGGGGGATTCTCCGGCAATCTGCAAAAGATTGAACTCTCCCCCTTCGACCGGGAGCATGAAAAGTGTGCAGGCGAATCCGAAAAGACCGGAGAGCCGGTCGACGATCAGGGAGAGAAGATTTTCGGGGGGATCGCCCTTGAGGATCATCCGGTCAATTTCCACGAGAAGGGCATTGATCCCCTTTGTTTCGTAGTCAGACGTGATATCCCGGACATGGAGCAGAAGATATGGTTTGTTGCGATCATGAATGACGGTACCGGTCAGGTCCGCAAAAAAACGGGTTCCGTCGAATCTGGTCAATGGCTCGACTGTTGATGAAAATCCGGATTGACCCGATGTTTGGAGGATCTCCTGGAGTGTCTCTCCGGACCTTTTGAGGAATCGTGAGAGATCCCAAGGAGAGTGATCTGGCGGTGTGCCCACCATTTTCCGGAAGGTTCTGTTGAAATCCATCACCTGGCAGGTTGTTGGGTCAACAAGGAGAATCCCATCAGGGGCGAGATCGAAGAGTCGTGATCGCCCGAAGACATGAGTGTGTAATGAATTCCGGTTCAGACAATCCGCAATGGCAGATGACAGGATCTCCAGATCCTTGAGAAAAGTCTGATCAGCTTCCTCGCTTTTCTCAAGCCCGATCGTCAAAAGCCCAAAAGGGAGATCGCCCTCCTCACCTGTGCCGAAAGGAATTGTGAGGGTTGTCTTGATGCCCATTTTCTGGAGGAGGTCGGAAAGAGAGGGTCCTTTTTCCATGTCAGGGGTTTCGATCTGGATCTTTCCGCTGTCGATCGCTTTCCCGATCGCTGATTTCAGGCCGTCAGGGGTATTCCATCGAAAAGATCTGAAATAAGAGAGGAGGAGATCCGGGTCTCCCTGATCCTTCCCGCTGATTCCTGAAGTTTTCAGGGAGCCATCGGGGGATGGGATGGAGAGAATGGAAAAATGGATTGGAAAAATCGTTCCGAGAGCCCTCTGGAGATGGGTGAAAAAGAGATCAGGCTCTTTACGATCCCTAAAATCCTTCTCCGCCTCTTCGACAAGATGGAGGATTGAACTCCTTCTTGTAACAGTCTGGCGTTCCCGGAAGGTCAGAAGAAAACAGGCCTTTCCATTGTTTACAATTGGGCGACAGTCGACCTCAAGTGAGATCTGCCGTCCGGTCTGGTCAGGGAGATTCACTCCGATAGAAGAGAACGGCTCTCCGGTTTCGAGGATCCTGGAAGTTGCCGTCTTGATGGATCGAAGAACCGAGGTTGGAAGCGGATCGTTCGTAGACAAGCCGGTCAGCTCAGAAAATGCCTGGTTGCTGTCCTGGATGGTGTTCGATTCGGGGTAGAGGATAATGGATGGAACCGGAAAGAGATCGAACAGATGTGGTTGGTTCCTGATGGGATTCTTGGAATCAGCAGAACCCATTTTCCTTGACTCCCCCGGGACCGTTGACTGAGGAACGACGTGTCTTTTGAAACAAAATACCGAAACTCCTTTTTCCATCATGGCACAGGTCGAACCATTGGGTCGACCACCCTAACACCAAGATAGGAAAATCGATCTTTGAAATTAAAGGGAAGATATCGGAATGTCTAGAAAAGTGCAAGTTTTTTTTCGGTTTTCGAGAGTCTTCTGAGGGATACTATGGTGGTTGTCAATCAGGACCGATGATACTGATGATTGATGGATGAGAACTCCCTATAGCTGTTCCTTCGGTGCCTCAGTGGGTGAACTTATGCGTATAATGCTTCTGGAGCGTTGGGTTTGTTGAGCTGTGTTCCATCGTTGTCTTGAAACGGGATAAACTATGGGAACAACGATTGTGAAAAAGGAGACTTCTCATGCGTCTTGTTATGGTTCGACTGGAATCCTTGGGAGACGGTACGGTCATCTGTTCGGATATCATTGATCCCCTGGGAAGGCTTTTGCTGAAGGCTCCAAAGCCACTCGATCCTCTTACGAAGAAAACGCTTCTGAACAGGGGAATCACCGAAGTGGTGGTCGAGGATACACGGGTGCAAAGCCAGGTCGAGGACCTGCAGGATATTGCGATGGAGATCGAGCTTCTCAAAAAGCGATTGTTTCGTCTTTCCGAGAGCCCAGCGGGTGAAGAACTACGGGGGGTTATCCTTGAGACGGTCGAGAGTTTTTACGCCAAGAACCATCATCCTTCGAGTTAGTGATCAACAAGGAAAGCATATGGAGTTCGAGGGCTTTTTGAATGTGTTGGAGGAATCATGGAAATTGTGAACTTGTCGGAAAAGCTTTCTGATCCCAAAACATTTCCGGCTCTTCCGGATGTGGTCACGAGTATCATCCACGAGATCGATCTGGGTGCGATCTCCATTGCCAATCTGGGAAAGATCGTCCAGAAGGACGTGGGATTTGCAACGCAGATCATCCGGCATGCGAATACCGGAGCTTATATCGCCGCCGGACAGGTGACAACGATTACCCAGGCGATCCGTCTGATCGGTTTTCGCATGTTGAAGGGGTTTTGTCTCACTGTTCCCCTTTTTACCAGTGTGAGACATGTGGCGGGGATCGATGCGCTCTGGTATCACAGTCGAGTGACATCTCTTTGTAGCCGGATCCTTGCAGACCGGATCGGATTTCCTGAACCTGAAATTGCGGAGACCGCAGGGCTTCTTCATGATATCGGGAAGGTCTATCTGGCGCTTTATGAGCAGAGTTTTTTTGCGGAGCGGACACAGCTTGCCGACCAGACGGGACAGATGAGCGACTGGTTGTCTGAGAGAAATGCATTCCATATCGATCATTGTTTTATCGGTGCCCGATACGGAAGGCTCTTCCAGTTCCCCCCAGCCATTATCGATTGTCTTCTCTGGCACCATGAACCCCACAAATCGCCCGCCCATCAGGATCTTGTCCACCTGTTAAGGGTCGGGGACGAACTGGCGGTGATTATGGGGGCGGAGCATCCGGATTCGGTTTTTGTCGAGCCATCTCTTCTGTTTTCCCTGGATTTTCTGGGGGTGAACAGAAGTGATTTCCGGAAAATTCTGGAGGAGTGTCTCGACAAGGTCCAGTCCGTGACGTTTGTGGACCTGTGATCAATCGCCCGCTCTAGGTCATGGGGTATTTCATATCATTTTTTCTCTATGAGAATTCTGTAATTCTTTTCTCCTCGCCGTAAAGATCCAATCTTCAGCCATCCTTCGTCATCCTCCTCTTCCTGAGACTGTTTTTCTCCTATTTTTTCAAAATGATTGGCACGTAAAGATTTTTCTATAGAAGTATTTTAAATATATCTTGTGGCAGGCCGACTATTATTTTCCTTGGAAGATAATGAAAGGGATTATGAGTATTAGGCTTTCCCGGGTTTTCGTGTCAGACAAGCGGTTAAACTGCGGTTGATAAAAAGGGTGTTGACAATGGTTATCGTATTGTTTAATCTCCAACAATCCATCGTCACCTCAAGATCTGTTGCAGGGTATATTATCCATATCTTCCCGGGCCATTTTTTCCCTTATCGTTTTTGGGTTGGCCGGCAGATCGTCCGGAAGCCATTGATGGATCTTTTTATAGTCGGCGGAAATGTTCAGGAAGCCAAGTTCCCGGGTTTTTGATCCGAAGGGTGTTTCTCTTTTCTTTCTGGTCCGGCTTTTTTGAAAAAAGATGGGTTCTGGGCAAGACAGGGGTGATTGTTCTGGTGGTTCTTAGTCATTTTTGTTCTCTATTTCTCGTTGATCCGGGCCTTTGTGGGTTTCCGGAGACCAGTCCATGAACTTTACAGAAAGGGAATCTGATGAGAAAAGCGGCTTTGTTTTTTCTCTCCTTCTTCGCCGTCTTGTCCGTGGCGATGATGGTTGCCCCTAAAAAGGCGAATGCCTATCCGGGGTTTGCAAGGAAGTACAACTTCCCTTGTTCTTTCTGCCACATCCAGTGGCCAAAACTGGGTGATACCGGTCATTTCTTCAAGGACCGCGGTTTCATGCTGTCCACCACCGGTAAAGCCAATGGTCTGGACATGATGTTCCAGCAGCCAGCCAACCAGAACTACTTCCCCATCGGCTTCCATATGTCCATGGCGTATTACGGAACTTCCGTGAATGGGATCTCTGACCCAAATTCAGGAAAGCCTGTTCCTGGATGGGCCAATGGCGCTTCTGCCAATACCCCGTGGGATATTGAATCGGGCGGCTTGATCGCTCCCTGGATCTCTTTTTGGGTTCAGCCAGGATACAATGGGAACAGTGGGATGGATATAGTAAAGTTGTGGGTTCGATTTGATGATTTGATGAATACGACATGGTTCAATATCTACGCCGGAAAGACCTCTATGGATACCCCATTTTCAAACCAAAGGAATGTGTATATCGGTACGAATTCCCCTTGGACAATGTATGATTACGTCCCAGGTACCGCAGAAGTTGTAAATAACGGTGGTGCTACCAATGCAGGGTTCGCTTTTTCTGGTGCTACAAACCCGATGTTTTATGATGGGGATCAGGTTGCATTCAACAATGATGTGACCTCTATCCGTTATTTTGGTTATCACATCAATAACGGCGGATGTGGGACCCAGAAAGCTTTCTCTGTCAATCCTTGTGAAACTCGGGTAAGCATCAGTTTCATCCCGAACTCTTCACTGTATGCCGGTCAGAGCGGAATGTCCGGATCTGGGCAGTCTCAAACCTACACTACCGGTAGTAATGCTTCTAGCGGTGCACCTATCCAGTCTAACGGTTTCAACTATTTTATGCATATTACCCAGTCCTGGGGTGGGTGGGGCCGGACCAACGGAGAGCGTCTCGGAGTATTTGCTCTCGTTGGAGAAGGTTCCGCATTGCCCGGCTCAGGATCAGGTGGAACATCTCCCTCAACGGTTTATACCCGTTTCGGAGTTGATGCGATGGCAAACCCGATCCCAAATGGTGGATTGAATATCTTTGCCGCATGGGATATTGTCACAGATCCTACAGGAATGATTGCTCTTAATACTACATCAGGTGCTCCCGGTGCAGGAACTGCAACTGGCGGTGGAGCGACAACCGGTGGTCTTCAGTACATGTCTTGGCTGGTTCAGGCAGACTGGCAGCCGACGTTCCATGGGTTCTTTTCCGCATCCGGAACGAATTCCAATATGATTTCGCTGATCTACAATCAGCTCAATATGATGCAACAGCCAACCTTCTCCGGACTTGCAAATCTTCCGGGGAATTTCAACAATGTCATGGCCTTTACCCTTTCTGACCGTTACTGGCTGTGGGGCTCTGACCGTGCCGACATCTCCCTTTTCGCCCAGTATCAGTACATGATTGACTACGGGGTTTCCGGGATGTTGAGTAGCTTCGCCGGTGCTGCTGGTGGGAACTTTTCACCTGGTGCAAGCGGAGGTTCCTACTTCGGCAACGTCGAAGCCAACAACTTCTCCGTTGGTATCGACTTCGCATACTAAAATCACCTGATCTTGTGTCTCAAAGGGAAGGGGGGAAACCTCCTTCCCTTTTTTATTGCCTTCAGAAGTTCGGCTGATCTAGTCTGATTACAATCTGTTAATTGCTTCCTATTCAATGGTTTTGAATTCTTAACTGAGAAAAATTTCTATAACAATTTTTTGGAGCCTCGATGATTTATTTGCTGAGCACTAAAATATTGAGAGTTTTCATCCTGAGCCTTTTCATTATCTCTGTAGGCGGTTTTTTGAAAATAGCAAAGGCAGGGACGGAATCAGCATCTTTCAGTAAAAAAGGGACACATTCCGGGAAAAAGTCAGCTTCAAAAAAGACACCGGTGTTGCACATGGTCAAAGGTATTTTGGATAAGGTGGATCTTCAGGATCACCCTATGACGCTGACCGCAACGATGAGAGGGGCAAACCATCGGCAAAAGGATGTCGTCTGGAATCTGACCCCACAAACGACTGTGTTTTTCCAAGGGAAAAGTGTCGGAGTCAAATCACTTCAGAAAAATGAGAACGTCTTGATCTATTATCACAAAATCTCGAAGAAACTCTTTGTTGTCAGAGTCCGGATCCTTGGTTCTGCTGTGGTCTTGAAACATCATCATTAATGCTTTATCTGCGCTTCTTTTGAAAGATCTGGCTCTTCCGTCCTTTTATCCTGGCCAAAAGAGTTTCTGATCTCGTGGGGCATGTAATGAAAAAAGAGAATGGCGGCAATGGATGAGACTACACCAAAGACCAGAAAAGAAAATCGGAACCCGACCCTTCCCACCGATATTCCCTGAAGAATCGGCCCTATGACAGATCCCAGAGCCATCGCGATCATCGAAAGTCCCATCAACATATTGAACCCTTTTTTGCCCCGGGTCAGGTCAGCGACAATCAAGGCCACAGAAACCCCGTAGATTCCGGCCGCCACTCCATCCAGAATCTGGCTGGCGAGAAGAATGTCCGTATTCATGCTGAAAGAGCAGATCAGCGCACGAATGGGCATCACAAAAAACGCGATGGAAAAAATGATCTTATGTCCCCATTTGGCGCTGTATTTTGCCGCCCACCATGCAGTGGGGATCATGACCGCCTGGGCGATAAAAACCACCCAGCCCAGTTTTCCATTGCCGCCATCTAAGAATCTGAGATAGAGGAGCAGAAGCGGCATGACCGGAGCATTGGCAATCTGGAACAACGTCGTCGAGATCAAAAGGATCCGGATCGAAGGATCCCGGAAGAAATCGGTAAAAACATTCCAAAGGGTCCTGTTGTCCTCGATTGTATCCATTTCACTATTGGATGACGGATCGGTGAGAGGAGAATCCGCCATTTTGTGATAAATCAGATCCTTCTGAGAAATGAGGAAAATGGATCCACCTGCCAGAATGGATCCAAGACCGATGGGAACAAACCCTGACCATAGCCCGACATGGTGAATGAGAAAGATGGTTCCCATCGCAGAAACCAGAAAGCCTGCATGGTTCCACATCTGTGTTCTTCCCATTGTTCTGGCAAATAGTTGGTGTCCTGACAGGGAAAAGGCCAGGGTCGCCGAGAGGGGAGCAAAGAAGGAACTTGCCATGCCAGATATCAACAAAAAGGAATTTGTCAGGGCATGGCTGTCGACATCAAGGGGAAGGAGGGAGAATGAGGCCCCATATAGCAAAATCACCACCCCCATAAGAAGTCGGTGACGGGGAATCACCTCTGCGATCACACCAGAAAAACCTTGAAATATGACCGTCCCCACACCGATCATCGCTGTAGCGATTCCGATCTCCTGAAAGGACCAATGGTGGTATTTCAGGTAATCGGTCAAAAAGGGAACTCCCACGCCTATGATTTCTCCCAGAAAGAAATTCACAAGATAAAGTCCGGAGAGACTGATCCTTGATGGAGTGGGGGAAGAGGGGAGAGCCATTCGTTTCCTTTGGATGGTGAATTTCCAGTGAGTCTTGTGATCTGGTCAACTCGCTATGGCGCTCTTTTATGGGAGTGGAGATCCTTTTTTCTTTCTCTAGCTTGAATCAGATCTTCTTCGCAGGCAAGAGCCGCATTGATTTCTCCGTTGTCACCTGGAACAGCCGGATGAAGTTGGGGATTTCAGGACTCTCCCTGATGCATTCGTTTCCCCGGTCGGGGATAGGGACTGTTCATCAAGACCTCCGGTGAAGATTGAGTGAATGATCTCTTTTGTGTGGCCGATCTGTTATACAACCCAAGACGAAAGAGCCCTATGATCCAGATGGGTTCAATCGGGGCAAGTATTTTGCTGGGTAAAATCTCCATCTTGTTTTCAGAGATTGGAAAAATATTCCAGCCAAACGCTATTGTGATCAACAATATCAACAAGAGGTATAATACATTTGTTGAGCGTCCAATGGCTCAAAGGCTCAAATGGCGAGTCGGATTTGCTCTTGAGCGCGTTCTTTTAGAGAAGCAATCATATCGGGTGATGTTCTGGAGGATCAGATGATTGAAATCGTGAAAAGCGCCGAACGTGGGCATTCAAATCATGGGTGGCTCGATAGCTATCATACCTTTTCATTTGCTGAATATTACAACCCTAAGCAGATGCAATTCGGCAGTTTGCGGGTTATCAATGAAGACCGCGTTCAGCCTGGACAGGGGTTTGGAAAGCACGGCCACAAAGATATGGAAATCATCAGCTATGTTTTGTCCGGTGCTCTAAATCATCAGGATAGCATGGGGAATGGCTCAACCATTGTTCCCGGAGATATTCAACGGATGACTGCGGGGTCGGGGATTTTGCACAGCGAGTCCATTGGCTCCGGAAATAATCCGGTCCATTTCCTCCAGATATGGGTTTTGCCAAACCGTATGGGCCTGACTCCAGGATATGAGCAGAAACACTTCTCCGATGAAGACAAAAAAAACATGTTGTGTCTTCTGGGGTCATCCGATGGTCGAAATGGGTCCCTGACGATCCATCAGGACGTTTTCTTTTATGGAAGCCTCCTGGAAGATGAATCTGTTTTGAAATTTCCTTTGAGGGAAGGTCGAATGGCTTTTGTCCAGGTGGTTCGAGGAGGGGTGAACCTCAACGGAGAGATACTGAAGGCTGGAGATGGTGGCAAAATTCTGAATGAAGGGCTGATTTCCTTAAAAGGGCTACCTGATGCTGAGATACTGCTCTTTGATATGGTCTGATGGGTTTTAACAGGCAAAGACAATCCTTCTGAAATGGCTCTGCTATATTGTTTCCCCTCTCTATGACTAAGGGAAAGGGGAAATCAGGAACCTTCTTCCGACATTCGGACGAACCCAAGATAGAAACTCTTGAAAAACCATAAAGATGGGTATATGAGGGGTATTTGCCATCCTGTGGGCAGCTTCGGCTGCCCAGACAATCCGGCTTAACCATTCCTCTAACCTGCAAGGAATAACATTCATTCTTGGGTTGGGGTAAGGTCTCTTCTCTCCATCCTAAGGATCTCTGAGGTTAAAATTGTCAGAAAATTTGACATGTGTCATGGTTTTTAATACTCAATTGATCCGTTAAGAAGATCATCGGATTTCATAAGATCTATTAATACAATGATAAATATGTAAAAATATTATCTATTCATCCCCCCAAGTCGAACGATTTTTCTCTGGTAAGAAAATTGCACTCTTCCGTGCGCCAATTACAAAATTGGCCATTTGGCATAGAGATTCCCCGCCTTCACCCTGATCCCTCAAAGAGGTTATGAAAATGAAATGGTTTAAGTGGGGTCAGTGTCCCAGCAATCTAACACTTATTGGTAGTCCCCCAATGCTCAAAACGAATATTCGTAAGGATTATTTGAAATACTTGCTTCTGACTATGGGGCTTCTCGGTACATTTCTACTGCCCAAAAGCTATGCTCAGGCAACTATTTGCATCAATTGCGGGGAGACGCAGACGCTCAATCTGACTCCCGTCCAGGGAGGAACCGCTGATGACCTTTTCAACCAGTTTGACCCTCTTCCTTCCGGAGGAGCCACTCCCAACAATTTCGAGATGGTCTTTCAGGGAAACGTCACCTCGGTCATTCCAGCACAGCCTCTTTCCAATTATACTGATGCTTTCCTTAACCCGAACCCTATCAAGGTCAGCTACAGCGCCTCCTCCAACACCACTACGGTGACATTTTCGGGAAGCAACGGATTTGCCTATCCCTTCGGAAACACCCTCGACCCCCACTTTGGGCTTGATGCCGGACTCCAGCCCGCAACTCCCTTGGTTCTCAGTAATGAATTCTGGAGTTTAAACGGATCGGACATTCAGAACCTACCGGCCGCGACCATCAGTCGTCTGAACGGGGGCAATTCCAACTTGCCCGATCCTTGGGCCATCATTTATCTCAATGAAACGATTACAGGAACTAGCACAACCGGCGGGGTCTGGGAGGAGCTTCCTTTTGTCGGGCCACTCTCTTTTCAAGTCACGAACGGTTCGGCCCAGAGCCTAACACTCTCCGACGTTCAGTATTTTGTGAGTAATACTCAAATCCCGCTCGACAACCTCAACTTCAATGATTACCCTCCAAATAGCTCTCCATTCATCCTTCTGCCCGGACTGAACGGAACAGTGCTGGGCAATGGGCAAACCCTCGATGTATCTCCGACGCCCGAACCCTCCACATGGCTTTTGTTCGGATCCGGTCTGGGCGTCTTGGGAATCATTGCTATCAGGAAAAAGAAGGAGATTCGGATCGCGTCGTAAATGCCGCTCTCTGGATTCTGAGAAAGCGGGTCTCCTCTGCAGGGGACCCGCTTTTTTAGTTCGTATCGGGGTAACCCTTCGGTCCCGCCCGAATCTTTTGATGACCTAACCTTCGCCCGGAAGCAAGTCAGAAAGGATTCTGTTTCCTGATTGGAAAATCCGGATGAAACAGCCTTCCGGTGTTCCTTGTGGTATTGGGAGATATCTTTGGGGAAAATCGAGGAAAGAGAGCGTGAGGAATAAGCTCCAGCACTCGAGGTAGTTCTTTTCCCTGGAGTGACTACGTTTATGAAAGAGGACTTTTTCAAAATATTGATCCACAGGGGTTCCGTCAGTCTGGTCAGTTCGGCTTCTTTTGAGTCTCGAAAGATTGCCCGGTCCAAGGTTGACTGCGTCTTCGTTGGAAATGGCCATTCCCTATGCCGGATCTTTACTCGCCACTCTGTCTATTCCCGTTTTTCAAAGGTCGCGATTTTTTCCTACTGATTATTCGGGACATCTTTTGGAGTTGAGTGTCCCCATAAGTCAAAGGGAAGGGGAAAGGATCTTCATAATTGGCTTGATTATTGGTGCCGGAGAGCGGGATCGAAGCGGTATGGGCTTGCGGCCGAGTGATTTTAGGTCCGATTAGTAAGCTGATTTATCACAGGAAATTTTTTGACAATCCATAAGTGTCGGTCAAGTCCAAAAGTTGCTGTAAATTTTCTTCCCGAGAAATGGAATTCATCAATTATTCGACGACCGAAAGGAGAGAAGGGGTTTTGAGAGGTTCCTGCTTCTTCCACTCCAGATATTCGGCCATGTCGAAATACTTCTTCCCTGTGCTCCATTGTTCGTGGAACTCCGAGAGAAGGGCTCCAATGAGTCGGATCGCCGAGTCTTCGTTGGGGAAGATCCGGATCACACGTTCCCGTCTTCGGACCTCTTCATTCAGTCGTTCCTGGGAGTTCGTGCTTCTGAGCCTGACCCGATATTTCCGGGGAAAGGACAAAATCGTGAGCGATTCCTCAAAGCCTTCATCGAGACACTCCATCGACTTGGGAGCTTTCTTCTCAAAGGTCTCAAAAATCTCGTTCTTTATGGTTCGGGCTTCCTCTTTCGTGTCCGCCCGAAACAGCCGTCCCAGGGCCAGTGCCAGGGACCCTCGTTGAGAGGCCGGCGCATGACCCAGAATATTCCGGAGAAAGTGCACCTGGCATCGTTGCCAGCGGACTCCCTGAAAGTGTCTCTGAACGGCTTTTTTGAGCCCTTTGTGGTCATCGGAGACCACCAGGTCCACCCCACACAGTCCCCGGCTCTTGAGGTCCCGCAGCATGTCGTCCCAAGAAGCCTCGTTTTCGCTGTCTCCCAACGTGAGTCCCAGGATCTCCCGTTGCCCTTCTTCCGAGATTCCCGTCGCGATCAGGGCGGCGACCGGAACCACGCTGTCGTCCTTTCTCACCTGGATCACCAGGGCATCCAGCAGAAGAAAGGGATACGGACCAGCAAGCCTCCGGTTTCGCCAATGGTTGACCCGGGCCGAAAGACCCGTGGCCAGGGAACTCACTGTGGACTTCGAAAACTGGGCGCCACACAACTCTTCCGTGATATGCGTGACCTTACGGGTCGAGACTCCCTGGACCACCATCTCCATCAGCGCCAGAACCAGGGCTTGTTCAGAGCGCTGGTAGCGTCGGAACAGATCGGTCGAAAAATGTCCGTCCCGGGTTTGGGGAACTCGAAGGATCAGCGTTCCCACCCGGGTCATCAGTTGCCGTTCCCGGTATCCGTTTCGATAGCCCGTCCGATCGCTCGAGCGTTCATGACGATCCGCCCCCAGATGCTCGACCATCTGGGCTTCCAGAACCTGGTTCAACACCGATTCGACCAGCTTTTTCATTCCTTCGCCATCATCGGACAGAAGATTTGGCAAAAGATCCGGATTCAGGGTAACGTTAATGTCGGCCATTGTGCTTCCTCCTTGTTGAGAATAGGTTGTCTGGACAACACCCATTCTCGGGGAAGACAGTGGCCTTTTTCAATTTCAAGCCAATTTAGAATTTACAGCATTATATGGACTCAACCTAAGTGTCAATATCTTGTGATGTATGGTGACTTTCTGTTTACACAGGATTTTTTATCCAAAGTGTCCCAAAATTGTCCCAAGGTGTCTCATGATTATTCAGACTAGAACGGACCTGAAAAATCTTCTTTACCATTTCGGCTCCATTGACTTAGATATTGGTTTTGATATCATTTCTCTATGAAGCGAGTCATTTGGATCGGGAATTCGAAAAAAGATCTTCAGCAACATTTTTCCAGAATGGCTCAAAGGGAAGCCGGATACCAGATCTATCGCCTTCAGGAAGGATTCGATCCAAAAGACTGGAAGCCCTTGCATGGGGTTGGCCCTAGTGTCCGCGAGATTCGCATCCATGCGGAGAACGAATATCGGATCATCTATGTCGCACAGTTCGAGGAGGCTTTGTATATCCTTCACTCGTTCGTGAAGAAAACCCAAAAGACTCCCCAGCGGGATCTTGAGTTGGCTCGGGAAAGATTGAACATCGTTTTAAAGGAGAGACGGACATGAATCCGGAATGGGAAGAAGGATCGGAGAATGTTTTTAAGGATCTGGGATTTTCGGAGACTGAGGCGGAACATCTCATGATCCGGTCCCGCTTAATGCTCGAGGTCGAACGATTCGTGGAGAGATCGAAGTTGAGCCAAAGAGAGGCGGCAAAAATACTTGGAATTACTCAGCCCCGCTTAAATGATCTGCTTCAGGGAAAGATTCAGAAGTTCAGTATCGATTCCCTAGTGAAAATGCTTTCTAAAGTGGGAGTTCACGTGGATGTGCATGTGAGTGCTGCCTAAAAGGTAATTGGGATTTCGGAGTATAGTGGATGGGAAATTCTAGACAAAACACAGGGAGGTTTTAAGAACATTATGAGTTCTGTTAGAAAGCATTACTCCACTGATTTGAAGGTCAAGATTGTTCTCGAGATTCTGAAAGAAGAAAAGAGCGTGACCCAGCTGGCTTCCGACCACAAGATCCACTATTCCCAGCTTCTGAAGTGGAAAAAACAGGCCGTGGAAGGGCTTCCGGATCTGTTTAGCGATTCTCGGACCTAAGCGCTCAAAACCACTCATGAAAAAGAAGTCATGGCGTTGGTTCAGGAAATCGGCCAACTGACGACTCAACTGGTCTGGTTAAAAAAAATCCGGGATAGCCTGAGCCATGCCGATTGAAAGGATCTGCTCGACTCCGACTGTCCGGAACTCCCCCTCTCCACCCAATCCAAGCTTTTGAGCGTGTCTCGTTCCGGGCTCTATTACCGGGCGGTTCTCCCATCGCCAGAAGAGATTTCTCTTCGGCACCGGATTGACGAGATCACCACCCGTTGGCCTTTCTTCGGCAGTCGGCGCATTGCGGCTTCTCTCAAAAGGGAAGGACTCATTGTGGGGCGGGAGCGTGTTCAAACATTCATGCGGGAAATGGGGATCGAGGGGATCCATCCAGGGCCGAATCTCAGCAAACGGGCTCTTTCGCACAAAGTCTATCCCTATCTCCTCCGGAATATCACCGCCCAATATCCGCACCACATTTGGGGGGTCGACATTACGTATATCCGACTGGCCCACGGATTGATGTACTTGGTCGCCATTATCGACTGGCATTCCCGGTATGTCGTGTCCTGGGAACTGGACCAGACACTTGAGATGCCGTTTGTCCTGGACTATGTTGATCGGGCTTTTTCGACCGCTCTCCCTGCCATTTTCAACAGCGATCAGGGAAGCCGTTTCACCAGCAACAGCTATATCGAACGTCTCTTGTCCAGGAACATCCAGATCAGCATGGACGGAAAGGGGCGCGCCATTGAAAGTCTCCCCTTTTTTCAAAGGTCGCCATTTTTCCTACTGATTATTCGGGACATCTTTTGGAGCTGAGTGTCCCAAAAAGTCAAAGGGAAGGGGAAAGGATCTTCATAATTGGCTTGATTATTGGTGCCGGAGACCGGGATCGAACCGGTATGGCCTTGCGGCCGAGGGATTTTAAGTCCCTTGCGTCTGCCTATTTCGCCACTCCGGCAAGAGATGGGAAGAGATAGTGTACCGGATAGAGGGGGGAAGGCTCAAGAGCCTTTTGCAGATGGAAGACGACCCTGCCATTCAAGTCGGATGCTGTGATTGTGTCCGCAAAAAACAAGAGGCGTTTTTGTGATCTTTGGTGTGTAGCCATTTAAATGGATGATTGGAAGTTTCTTGGGAGGACTTTGCCAGACCACAAGTGTGAAACAGCCGGTCTTGGTCTCAAAGGTGAATCCGTCCACCTGATCTTTTTGGAAGGGCGAAAGCAAAAAAGAGATTCGCGACTTTCCTTTTTTCTTGATCACCCGTTCATTCCCCGGACCTTGAAGGGAAAGGATATGAACGTATCCTTTCGGATCAGAAATCTCTCCCCGATAGAGAAGTCCCTTTTGTGAAGCAATTGCTGAAATGGTGAAGGCTCCGGGGATATGGGTCAGGTAGATTCCGGAAACCGATTGAAGCAGGGTGCTTTGAAGGGAAGAGGGTTGCTCCCCGGCCCAAACCGATTGTGCTGGAGCGGCCCAATGAACGATGGCCAGAAAAAAAATGGTGATAGATGTTTTACGAAGATGAAGGATGATCTTTTTTTTGTCCAGAAATGGATGCAAGGTATTAAGTCCCCTTTGGCGCATTGATTGGATGGTCAAGGATGAAAGATGCGCCATTTTCCGCACCGCTCATCACCTTTTTTTCTGTCTTTTTTAAGGATTGAAACAGGTTGGATCTGTTTTCCAGAAAATGGTCGAGAGCCTCCATGACCAAATGAGGAGCCGACGATTTCGCAGAAAATGCCAAACCTTGGGAGACCGCCCGTAAAATACGATCTTTCTGAGGATCCAGAGCTCGTTGAAACGGAATGAAAAAGGATGGGAGCCCGGACTCGATCACCTCATGGAATGTATTGTATCCTCCCGAAGAAATGATTCCATCAAAAGCCAACAGCCAAGGTTTCAGGGGCCATAGGGAAAGGATCTTGTCCCGGGGAAATTCCTGCGTGGAGGGGATCCTTGCCAATGGTCCGGTCGCAAGGCGGAAGGAGATCTTCCGGTTGGTCAAAAAATTGGCGACCTTCCCGGATAAGGAAACAGAATCCGGATCCCCTCCCCCGCCGAGTGTCACGAGAAGGGTTGGATCGGTATCGATTCCGAGAAGCTCTCTCGCCTTTTCCCGGCCGTGCAACGATAGGGGGGCTGTTACTGGCCCTATAAAATGGACTCTGGGGTCTGTGTCAAAGAAAGAAGGAAGAGGGACTTCTCCGGGATTGTGGGGAACCAGAATCTTGTGAAAGGGGGAGAGAAGGGATTGGAACTGGTCTTCTGGCCAACGGTCCGGATCGATTTCCCGGAACACAAATATTTTTTTGATGGGCCATTCCAGAATGGCCCTGAGCTCTCCTTCCGGCCCCTCCGGAAAGGTGTCTACCACGATCACATGCGGATCAAACGATGCAATTGCCTGCCAGAAAATGGGACGCACCGTCTGGAGGTAGGACTTCAGGGTCAGTCCTGATTTTTTCGCGCGGGACTTCCCTGGAATCCGGATTGTGAAAAAGGGAAATTCCTCGGGATACGGCCCGGCCTCCGAGTTCGTGAGAAAGATGATCTCATGTTTCGGTTCCGCGTTCCGGATGGCAAGAGCCAAGGACAGAAGTCTGTTCAGATGTCCAAGTCCCAGACCATTTGATGCTGAAAACAGAATGCGCATCAGCTGCGGTCGCTGCTTTCACCAATGGATCCTTCGCGATCTTCCCGGCCGTGATCGCCTCCACCCTGCCATCCTCCCGACTCAGGTGAAGGATAGTAGTTGTTGACCACCTCCGGACGCTCTCCCGAATGCATCATCCAGTCCATAAGCATCATGTCTCCAAAGCCCATGCCTCCCCCCATGAAGCCCATTCCGCCACCGAAGGCGTTTTGGGGTGGCGCATAGTTACCGGTCCTCTGATAATTGCTTTCCATTTCGGACAGACATTTGGGGCAGACCCTTACAAACGCGACTTTTCCATCCCGCTCAAGGGAAATGGTCCTGCCGTTAGTAGCATCATTTCCGTCAAAAATACACTTTGAAGGATCCGATCCCCCTGTAAGGGGCTGATTCTCCGCATTCGGGTGCATGTTGACGGAGGGAGGGACCGGTGTTTCCCCTGACGGGGGAAGAGCTGCACTTCCCGGTTCCATGATGAATCGAATTTGCCTGATGGCTTCATCGACAGGAGCGAGTGCCGCTTCGAACCTCCTGTTTCGGTCTTCCCAGTCCGTCCCCTGTGTATCGGCTTCTTTCATGATCGTCAGGACCCGGACATAGGATGTATCAAGATTGGCAAAAGCCTTTTCCAGAAGATTTTTCTGGTCGGGATGGTCGAGCAGGTAGTAGCTTTTTTCCTCCCTGAGCTTGTCGATGGCGGCAATCAGCCTGGCCCCGGTCTCTTCCATTTGCCTTTTGGTCTGATTTTGCAGTTCGTTTTTTTTCTTTTCACCCAGTCGTCCTGCGACAAAGATCAGAAGGGCGATGGCGAAGACAACAATCATGGCAATCATCAAGGTTGAGTGGCCTCCATGGGATGGTTCGGGTGAAAGCCCGGAGAGGGAGGAGACTGGTGGTGGCAACCGGTTTCCGGAAGAATCCGGAGAGAACTGGCTGGTTTCCCTGACAAGCCTTTCCCTCAGCGTTTTCACATGAGCCTTGTTTCTGGCAAAGGAAAGGGAAGGGTTTGTTTGGATCGCCCCGTCAAGGTATCTGAGCGCTTCATGGTGCCTGTGAAGCCTGTTCGAGGAAAGGGCCATGAAATAGAGAAGCTTTCCTGTCCCAGTCGGGTGGCTTTGATGAAGGTCCCTGAAGACATTGAATGCCGCCTCGAGGTTCCCTTGATGGTAAAGGGTAAGGCCGTCCTCAAAGGTCTGTGCCGCCATGGCATTCGGCGGCATCAGGAATAGAAAGACAAAGAAAAGAAAAGCAGTCAAAGGATTGATGCGGGCAGGCTTCAGGCGATGGTTTCTTTTTCCCATATCAGGGGGCACCAAGGGTTTTCTTGAGATTGGAAAGCTCTGAGTCGATATCCGGGGACTTTTTGTCCAGTTCCCGGAAGGCGGTGTCCAGGTCGGCTCCGGATTGTCGATCCGCAATCTCTCTTGTTGCCTGTGCCTGTGCTTCCATCATGTCGATCTTGTCTGTCATCCGTTTCATTTCAGAGCCAAGATGGCCGGGGTCGATCTCTGCACGAATGCTGTTGACCTCCTGGGAGGCCTGTGCCCTCTCTTCCCGCAGAGAAAGCATGGACTGTTTTCGTGCGAACTCGTCATGCATGTCCCTCAGCTTTGAAAGATCCCCCTCAATTTCGGAGACCACTTTTTGCTGTTCATCCCGCTGCCTGGTCATTTCGGAAAGATCGGCCGAAAGCCGGCTTTTTTCCACAAGAGCTCTTTTTGCCAGATCGTCATTCCCCGCTTTGACGGCTTTTTCCGCCCGCTCCTGATAGAGGGCGACCTGGGATTCATCGTCTCGGATTTTCTGTTCGAGAAGCTTGATTTCGGCCACCGCCTTCACCAGCTCTCCCTGGGCCTTTTGAAGCTTGTCATCCAGTGCTCTCATCTGTTGGGCCATCATGGCAGCAGGATCTTCGAGGTGATCTGCCACGGTATTGGCATTGGCCAGAAAAATGGTTCGAAAGCGCTCATAAAGGCTCATGCACGACTCCTGTATTCTGAAGAGGATGGAAGATTTTTTTGGGGGCCGGAAGCGAGATGTCTCTCGGAGCTGCCGGGAAAGTGATGAAAAGTGTCCACTTCTGAAGCTCCTTTCAGGAAGGAGTCTCCGGAGGCTATGAAAATCGATTCTTTTCGTTCCTGTCCATAGTGGTGGTGCAAAATGCCGACACCAGGATGGACCTTTCCCGAAGGTGTCCTGATCACATTGGACTTTAAAATGGATCGAAATGTTCCCGGCGCGTCCGTCGGATAGCCTCCCAGAAAAGCGGTGAATATCCGCTCGGAATCCCAAAGAGGAATATACCAGGATGTTGCTCCGGCGAGGGCAATGTCGAAAGTGTAGCTTGCGGTATTGAAAAGACTTTCCCAGTGCTGATGGTTGGTCTGGTCCTCGAACTCGTCTCCGGAGGCATAGGGAGAGTGGGTGATATCCAGAACCCTTATGATGAGTGACGTGATCACCCTGTGGTTGAACCTTTGGTCGGAGTTTGCGATCCTCACGGAGGCAAAGATCCGGTATGGGTCGACCGGCCAAAGGGTCAGTCGGGATTCCTCCCTTATGAAGCCAAGAGGCTTTTTCCAGGCTGTTCCTTCAGGGATCTTATGGGAAGAGTCAAGGGGAGCCCTCAAGAGATGGTCACTTGAGGAAGAGCTTCTTAGCCAGTTTGCCGAAAACATGGGAGAATCCTTCCTGAGAGTCGTTCGGTTGGATTGGGTTTCGGAAGTCCCTTTTGAAAGAATACCTTAAGGCCATTATACCCGAATTGTCGGACCGGTTCAAAAGGAGAATGTTGATGTGTAGGCGTTTTGATCGAAAAGAGAAACTGTTATACACGGTTGGTCTCTATTTTTTCTTGGGAGCATGTGCTTTTTTGAACCCTCCTGTCTTTACTGAAAAGCAGCTTTCCGGAGTTGTTACGGACCTCGATCCTTCTTCGATTATCCGGGACTACAAGGAGATTGCCGGAGAGACAGTCTTGATCGGAGGAACCATTGGCGAGATCCGGAACACCAGGGAGAGGGGATTCATGGAGGTCAATCTGTATCCCCTGAACAATGACATGAGACCCGAAAAATCCATGTCTCCGTCCGGTCTTGTCTTATTGCGGTTCGATGGGCCAATCAACCGTTTTGCCCTGACCTCCGGCCAACGGGTGACCGCCATCGGGAAGGTCATGGCCATGCGTCGGCCGGTTCCGGATGGAGATCATCTCCTGAGGCTTGTTGTGATCGATGTTGGTGACCCGAACCATTTGCATACCTGGCCGACGAGAGAGCAGCAGACGGGCGGTATGCCCGGACTCAATTCCAATCCGGGACTGATGCCTTCACCTGGCATGGGAGGACACTAGGAGGTATTTTTGCTTTCGAGATGCTTCTTAAGTGTTTTGAGATCGTCGAAGAGAAAATCGGGTGAAAGGGAGAGAAGCTCCTTTTTGGGATGGGTCCCTGTCGGAATCAGACAGACCGGGACGCAAGCGGCCCTTGCGGCATGGAGATCCCATGGGGAGTCCCCGACAAACAGGGTATTTTCGCGAGATGCCCCTATCCTGGAAAGAGCCTCCAGAATCATGTCGGGGGCGGGTTTTTCGGGAAATCCGTCTCCCTCTCCCAATGTGAACAGCGCCGGAGGGCATATTCCGAGAGAGCGGGTGATGATCCTGGCTTCTTCTCCCATTTTGTTTGTCACAACCGCCGCCGGTATTTTAGATTCGGAGAGAAAGTCCAGAATGTCCCGGGCTCCCGACATCAGACTGGTCTGACTTTCCGCAAGGGGCGTGTAGATTTCCCTGAATCTCCTTGAAGCTTTTTTGACATCCGATTCAGGGAGAAGAATACGGAAGGAATCTTCCAGAGAGCATCCCACGAGTCCAAGCATCGCTTGGTGGGTCAGGACAATGTCCGTTTTCAGCTCCGAAAGGGTCTGGTTGAAGGACAGGAGAATAGGGGCAAACGAATCGACAAGCGTTCCGTCAAGATCAAAAAGGACAGCGTCTAATGTTTGGAGTGGCGGCAACTTCAATCCATACTATGAGAAAGGTGGGGGACATCGGCTAAAACTGGATAGGATCGAATCCGGAGCGTCCTCGGGCTGAGTGATTTTCTGCTTGGTGGTCCCAACGGGGTTCGAACCCGTGTCTCCGGCGTGAGAGGCCAGCGTCCTGGGCCACTAGACGATGGGACCATCGGTTAACAGAATGGCCATTATAGAGTGAAATACCCAATGAGGCAATCCCCCTGTGATGGGGAGATTTCCGATCACGATAACCTGAATCCGAATGACTCAAAAACAAAGGATATCTCATGAATGAAAAGATCGTTGATCGTTCAGTCGGGCTCTCCGGAGCCTTTATCAAAAATCTGCTCTCGGAGTTGTTTTTGGAGAAACAGGCACTTTTGTCGGTGCGCTCACCGGGAGCGGTCGCGGAACTTTTTCCGGGGGAAGCCAAAACTTTTGAGCTGGGAGACTCCTATCTCACGATTGAGCGTTCCGACTGGCATCTTCATATAGAATTTTCAAAGATTGTGTCTGTTCGCTTCAAGATGGAGCGTTCTCCAAGGGGAAGGCTTGTGCGGGCGGTTATTTTTGAAGACGAAGCCGGAGTGACTGTTGTCAGGGGGGCGTTCCGGACCGGTTATCCCCCGGGACTTTCTGATCCTGAGCAGATCATGGAGGATTTCCGGAGATGGGCAAGGGGCTTTATCGACACCCCTTTTGTCCATCTGGATTTTCTCGTCTAGTCAGCCATCCCATCGCCGGAATCAGTGAATGATATCCTCGAGAACCGTGTGGACCGCCACTTTCTTTTCTCCTTCAAGGAAAATGATCGTGGGTTCACCGGTTTCCTTCATCCGCTGCTGTCGTGAGTTCCTGTAGTTTTCCAGGATTGTTTTCAGGATCTGTCCCTTGATCCTTTTGGGAAGAGTCGCCCATTCACTGTCAACTGTTGCCTGGAAGACTTGTCCTTCATAGCGGACCTCGTGAGAGACGAAGAGATCCCTCGGGAGGTGGTCCTGGTCCTTCAGTGTCATGTTGAGTGCATGGATTTTCTCGCCCATTCTGGTGTCCAGGCTTTTCTCGGCCTTTTGAAGGGTCCCCCCTTCAAGTTTTCCTTTTGGAGAGGATGCCTGAAACTCAAGTGCCAGAACTGTTCCCAAAAAAATGAGACCGACGGAGAGAAATAAAATCTTTAGCTTTTTGCTGAGCGGTGGCGACATGAGGGTGTCCTTTCCGGTGTGTGAAGGCATTCCTGTCATTCTAAGCCCTGAAGGGATCGTTTGCCAATTTTCCTGAATGATTTTGAGGGGAGATTGACATTTCACCATAAAAAGGCTTGAGATAGAGAGAGTTTATGTTCAGGGAGACTCCTGTTTTTCATCGGGGAGGGAGGATGTCTGAAATTTCTTTTGACGGAATTCTTGAGTCATGTGTCCGGCTGTCGGGAGGGTAAAAAAGTGAAAACAGGTTTTGTGAAGATCGTCAGGAAGTTCCCGGGACGTGCTGTGTTGGCCATTCTGATGGGTGCGGTCCCTTTCCTGTGTTTTTCCCAAGTGTCCTGGGGGGGATCCCGGGAGCATCTTTTCTACCCGTCCTCATCTCCTCAATA
Organism: Leptospirillum ferrooxidans C2-3; assembly: GCF_000284315.1. NCBI lineage: Bacteria > Pseudomonadati > Nitrospirota > Nitrospiria > Nitrospirales > Nitrospiraceae > Leptospirillum > Leptospirillum ferrooxidans. The sequence continues at coordinate 2,012,899 of NC_017094.1, read as the reverse complement.
TGCTTCCCAGCTGGATATCGAATCCGTTGCGATGTCTTTCTGGGGGAATAACCTGCTCTTGTCCGATACACGCCACGAAGTGGTTTTCCTCAATATATCCGGAGAAAACATGACGGTTCCCGTTTCCGGCGGGAAAGATCTGGTGAATCAGGTGGTTCTGCCCGGACAAGCTGTCGTGGTCGCCGGCAACGGGCATTCCGCGCCGCTTCCGGAGATACGGCCCGGAAAAGCCTTTCACTTTGGAATCCTTCCGCTGGGAATGGCGGTCGACAAGGATATTGTCTTCATCGCCGATGGCAACGGAACGATTGACGCTTTGAACATTTCGATGGATCCCCGACATATTTATGTGATTCCGCCCATTGGCAATACGGGCGCGATCAGGGGGCATGTGACCCGCATGATCCAGCGGACAGGCTTGAATAATCGGATCCTGGGCGAAGCGGCACCCCTGACCCTTTTGTCCGGAAGGATCTCTGTCATCGCCGGCGGTGGAGACAAAAGGCCCGGATTAAAACCGATCGATGCCTTTTCCTGCCGGATTTCTCCTGTCGCGATTGCCAATGATGGTCACCGGATCTACGTGGTCGGGCAGACAGGGAGGGTCTACTTTTTGAATGAAGCCCGCCATGTGGTGGATATTCCGGTGAAGGAAAACGGGCAGACCAGATGGGTCCATGTTCCGACGGGGATGATCGTTCTGGTGGCCGGGGGCGGAACCAAAAATACGGATGTCGACCTTGTCCCGCTTTCAGCGGTTGAGTCTGAGATCGCCCCGACTTCCATAGCGGTCCACCACCACCACATTCTTCTTGGGGATTCGGGAGACGGTGTTCTGGAGGTCAATGTGGCCGGGGACCATCAGCAGATTCTCAAGTCAGATTCTGCTGCGAACATCCATCCGCTTGAGCCGGGAGAGATTGTGTCTGTGACCGGTTCGGGGAACCAGATGGCCGATACGAAGCCCATGGAGGCAAGCCTTGTGGATATTCATCCAAAAAGTCTTGTGGAGAGCGCTTCGGGGATCCTCTACCTTGCGGAAATGGATGAGGCATCTGACTCTGGTAAAGTGGAGGCCCTGAATGTTGGCTCTGCCGATGCTTCTGTTCCACAGGGAGGGGCTCCTCATGGTTTGACCAGACTCCCCCATGGTCAAGTGATGGTTCTTGTGGGGAACGGTTCCAAGACGCCTGTTCCGGGAATTCATCCGGACATTCCCACCCACGTCGGAATTGTTCCGGTCAATGTGGCTTTCCATAATGGACTTCTTGCGATTGCAGACCTGAATGGAAGCATCGATGTGGTCAATATCGGTGGAGTCAACAGACTTGTCCATCCCATGGGGCAGGGCAGTGCCGTTGTTCTCCCGAGGGGCAGGATCATTTCACTGATGGGGGCCCGGTCCGGGAATCGGTCAAAGGGGGAGCTTGTTCCGGAGGTTCACTCGGGACAGTAGCTTTTGGTGTATTGATCACTCGACCGTCCGGAATGGCTCTTCAAGAAGCGTGATCCGGGGGGCGGCCTTCCTGAGGGCCGAAAGGGATACCCTGACGCCCAGGGGCCATGTGGCCAGTGGTGTTCCATGTCCCGAAAGGGAACATGTCATGATCGGCACGTCCGGTATTGCTTCCCGGACAAGTTCTTCCACGGATTCCCTTGGATCATCCGGCCTCGGGGATCTTCCCAAGAAGGGTCCGAGGACCACTCCCCTGACTCCTTTCAGATACCCGGCATGAATCAGTGACCGGATCGCCCTGTCGATGGCATACATCGGTTCATCGATGTCTTCCAGAAAGAGGATCCATCCATCGTCGGAACACGTGGGCAGCCATGGAGAACCGCACAGATGCGCCAGTGTTTCCAGATTGCCGCCCATGAGAATTCCCTCTGATTGTCCTTCCCTGACGATGGCCGTATCTCCCGCGGGGAGATCCATTCCCATCCCGATCTTGCCGGAGACCATTTCCCAGAAAAGCTCAAATGTTTTGGGGTCGGACAATCCCCTCAGATGGGGGCCGTGAAAGGAGACCGCCCGATGGGTCTCATAAAGCCAGGAGTGAATGTTCGTGATATCGGATAGCCCCAGTACAAGGGGAAGGTGTCTTGTCGTCCTGGTTTTTTTAAGCCAGGGAAGAATCCTTGCCGCCCCGTAGCCGCCCCGTGCAAAAAAAATCGCATCCACATCTTCTGATTCAAGCGCATTCTGAAAAGAAAGCGCCCTGGTTTTGTCGGATGCGACAAAGGGAGAGAATCCCTCCTCCCGGATATCTTGAAAATGGATCGACAGCCCGACCGACCTCAGATTCTCGATTGCCTTGGGATGGCTGTTGGGGTCTGCCTGGAGACAGGGAGAAACGATGGCAACAGACATTCCAGGGGAAAGGGGACGGGGCATACTCCGTTCGATCATACCCCGGATTGGTCCATCTTCAGAAAATCAGACAGCTTGGTAACGAGAGCAGCCTTTGCGATGGCAAAAAGTTCCGCCCCGATCTCCCCGGTTGAAAGGGCTGGGTTGGATCCCATCCGGCCATCGGGATAAAGCATCCTGAAGCGTTCGGGACCCACTGGCCACTCTGTTTTGGGATCGGGGGCGACCCCAGGGGCGATGGGTGTTTGAGCCTGTGGGAATAGGTACCATGTGACGGCCACCTCGCCGCAGGTGGCATGAAATCCGTTTTCCGAGCCAAAAACCTCTTTTTCCCTGGCGGTGACTTCAGGCAAAAGCCACCAGGAAGCCAGCTGGATCCTGAGATTTGGGCTGTCGGTCAGAATCTGGGAGAACGCAGCACTCATGGAGCTGACATTTCCGCCGTGGCCATTGACGAAGAAAAAACGGGAAAATCCGTTTCGGGCAAATGATGAGATGATGTCGGTGGTCATCATGATGAGTGTTTCGGGGCGCAGGGAAGCTGTTCCGGGAAAAGCCAGATGATGATGGCTCATGCCATAGGCCATTGTGGGAGCGACAAGAATCCCTGTTTCATCTCCAAGGGCTTTTGCGAGTGCCCCGGCGATCAGGTGGTCCGTGCCGATGAGTCCATTGGGACCATGTTGCTCTGTGCTGCCAACGGGAATGATGATGGTTTTTTGAGAGATTCTTTTTTCGACAGCAGGCCAGGAAAGAGTGGCCAGTTCATTGTTCATCGGAATGGATCCCCTGTTTTGATATTCACCGGCTGTTTCTCCGGGAAAATGTTTGGAAGTTGGCCCGGAGGCCGATTTTTCTGATACTTGAATCCTTGCCTCCATTCTAGTCGCTTGATATCAGCGACTTCAACGAGGGTTGGACACTTTTTAAGAGTGCGGGATCCTGAAACGAGCTTCTTTTCAGATTTTCCGGTCGGTAGAATGGTAGCCCTATGGCTCTTTTTGCCTGAAAGAGTCCGCCCGGATTTGATTTTTGACCCTCCCATGGTAGCATCTTGGGGATTCTATACCGTGTGACAATCCTTTTTTCACCGATTTTGCCGGAGCTTTTACCCCCTTGGGACAGACCAAATCCTTTTCCATCAGACGATACGAAAAAGCACAATCTGCTCTTTCCAGGAGCAACTTCAGGATCGGATACCGGTTTCTGAAGGATCAATCCCGAAAAGATCTTGAAACCCTCTACGTCTTTTTCCGTGTTGTGGATGATTTTGTTGACGAGCCTTTTCCGGGAGAGGATCCCACAGGAGAACTTGCCGCCTGGACAGAGGACCTTTCCGGGGGAGCAAGATTCGACCATCCTCTCTCTGCGAGGCTTCATGACCTGATGGATCGTCGCGGGGTTCCTTCCGGGGTTCTTCTCGATGTTGTCAGGGGAATGTCGATGGATCTTGACCGGGTCCGGATTGCGGGGATGGCTGAGCTCAGGGAGTACTGCTATCTTGCAGCCGGCGCCGTCGGTCGGGCCTGCATTCCCGTCTTCGGTGGTGATCTTGTCCGACTTGCTCCTTATGCCGATGCATTGGGAGAGGCCTTCCAGCTCACGAATATCCTTCGGGATATCAAAGAGGATGCTGCCCGGGACAGGATCTATCTTCCTGCAGACCGTATGCGCCACTTCAATGTTTCGGAGACGGATGTCCTTTCAGGAGTTTGGTCGGAAGGGTTTCAAAAACTTCTGGAAGAGTTGTGGGAACTTTCCGAGCAGGACTATCAGAAGGCGCAGGGGCTTCTTGTGACTTCGGAAGACCGGAGGATCATGCGGCCGGCGCGGGCAATGGAAGCCTATTATCATGAAATCCACCGGGAGATCCGACGGAGAAACTTCGATGTGTTTTCAAGACCGGTCTCCCTTTCGAAGTTCAAGAAAGCCTCCCTTCTGCTTTTTTTTCTGACGGTCGGTCAATGGGCGAAACAACCCAAAACCGCTCGAATTCCGGGTGACACCGGCGGGAGTGCGGATTGACTGTTCCCACGGTCTATATCGTCGGCGCCGGTCTTTCCGGGATGGCCCTGGCTGAATCCCTTTCCCGCCCGGAACGGGGGAAGCCCGTCCGGATCGTACTTCTGGAGGGAAGACCGTCTCCCGGAGGAAGAGTCTCTTCCTACCGGGAGAGCCATACGGGGCAGTGGGCCGATAATGGCCAGCACCTGTTCATGGATGTCTATTCTTCCATGCTTTCCTTTCTGGACAGGCTTGGCACCAGAAATCGTGTTGTCTTTCCAACCCCATTTTCGATTGAACTTCTGGATGAGAAAAACCAATCCCATCGCTTTAGCCTTGATCCCAAACTTGGAAAGATTGGCGGTCTTTTGGGTGTTCTCTCCTTTTCCGGCCTTTCTCTTGGGTCACGGATATCCATGCTGAAGGCAGGGGCCAGAATGTCTTCCGGGGGGCTCAAAGAGGAGTCCGTCGACCATCTCGACGCAAGAACCTTCCTTCTCCAGTGCGGTGCAACGAAAGAGTCGATCGACCGCTTTTGGGAACTTCTGGTGGTCTCCGCAACGAACCTTCCTTCTTCTGATGTCAGTGCGGCGCTTCTTTTGCGGATTCTTAGGGAAACGCTACTGGGATCTGGCGGTCCGTCCCTGATCGGCTGGAGTATTGTGAGCCACAGGGATCTTGTGATCGATCCGGCACTTGCCCTCTTTGAAAGGAGGGGAGTTGACGTGAGGTTGAAAAGTGCTGTTGGCAGGATCTGTCTCGAGGGCAATCAGGTCACGTCGATTGTTGCGGGGGAGAACAAACTGGAATTGTCCCCGAATGATCATCTGGTGTTGGCCATGCCTCCATGGTCTCTCGAGAAGGTTTTCCCCATCGAGATGATGCAAGGGGAGCTTTGCCAAAACATCATGCGCCTTTCCTTTTCTTCGGGAATTGTTTCCATTCACCTCTGGTTTTCACGTCCTCTTGCCCTTCCGGCCATTGGAGGCTTTATGAACGGACCTGTTCATTGGGTTTTCAACAAGGACCTCATGGCCCGTCCGGAAAGATCGACGGAGATCTCTCCGGACGGAGCAAGTTATCTGGATATTTCCTATGAAGATGGCAGAAATCGGCTGGAGGGAACCTTTTTGTCCCTGACCATTTCAGGGGTGGACGCCAAAGACGAGAGATCCGAAGAGGAGTGGCTTCAATCCGCACTCGAGGCCGTCCGTCGCTTCTCCGGGCAGCCTGTCCTGCCTGACCTGCTGCACCACCGTGTCATTCGGGAGCGAATGTCCACTCCGATCCTCGGTCCCGGCCAATCTCTTTATCGACCGTCCAACCAGACAGGGGTGTCCAATATGTGGCTCTGTGGCGATGCAACGGACACAGGGCTTCCTGCAACGATGGAAGGCGCTGTCCGATCTGCCCATCTTCTCGGGGACCTCCTGTTCCCGAAGCTTTCCCGTGGAGAAGTCCGGTCATGATTTCCCTGACGGATTCGTTTTCCTATTGCAAACAGATGGCCGAGAGCCATTACGAAAATTTTCCTGTTGCCTCGTCTCTCCTTCCCAAGTCGACGAGACTACCGATCGCTGTCATCTATGCCTTTGCCAGGACGGCAGATGATTTTGCAGATGAGATTCCCGATACTCGCGAAGCCATGGAGAAACTGTCCAATTGGAGGGAGCTTCTTTTTCAGGCGGCTTCAGGCCCTGTGGATCATCCCGTTTTTCGGGCCCTTTCCGATGTGATCCGGGAGTTTTCCCTTCCTGTCGAATGGCTGGATCATCTGATTCGGGCCTTCGAACGGGATCGTGTGGTAACGAGACATCAATCCTTCGAAGACCTTCTGGGGTATTCGAGACTGTCCGCCAATCCGGTGGGAAGGCTCCTTTTATGGGTTCATGGGTATCGCGATGAAGCTCTCTTCAAATCTTCCGATGCGATTTGTACGGCTCTCCAGTTGGCCAACTTCTGGCAGGATATCGATGTTGACCGAAAAAAGGACCGTATCTATGTTCCCAAGGATGAGCTTGCTGCCTGTCATCTGTCCGAGAGAGAGCTCTTTGAACTCTCCGATGAACGTCACCTCATGCTTCTGAAAAGGCTTGACGGATTTACGGGAGGTCTTTTTTATCGGGGAAGGGATTTGCCCTCCAAAGTCGGATTCCGTCTCTCCCTCGAACTGCGTCTGGTTCTCTTGGGGGGTCTCGGCATTCTCAAGATGGGCTGCAATCCCGACCGGAAGATCCGGGAGAGGCCCGTTCTCCGGAAATCGGACTGGATCGGGATCTTTGGGGGAAGCCTTTTGGGGGTGGATCCATTTGGGCGATTCGACAGGATGGATCCTCTTTTTCAGAACGGAGCGGGTTACGATCCGGATCATATTCCCCTCCTCGAAGCGATCGGAAAGATCTAGTCGAAGCCGCATTCCATGACGGCGTCGTGGATTCTTGGTCGCCAGATCTTTAACAGATTTTGTGTTCTGGAAGGATGGACCCGGTTGGTCAGAAGGATGATGATCCGTCCGTTTCCGGGCTCCATCCAGATCGAAGTTCCTGTATAGCCCAGATGTCCTATGGCCTTTTCAGAGAACAGATGTCCGGACTGGGAGTCGCCTGTCGGGGTGTCCCAGCCGCAGGTCCATGAAATCTCTGGCTGTTTTCTTCTGAAATCGGCAAGGATGGCCGGATCAAAAAAAGTCCCCTTTCCCATCCATGGCAAGACAAGATTCCAGACCGACAAGGCGCTTCCAAACAGTCCGGCGTGTCCGGAAACCCCTCCCATGTATCGGGCATGCTCATCATGGACAATTCCCGTAAACGGAATCCCGGCCCCTTCGATCATTTCGGTGGATGCGATCGACTGCATCCTCAAAGGGCTTGCCTCTCCAGTTTCGATGAACCCGGTGTTGAGGATCTGAAGAGGTTCGGTGACTTTTTCCTTGAATAAACTGGCAAGACTCCTGTTTCCGTAAATCCTTTCGATGATTCTTCCCGCCAGGATATATCCGAAGTCCGAATATCTGGCCGTTGTCCCCGGAGTGTAGTCGGGGGGGAGATCCAGGATCTTCTGTTCGAGAATCTCCCTGAAGAGAGCGGGATTGTCTGGAGGGATCTCCCTATAAAGAGGGGCCCAGGAGAGAAGGCCCGATGAGTGGGAGAGAAGCCGGGAGAAAGGCTGTCTTGCGAGAAAATGTCTGCCTGGCAGGGACATCAGTTCTTCCAGTGGAGTGGAAGGGGATATGAGCCCCTCTTGTGTCGCCAGAAGGGATAGTGTGGCTGTGACCAATGGTTTGGTCAGTGAAGCCAGGTCAAAGAGCGTTTTTTCGGTAACGGGAGCTCCGGGAATATCTTTTCTCAGGACACCCGAGCAGAGGAAGGAGTATTGACCGGATGCCACTCCCCAGAGGAGGACCGCTCCCGGAAAGGCTCCGTTCTGTCGGGCCCCTTCGAGGAGGACCCTGATCCTCTCCGAAGATGGTTGATCATGGTCGGAAATGTCTGTCATTCCGGGCTCCTCCTTGATCCAGGGAACGGCGTCCCTATATAGTGGAGAGACATGTGTTTTCGGGGGCCGGCGGAATTGGACCGATCCAAGACCCTGTCCGGTCTGTTTTTTGGGGAATTTATGTTCTTGAAGTCGCTACCATTGTGCATTTGGGGGGCAAAGATGTCCATATCGAAAGGTTCCAACATGGGAAGTCAGGAATCAGGACGAGACCTGGCAGGATTTTTTGAACACCGCTTTGGGGCGTCGCCGGACGTTTTGGACTCGGTGATGAATCTGGCAGCGGGAAGCCATATCGATTTTGCCGATCTGTACTTCGAACATACTGTTTCGGAAACGATGAGCCTTGAGGAAGGAATTGTTAAAAAGGCGGGGAGCCATATTTCCCAGGGAGCGGGTGCGAGGATCATCTCAGGAGAGAAAACAGGATTTGCCCTGACGGAGGAAATCGATCCCAAGATGCTTCATCTGACGATGGCGACAGCCCGGGAGATTGCCCTTCATGGAGGGGAGGGTGCTGCAAGGTCTCCTGTCGGGAAAATGGTTCGGACACATGAGCTTTACCCGGTCACCAAAGAAGGGCTTGTTCTGCCAACGGATGTGAGGAGAGAGCTCCTCTCTGAAGCGGATCGTACCGCCAGGGCCTATGACCATCGTGTGAAACAGGTCATGGTGTCTTTGGCGACCGAAGTGAAGTCTGTCCTCACCGTCCGTGAAGATGGCCAGCTTTCAACGGATCTGAGGCCTCTTTACCGCTTCAACATTACGGTGATCGCTCAAAGTGAAAAAAATCGCCAGACCGGTTCCTACGGTTTTGGCGGCAGGGTTCCTTTTTCCGATATCCCGGACATTGAACGCATCAGGCTGGGGGCACGGGAAGCGGCCCGTCAGGCGATCGTGAATCTGGATGCCCGTGATTGTCCGTCCGGGACGATGCCGGTTGTCCTTGGACCGGGATGGCCGGGGATCCTTCTTCATGAAGCGGTTGGGCATGGACTTGAAGGAGATTTCAATCGGAAGGGAACATCGGCCTTTTCCGGAAGGATAGGTGAAAAGGTCGCATCCTCTCTCTGCACGGTGATCGACGATGGGACGATTCCGGGGAGAAGGGGATCCCTGAATGTCGATGACGAGGGAACCCCGACCTCAAGAACCGTTTTGATCGAAAAGGGGATCCTTCGGGGGTATCTGCAGGACCGTCATAATGCCCGTCTGATGGGGATGAAGGTCACGGGGAATGGCCGCAGGGAATCCTACGCCCACGTTCCGATGCCAAGAATGACGAATACCAGCATGCTCGGGGGGGATTCCGATCCGAAAGAAATCCTCGAGAGTCTCGATCGCGGGATCTATGCAGTCAATTTCGGTGGAGGACAGGTTGACATCACCTCCGGAAAGTTCGTCTTTTCGACATCAGAAGCTTATTACGTCGAGAAGGGTCGGATCCTTTATCCTGTCCGGGGGGCAACACTGATCGGCAGCGGTCCTGAAGTGTTGACGAAGGTTTCGATGGTGGGATCGGATATGTCTCTCGATTCCGGGGTGGGGACATGCGGTAAAGACGGACAGTCCGTTCCGGTCGGAGTGGGTCTGCCGACCATTATGGTGGAAGAATTGACAGTAGGAGGCACAGCATGAGCGACGATGCCGTCGAAAAAGTCGCACAGGGAGAAGATATCCTTTCATTTGTGCTGTCGGAAGCCAAAAAACTTGGCGCAACCGATGCGGATGCGCTCTATGTGACAAGCGACGATTACTCCATTTCCGTCCGGAAGGGTGATGTGGAGAAGGTCCACCGAAGCATGAGCAGGGGGATGGGAATTCGAGTCTTTCGTGGGCAATCCCAGGCGATTGTCTCCACTTCCGATCTGAACAGGGACTCCCTTTCGGATCTGGTGAGGGAAGCGGTGCGTCTCGCGGGGGAAACCGCTCCAGATGCCCATTCCGGTCTTCCCGATCCTGAGGATCTTGAATTTCGCAGGCCTTTTCCGGATCTTCTGCTTGAAGATGATGGTCGGGATGCCCCCTCAGCGAAGCTTCGGCTGGATCTGGCCCTTTCCTGCGAGAAGGCGGCCCTTTCCTACGACAGCCGAATCTCGTCTTCGGAAGGTGCGGAATTCCAGTCCAGCCGAATGACCCGACAGATGGGAAACACGAGGGGATTTCTCGGTGGAACAAGCCGGACGAACTATGCTCTGTCAGTGACCTCCATCGCAAAAGAAGGCGACTCGATGGAACGGGACTATTGGTATGACCAGCGCCCCTTTTTCAGGGACCTTGATTCTCCCGGAGCGATTGGGGCCGAGTCTTCAAGACGTGCCATTTCGAGACTGAACCCCAAAAGGCCAAAGACCGGAAATGCCCGGATCCTCTTTGATCCGGAAAATGCCCGTTCGCTCATTGGCCATTTACTGTCGGCAATATCGGGGCACGCTCTTTACAGGGACGCCACTTACCTGAAAGGTCGTGAAGGATCGAAGGTCGCTTCTTCCCTTTTGACCCTCACGGAGGACCCCTTCCTTCCGGGAGGCTTCGGGAGCCGTCCGTTTGACGGAGAGGGCGTTCGTGTCGCAAAAAAGGAAATCCTTTCCGGTGGTATTTTGAACGGGTTCCTTTTCGATAGTTATTCCGCCCGGAAAACCGGCCATAAAACAACAGGAAATGCCGTTCGTTCCCTGGGGGACGCTCCCGTCGTCGGAACCTCGAATGTCATCGTGACTCCCGGAACGGAAGATCGCTCCGGGCTTTTAAAACAGATGGGCGACGGAATCATGGTAACGGAGCTGATCGGTTTCGGAGTCAATACGGTTACCGGAGATTATTCGAGAGGGGCGTTCGGTTACGAAGTCCGGGGTGGAGAGATTCTGGGACCTCTCTCGGAGTTTACGATAGCCGGAACGCTGGACGCTCTGTTTTCGGGGATCATGGGAATCGGATCGGATGTTTCCAGTAGAAGTTCCATTGTGTGCCCGTCGATTCTTGTGGACGGACTTCGTGTTTCAGGAATCTGAGGTCATTGCCGAGATCTCTGCGGCGATGGAGTTTTTCAAGACACTTCCCGACAGACCGAAAATAACGGTTTTTGCCTCATCTTCTCTTGACCGTTCGGATTCGGCCTGGGAGATGGCAAAAGAGCTTGGAAGAGAGATTGCCGGTGCGGGGTTTATGGCTCTGACCGGGGGCCGTGAAGGTCTGATGGGAGCGGTCCTGGCCGGTTCGAATTCGGTGAGCTCCGGGAGCGGCGTGTCTCTTTATTGTCGCCCTGGATCTCCACCCGGCCGTACACTGGATGGGGATTTTTGTTTTGGGCAGTTTTTTCTCAGAAAGCAGTTTTTTTTGACACAGTCGGAAGGCTTTGTTGTCTTGCCTGGTGGGTTTGGAACACTTGACGAGCTTTTCGGCTGGCTGGCCTTTTCAAGGATCGATGGTTCATATCAGGTTCCGGCGGTTCTCCTCGACGACCGCTCCCATCCTTTCTGGACTCCTTTGTGGCAACCACTTCTGGAAAAGCTGTTCACAAGGAAGGTTGCGGCTGACACTCCTCCTTGTCCGGTCATTTCTTTTTCCGTAAGGGAGACGATTGCCTGTCTGGGGATCGATCGGCTAAAAGATGGTCGTATATCCAACCTTGACAGGGATCAGGGTAAAAGCAGAGCTTGAGAGTCCTCCCCCGGAAAAAGGGCCTCCCTGTGTTTCGTAATCGATCTCAAAATAGATACCCTGATGGCGGTTGACTCCAAAGGGAATCAGGACCCCAGGTCCAACCCGGAATCCGAACGCCATGGCGCCAACGCCTGTACCTGCGGAATCGGTTGAAACATTGAAGACGGGACCCATTGCGGCCTCAATATAGGGCACAAGCGTCAGTTTCTGGTTCCCCATGATCATGGGGAACCCTCCACCATTGTCAAAGTAATACTGTACCCCCAGAAGGACCGGTATATTGGTATCATTTGAAAATGCGTGGATGGAGATTCCCAGAGTGGCCACAAGGTTCGGGAGAATCGTATACCCGGCCTCGAGATCCACAAGGAATCCGACTCCTGTCTGGGCGTTTCCTGTTGCGCCGGAAACGGTTGGACCGACACTTGGGACAAATCCGAGTGCGGCATCGAAAAGGATCTGATTGGGCTGGGCCAGGGGATTGACGGTTGTTCCCACTCCAATGTCAGGAGTATTGGTAAATTCCGGAGAGTTGTCAGATCCTGAACCCGGGTCGGAAAAATTCGGGGTATCTTCTCCGTCTGCGGCAAGAAGGGTAGCCGGTCGTATTCCAGCGGCCAGAATGAATAGTCCCAGGAAAAGAGTGGCGAAGAGGAAGGGAGCCATGAAAAGCGATGCGATCGCTGGCTTTTCATGGTGGACTGATTCGGTTTTGCGGGGCTTGGTCCTGTTCTTTTTCCCGATCAAGAGATTCTCCATAAGGTGGATCACAGGGATGCCGAGTCCCCGATTGGGTTCGATTTCTGAAAAACATAACACAACAATGGATTCCTTCATAGGGGGCCAATTCGGCCGTATGAATGGCGGAAAGGGAAAATGAGCCGAAAAGATCAAGCGTCTTTCGTTTGTCCAGCGTGCGGATATCGATCTCCCCGGTGGATGGGATTTTGCCCAAATTGTCACGAAGCCCCGGATGGTCTGGTCGAATGGGTCGCTCCTGCAACTCGTCTTGAGGCAATTATCCAGAATGAAAAGAATGATCAGGCGCCCCGTTCTGTTCCGATCTCTGAAGTGGGTAGCCGGACGATTGAACGGATTGCGACAGGGTTTTCCGAGGTTGACCGGGTGTTGGGGGGAGGTCTTGTTCCCGGCTCGTTCGTTCTCTTGGGAGGGGACCCGGGAGTGGGGAAGTCCACACTCATCCTGCAGGCATTGTCCCGAATTGCTCGTTCCAGAAAAGTGTTGATCGCTGCCGGGGAAGAATCTCCGGAGCAGATACGGATGCGTTATGACCGTCTGGGGGAGCCATCAGGAGCGCTTCACCTGATGGCGGAGACAGACCTTGAGGCTGTTTTGGCTGAAGTTGTTCGTCTTTCTCCTGAAATCCTTGTCGTGGATTCGATCCAGACGATTACGATGCCCCAGATGGGACTTGTTTCAGGCTCCGTGGCGCTTTTAAGGGAATCGGCCACACTTCTTCTGGAGGTTGCCAAAAAATCCGGTGTAACGGTTCTTGTCATTGGCCATGTGACAAAAGATGGGCAGATTGCGGGACCCAGAGTTCTTGAACATCTGGTGGACACGGTCCTGTATCTTGAAGGGGAAAGGCATCACCCCCTGCGGATGCTCCGGTCGGTTAAAAACCGTTTCGGACCAACGGGAGAACTGGGGATTTTCGAGATGGTTCCGGAAGGGCTTCGGGAGGTCGAAAACCCCTCCTCCTTTTTCCTGGAGGGCAGGCGCCCCAATTTGTCCGGATCCATCATTGTTCCTGGAATGGAGGGATCCAGACCGATTCTGGTCGAGTTGCAGACTCTTGTGAATCCGACAGTCTTCCCGAACCCCAGGCGTGTCGCCCAAGGGGTCAGCCTCCAGAGACTTTCGCTCATGACTGCGGTATTGTCGAGGCGAACGGGGCTTGAACTTGGCGGGATGGATCTCTTTGTCAATATTGTGGGAGGTGTCGACGTGGACGAGCCGGCGATCGATCTTCCCGTTGCGTTATCCCTTGCGGGCTCCTTCAGGAACCTGGCTCTTCCTTCCGACTGGGTTGTCATGGGGGAGATCGGTCTTGGCGGAGAGGTCCGGCGTATCCCGCATCTTGCCGAACGCTTGAAAGAAGCGGAAAGACATGGATTCCGGCATGCCATCCTGCCCGGCGGGTCTGCGGATTCTTCCAAAACCAAAAAGGACCCCCTTCGTGCCGGAAAGATGGGTGGGCTCAGTTTTCATCCGGTGACGGAGCTCCGGGAGGCGATTGATTTGCTGAAAGATGTCGGGAGAAAAGGATGATCCATCTGTCTGTTGAGTGTTCCACTGGAGTTTTGGGGCTGGCCCTTCTGGATGATCAGAAATGTTTGGGAAAGGTGTCTTTGTCGGCCTCCGGGGCGGCGAGCGAAATTCTTCCCCAGTCGGTCGCTCTCCTCCTGGAGTCTTCAAAGAAAAAATCAACGGATATCCGAATGATTTCTGTTTCGAAAGGGCCTGGGAACTATAGCTCCCTTCGTGTTGCTCATTCTTTCGGAAGCGGGCTTGCGATCTCTCTGGGAGTTCCGCTGGTGAGTGTCTCTCCCTTTGATACGCTGGCTCTCCAGTGGCGTCTGGTCGATTCCGATGCTCTTCTTTTGGTCATTGATGCCAGACAGTCGGAGGTTTTGGGGGAACGAAGGGTCAGAGACCCCATCACGGGAGACTGGATCTGTGATCCGGATTGGTCTCCCATGGAAACACCTGTGGAGATTGGCGAGCTCCTTCAGCAGGTTCGGAATGTGACCGTTATTGGCCCTGGAGTGATTTATTTACCAGCTGAACCAGAACTTTTATGGCCCAGTCTTTCCTTCCCCAGAGGAACGGATCTCCCTCCTGATCCGATTTATCAGGGACGAGCTGCTGTTTTGTTTGGTGGTGACCGTTCCATTGTCTATGGTCGAAATGCGGTTTGACCATTCGGAGGAGCGAGGATTCTGATGGATTTTTCTGAACAATCCGGTTCCGGTGAAGAGGTTCACAATCGGAGAGTCGGGCCAGCTGAACTAAAGGATCCCCGTTTTGTCGATCTGTCGACGGGGCTTTGGCCTGAACTCCTTTCACGGTTCATTTCGGGCCTTCCGTCCATTGAATCCCGGATCAATGCTCTTGGACCATCTCTTGTCAGGGAGGTCACGGAACCGACACACTCTTTTCACGCCGGAATCGTTTCCCCACAAGCTGGGGGGCTTCTGGGACTGATTGGAGGATATTGCGTTCTTGACGAGGTGGAAATCCACACGTTTTTCCTTCACCCTGACTGGAGAAACAAGGGCATCGGCTCGTCTATGTTCCGGCGATTCTTGTCAGGGTGTCATCTGTCGGGGATCTCGTCTGTTTACCTTGAGGTTCGTTCAAGAAGTCCCGCAAAACAGCTGTACTTCCGTCTGGGATTCCGGCAGTCAGGGATCAGGAAGGGATACTATGGCCCCGAGTGGTCAGTGGATGAACAGTCGGATGATGCGATTGTGATGGTGTATACTACCGGGGAAATGAACGATCGGCCGAACATGGGAGAAAGGCTTATGGAGCTTTTGACGGTTGGGTTGGCCGGTCTTTAGCGGTTCGGATTGTATCTGGGAGATTCTGTTGCGGGGGTGTCTGGGTGTTTGGGATCGGGTGGCCTGACCTTATCTTCATCTTTCTTTTGATCATGCTGGTGGTCAAGCCGTCCGAATGGCCGTCCCTTGCGACCAAGACCGGGCGTTTCATCCGGCTTGCACGAACGAGGCTTGCTCCAATCCTTCTTGAGGTCAAGGATATTTCCCGGTCTATCATGGAAGAGGGCAGACCGGCGGAACCCGATGACTGGACGCCTCTTCCCCAGCCCTATCAGAAAGGTGGAGAGTTTCCCATGATTCAAAACATCAGGCTAGAAAAGGAGTAACGTCTGTCTGATGGACCGCTTGCCGTTTCTTTCCCATCTTTCAGAGCTCAGGTCCCGGGTGTTGAGAGGGGTTTTGTGGATCTCGGGATCCATGATTGTCTGTTTCCCGTTCTCGAACAGGGTTCTGGCTTGGCTTGGCTCCAAGTCAGGGACCAAGCTTGTCTTTACAACCCCCACTGAAGCGTTCTGGATCACACTGAAGGTTGCCCTGACGATGGGGCTTTTGATCTCCTACCCGCTGGTGTTGTGGGAGATTTGGAGATTTGTTGCGCCAGGGCTTTACCGGGAGGAAAAAAAACGGGTTTTTAAATGGTTATTTGGGCTGACTGTCTTTTTTTTCCTTGGGGTTGTGTTTTCGGATCTTCTTGCCCTTCCCCAGGCGCTTCATTTTTTGGTGGGCTTTGGACAGTCCGAGGGACTGTCTCCCTTCCTCTCGGTTGACCGAACCATCTCTTTTGAACTTCGGTTCCTTTTTGTTTTCGGACTGATCTTTGAGCTTCCTCTTCTCATGGCTCTCCTCACATCCATTGGCTGGGTGACGCCGGAATCTTTCCGGAAGGGACGACGGTGGGCGTTGGTCGGAAATGCCGTTGTGGCTTCGGTCCTTTCTCCCACACAGGACTTTTTCAATATGATGATCATGTATCTCCCGATGGTGTTTTTATATGAACTCGGCATTTTGTTATCGGCCATAACGATGCGACAGAAAAAACGGGGAGATCTTCAAAGACAGATGGCAGAAAGTGGCTGATGGGTCTTTTGATGTGGTGAAATCACAGACCTCCCGGAGACTTTTCTGAGCTTCGGCTCTTGTCTTTCAGGCTGTTTCATTCCATACTTCAGGAAATGGCGTTTGACCGGGGTCATTGGTGAATGGATCCTCCTGGCTCCTTTCCCTGACCTTCGACAGGCAAAAAACGACTTCTGCTCAACCCTCCGGAAAGAATGACTTTGATCGATTTAGAATCACTTGCCCGTTCCCTCGGTGTTCCATCTGACCGATTTCACCGCTTCGGGCCAGGCAGGGGAAAAATTGACCCCCGTTACTTGCCCTCTCCATCTCTGGGGCTTTCTCCTGATGACTCAAAAGTTTCTTCCGCACTTTATGTCCTTGTGACGGGAATGACTCCCACTCCGCTTGGAGAAGGAAAAACCACCACTTCCATCGGCCTCTCGATGGCCTTGAACCGTCTTGGCTTAAGGACAGTTGTCACGATTCGACAGCCTTCAATGGGGCCTGTTTTTGGAATCAAGGGGGGTGGTGCAGGAGGAGGAAGGTCGACCATTGAACCGATGGATGTCCTGAACCTCCACCTGACAGGGGATATTCATGCCGTTTCATCGGCACACAATCTTCTGGCATCGGCCATCGACAATGAATTCTCCCACAGCAATCCCCTTCGGATTGACCCTCTCTCCATCAACTACCCCCGGGTAGTGGATCTGAATGATCGTCCTCTCCGGAAGGTGGTGATCGGCCTGGGGGGACGTGCGAACGGGATTCCCCGGGAAACGGAATTTTCGATTGCGGTGAGTTCGGAAGTGATGGCGATTCTGGCTTTGGCAAAAGACTATTCCGACCTTTCGGGGAGACTATCTAAAATTACGGTTGGAGCGAATGTCGATGGCACCCCTGTTACGGCAAGGGATCTGGGTGTCGACGGGGCGATGGCGGCACTTCTTCGTGAGGCCTTCTGGCCGAATCTTATGGCGACTTGCGAGGGCACGCCTGCGATTGTTCACGGATCGCCTTTTGCGAATATTGCCCATGGAAACTCTTCCGTCATCGGAGACTGGGTTGCCCTTTCAGGGGCCCAATGTGTTGTGACGGAGGCCGGTTTCGGGGCTGATCTTGGCGGGGAGAAATTTTTTGACATAAAATCCCCCATTCTCGGAAGGGGGCCGAATGTGGCCGTTCTGGTCGCTACGGCAAAGAGCCTCCGGATGCACGGGGGGCTTGCGGAGACCACGGCGGGCAAACCTATTCCGGAAATTCTGGATTCGCCCCATCCAGAGTCGGTTGACAGGGGATGCGCGAATCTTCGTCGCCAAATCGAAAATATCCGCTCTTTCGGAGTTCCGGTCGTTGTGGCGATCAACTCCCATCCCCAGGATTCACAAGAAGAGTGGGACATTATTCGCCGGCACGCAATCGATGCAGGTGCTTCCGATGCGGTGGTCTGTTCACATTTCAGGGACGGTAGCGAAGGAGCGCTTGCCCTTGCGCGGGTCGTCATGGAAACGGCTAAACACCATAATGGTCAGGTGACTCCCCTTTATCGCCGGGAAGATTCCCTGGAAGATAAAGTGACTCGCATTGTGACAACCATGTATGGTGCAAAAATGGCTTCGTGGTCGGACAGGGCCAGAAAAAGTCTGGTTGTCGCCAAATCTCTCGGGGCAGAGACGATGCCGGTCTGCATTGCCAAGACATGGGCTTCGCTTTCACATGATCCGGCTTTGAAAGGGGATCCCCGTGGCTATGTTTTTCCAGTGACGGATGTCAGGGCGTTTACAGGGGCCGGTTTTGTCACTGTTTATGCAGGGGATGTCCAGACGATGCCCGGCTTGCCTTCAAGACCTGCTTTCCGGAAGATTGATCTCTCTCCGGATGGAATAACCAGAGGCATGACATGATGGCATTCTTGAGGGGATTTTGTTGTTTTTCGTTAATCTCCTTTTTCCTTCTTGCGGACGTTTCCTTCTGCGGACCTCTGCTCCCCAACGCTGTTGCCGCCTCTCCGTCGAGCACTCCCCTGGACGCTCCACTGGTCAGGACCAGGGATGTTGTCAGGGTCCTGTCCTCCTATTTTCCTGAGGTTTATGGAAATATCACTTCCGTTGACGGTTCGACCGTTTCCCTGGACAAGGGCGCCTCTTCCGGAATCACCGAGGGGATGGTTTTGACCGTTGTGAGGAGGGGGCAACCTTTCAGGGATCCCTATACGGATGAAGTGATCGGTTTCCGGGAGGAAAAGCTTGGGCGCCTTTCAGTGGAGTCGGTCGCAGACCAGACCAGCTCGGGTTTCTTTTCGAGGGATACATCCGGAGAAAGCCCTGCCGTTGGAGATCGTGTACGACTTTCCGGGGCACCCATACCGTTGGCGGTGATTCCCCAATCGAACTATGCAGACATCAGGGTCATGGCTCATCTTGAGCAGCGCCTTGACCACTCGGAGCGATTCCGGGTTCTCGACCCATTCAAGGTGGAAGCAACTCTTGGAAGCCTTGGCAGGGTTTCCAGGGAGGACCCTGCGGTTCTGAAAAGGCTTTCCATTCTTCTCGGTGTGGACTACCTCTTTTTGGTGGATACAACGATTGTCGGCCAGAGGGCCCTGATGACGATTTCCATAGTGTCAGGCGCGACCGGACAGCCGATGGCTCATATTTCCGCAATGATGAAGGGCATTTCTCCCCTCATGGCCGAGGTCGGAAAAGGAGAGCACCGCGTTGGGGGATTCATCACCACGAGCTTGCCGCCGCTTTCAAAGCCGTCGTCCGTGCTTTCGGTCTCCTTTATTCCCAAATTCATAGTGCCCATCGGGAAAAGTATCAGCGGTCGTCCTCTGTTTGCTTTTTCCGACGGGAAGAAGGTTCTCCTGGGAGAGTTTTCCCCCGACGGGTTCAGGGTGAGGTATTCTGAATCCAATCCCGGAGTGATCAGAAATCTCCACATATTCGTTTCTGCAGGACATCTTATGGATGACCACCCTGCATCCGACAAGGATCCATCCGGCTGGAAAAGCCATTACCAGATCGCTGTCAGCAGTATTGTCGAAGGAACACCCGACTCCTATGTTCTTGATGTTTCAGGAGGAAAGCTCCGGCGCATCTGGAAGCATGTTCGTCTCTATCTGAGGATTGTCCATCTTCCGGGAGGACATGATCGGCTTCTGGCTCAAAAAATGGGTGTGAACAGGCCATTTCTGGGAAAGATCTACCAGATGGACTGGGTGCGTGATCACTTCGAAAAGGGACGGACGCTTGATTGGCCCGCAAGAGTCAGACTGTTCGGATCGCTGCCGATCACGATTTCCGGTAAGACCCGCTTCCTTCAGCTCTCGAAGGACAACCATCTGACCTATCTTGGTGCGAATGGGGATCTTCGCTTCAAAAGTCCTTTCTTTCTCGGCGGGTATGATGATCATTACGTTTTTGGCCGTCCCCATGCGCTTCTCCCCGTCAGGACAAGAATGGTCCATTTGAAAGGACGTATCCTGACCATTTCTTCGACCAAAGGACAGAATCGTCCTATCGTGATTGTCTATAAAAATGTTCCGGTCTCTTCTCCCGTGGCGAGATTTCAGGGCTACCAGTATGGACAGGTGTATTTTTACCGTTGGACTGGAGTCAACTGGACTTTATTGGGTCGCTTGACCCGGGTCAGGGATTTTATTACCGATATCGCGATCGGAACGGATCCTGCCACTTTGAAACCGAGGCTTCTTGTGGCTACGGAGCCGGTTTTCAATTTCATGAATATCCAGAACCTCTATGAAAATGAAGGGAAAATCCAGATATTCCCATTGCCGGGAAAGGTTCTGAAGGCTCTCGGTCAGGGTGGATCTCCACCATCTCTCATCAACCGTCCATCCTCGGGATCCCATCCATGAAGCACACCATCAACGCCGAGTCTCCGGACAGCGAAAAAGTCGACCTTTCCTGGCTCTCGAATCCTCCCCGTCATGTCGCGGTCATTATGGACGGAAATGGCAGGTGGGCGACGAAAAGGCATCTGCCAAGGGTGATGGGCCATCGCGCAGGTGCCGAGAGCGTCAGGCGGGTTGTGACAGCCTCAAGGCAATGGAATATCCCGTATTTGACCCTCTATGCATTTTCGTGGGAAAATTGGACCAGACCACGTCTTGAAGTCAACGCATTGATGGCTCTCCTGGAGGAGTTTATTGATCAGGAGATACAGACAATGCTGAACAATTCCATCCGTTTTTCGGTTGTTGGAGCACGCGAGCGGCTCCCTGAGTCGGTTTTTAAAAAAATACGGATGGCGGAAGATCGTACTTCGGCCTGTGATCGTATGGTGTTAACGCTTGCGTTGTCTTATTCCGGGAGAGAAGAGATCGTAAAAGCGGCGACTGCATTTGCGAGGGATGTCCAGAAGGGGATTCTCTCTCCAGAAGATCTGTCAGCGGAACGTTTTTCAGATTATCTGGATTCCAGGGATCTCCCCCCGCCGGATCTTCTGATTCGGACGAGCGGTGAGGTCCGGGTCAGCAACTTCCTTTTGTGGCAGATCGCTTATACGGAACTGCATTTTACCAGGACCTTGTGGCCGGATTTCTCGGAAGAAGATTACCGTCGGGCATTGATGGATTATCAGGAAAGGGTTCGCCGTTTTGGCAGGACCGGGGCAACGCCTGATGAAGGCGCCATTTGAAGAACCTTTTTCAGCGGGTTGCTGTTGGATTGGTTCTTGTTCCGCTCCTTGTCCTTCTATTGCTGAAGGGCTCCAGCTGGGCGCTGCTTGTCCTGATCCTCCTCGTCATGTTCCTGGCTTTTTCCGAGTATTTGTCGATGATGTTGCCGCGTGGAGTCTCCCCTGTCCTCCCTTGGGTGGCCCGCATCTGCGGAATTTTTCTGATCCTCGATTTTTACCTCTCCTCCCAGGGAGCGGCTTCGGAGATTTCCCCTGGGGATCTTCTGGCGCTTTTGTTTCTGGCGATTCTGATGGTGTCGATTTCCGGGCGTTCCCGACGGGAAGGTGACCTTCTTCCTGATGTTCCGGCAATGCTCCCCATTCTTGCCGGACTGGTCTACATCCCGTATCTTCTGGGGTATGTCCTCCTTCTCAGGGCCCTTCCGGAGGGAGGGAAGCTTGTCCTGTTCGTTCTGGGATTCACTTGGGCGGTGGACATCTTTGCCTATGCTGTCGGAAAAACCATGGGAAAGGTCAAATTGTCGCCTGCCTTGTCTCCTTCTAAAACGAAGGAAGGGGCGGTGGGTGGTCTTGCCGGAGGTGTCATCTGGACCCTTCTTTTTCATCGGATGCTCATTCCGGGGGTTGCTTTGGGAGATCTGTTGGCGATCTCGCTTCTCATGGGTGGTGTCGGTCAGCTGGGGGATCTTTGCGAGTCGGCATTCAAACGATACGCCGGAGTGAAGGATTCCGGGGGGCTGATTCCCGGACATGGCGGTTTTCTGGACAAGATTGACAGTCTTCTCTTCAATGCGCCGGTTTTTTATTTGTTTTTGGTGTATTGGGAGGGGTTTTCGTTAAAAATCTGGACGTGATTCCCCGTTTTCTTCGGGGCTCCCCATATCGTTTTTTTATGAGGTCTTGATAATGAGTAGAACCAGCCTGTCCGTTCTGGGCTCAACCGGCTCGATCGGCCGTTCGGCTCTTGATATCGTATTGAAGCATCCGGATCGTTTTAAGGTCCTTGGAATGGCTGCCGGAAAGAATCTTGAAGTGACTCTTGAGCAGGCCCGTCTCTTTGAACCCGAGATTCTCTCTGTGGCCGAAGAGGTGTATTCCTCCTGCAAGGAGTCTCTTTTTGGTTCAGGAATCAAGGTTTTGTCCGGTGAGGAGGGAGCCGTTGCTGTTGCAGCCTATCCTGGTGCCGAAGTTCTCCTGTCGGCAATCGTTGGTGACGCGGGTCTCCCCCCCACATGGGAGGGGATTCTCCCCGGAAGGACCATTGCCCTGGCCAACAAGGAAACCCTTGTTGCCGGCGGAAGTGCCGTTATGGGGCGTATTCGGGAGAAAGGAGCCAGACTGGTTCCTGTCGATTCGGAACACAGTGCGATCTACCAGGCAATGAAGGGGCATGACTGGAAAAGTGTCAGACGGGTTATTCTCACCGCTTCCGGTGGACCAATGTTCGGGAAAACAAAAGAAGAAATGGCCCATGTGACTGTCGAGGAGGCGCTGAACCATCCGACATGGAGGATGGGACCCAAAATCACCATCGATTCGGCGACCCTGATGAACAAGGGGCTAGAGGTGATTGAAGCGCGCTGGCTTTTCGATCTTCCCTCCGAGAAGATAGAGGTTGTTGTCCACAGGCAAAGCATCATCCATTCGCTTGTCGAGCTGGTGGATGGTTCGGTCCTTGCCCAGATGGGTGTTCCCGACATGAGGGGACCGATAAGCTATGCGATATCCGGGGATGAGCGGCTGGTTCTTGATGTCAAGAGTCTTGACCTGGTCTTGTTGGGGCAGATGACTTTCCATCACCCTGACCATGAGGCTTTTCCCTCGATTCGGCACGCATACAGGGCCCTTGAGCGTGGAGGACAATCCTGTCTCTGGCTGAATGCGGCCAATGAAGTGGCTGTGGCTCATTTTCTGGAAGGAAAGATTCCCTTCAGTCTGATCGCCCGGATTCAGGGAGAAGTTCTTGAGCAGGCCCCGGTTTTTGAGGCTCGAACCCTTGATGAGATACGAAAATCAGGGAAAGCTGCCCGTAACAAAGCACAGGAACTTGCTGAGAAATATGCCGGAACGGAAGAGATTCCGGGCAATCCCAATCATAATGGCCAGATGGCGGCACCTGTTCCAGGTGGCGCCAGGAGGAATTAAATGGAAGCTCTCCTGTCTTTTATCCTGGTCGTGGGTGTCCTGATCGTCATCCACGAGTCGGGGCACTTTCTGGTGGCCAAGCGTTTTGGAGTCAAGATTGAAAAGTTCTCCATCGGTTTTGGCCCAAAGATTTTTTCCAAAACCGTTGGAGAAACTGAATACAGGCTTGCATGGATTCCACTCGGCGGATACGTAAAGATGCTCGGGGAAACGGATCCCGAGTCCGTAAGCCCGGAAGACCAGGCCCGATCGTTTGGAGCTCTTCCGGTCTGGAAACGGATCTCGATCGCCGCGGCCGGCCCGGTTGCCAACTTCATTCTCGCTTTTTTTCTGTTCACCGTGGTGTTCTGGGCGGGAATTCCTGCCCTTTTGCCGGTTGTGGGGAAGGTCATGGCCGGTTCACCGGCAGCAAAGGTCGGACTCCTTCCCGGAGACCGGATCCTGTCAGTAGATGGCCATTCGCTCTCCACATGGGACGACCTTCGAGGACTTGTGGAAAACCGTATCGGAAAGCCCATCACTCTCGTTGTCGGGAGAAATGGGAAGGACCTTTCCATTTCTCTGTCTCCTGAAAGCATGATGGGTCAGAACATATACGGGCAACGCGTTCCTCAGGGAAAGATCGGTGTGGCTCCGGGGGGTGAGACAACAACTTTGCGATATGGTTTGTTCGCCGGGTTGGGGCGAGGTTTTCTCAAGACCGTCCATGTCACCAAGATCACCGTTATTTCACTCGGGAAGATTGTAACAGGGGAGATTTCTTCAAAAAATCTGGGGGGGCCGATCCTGATCGCCCAGATGTCTGCCAGAGCGGCCCAGTCCGGCATTGTGAACCTTCTGGTTTTTATGGGGTTCATCAGTGTAACTCTTGGTGTGATGAACCTGGTTCCTGTTCCCGTTCTTGATGGCGGGCATATCCTTTTTCTGGCTGCGGAGGGACTTCTCCGGAGGCCCCTGTCAGTCAGGGTTAGGGAGATATCGATGCAGGTGGGTTTTGTTCTTTTGCTTTCGATCATGGTTTTTGCTTTTTACAATGACTTGATGAGGGTTTTTGGTTCCCATTGATATGAGCCGCTTTCCGGTTTGAATGTTCTGAAACTTAATTGGAAGAAAAAGGACGAAAATATGAAAATCAATCGTAAAAAAACACGCAGGATCAATGTTGGTTCCGTTCCGATCGGGGATGGTGCACCGGTCGCAATCCAGTCCATGACAACGACCGATACGAGAGACATCGAGGCCACCGTTTCCCAAATCGAATCCCTGGCCACGGTCGGATGTGAAATTATCCGCCTTGCCGTCGTCGACATGGAGGCTGCCGAGGCGGTCGGCAAGATTCGTCTCAGGTCCCCGATTCCGATCGTTGCCGATATTCATTTTGACTATCACCTTGCGCTCAAGGTTCTCGACGGAGCGATTGATGCCGTCCGGATCAACCCTGGAAACATCGGCAATCAGAACAAGGTCCGTGCCATTGTTGACAGATGCCGTGACCGGGGAATCCCCATCCGAATCGGAGTCAACGCCGGAAGTCTCGAGAATGATCTCCTTGAACGATACGGTCATCCAACACCAGAGGCCATGGTTGAGTCGGCTCTTGGACATGTCCATTTGCTGGAAAAGGAAAACTTTCACGATATCAAGATTTCCCTGAAAGCGTCGAATGTTCCCGATACCATTGATGCGTATACCCTGATGTCAGAGCGCTGTGATTATCCTCTTCATATCGGTGTGTCAGAGGCGGGCCCCCTGCTTTCGGGGACGGTCAAGTCATCTGTCGGACTGGGATACCTTCTTGCGAACGGCATTGGCGATACCATCAGGGTCTCTCTTGCGGCCGATCCTGCTGAAGAGGTCAAAGTCGCCTGGGGGATTCTCAAATCACTTGGTCTCCGTTCCAGAGGAGTCAATATCATTGCCTGTCCAACCTGCGGCCGCCTTGAAATCGATGTAGTCGGGATTGCCCAGCGTGTTGAGGAGAGATTGGCTCATATTTCGGAAACGATGGATGTCTCCATCCTTGGCTGTGTGGTCAACGGTATCGGCGAAGGGAAGGAAGCGGATCTCGGAATCGCCGGTGGGCAGGGAGTGGGCATCTATTTTGAAAATGGAGAGGTCGTCAAGAAAATCAAGGACGTCGAGATCGAGGAGTTTATTATTGCCAAGGTCGAAGAAAGGGTCGAGAAGATGCGGAAAGAGGGTATCGATCCCAATGCGAATCCGCTGAAAAACGGTTTGCCAATGCATCCTGCCATGGGAGGGGCCCGTTGAGATCCCTCTCGGATCCTTTTTTGACGTTGCATGAAGACCCGTCGGATGCAGAGGTCGCAAGTCACAAGCTGATGCTTCGTGCGGGCTTCATTCACAAGCTGGCGGGGGGAATCTATACATACCTGCCTTCGGCTGTGCGAGTCCTTCGAAAGATCGAGTCCATTGTCAGGAAGGAGATGAACCGGGCAGGGGGGCTTGAGATCCTGATGCCATCTCTGCAGCCTGCCGATCTCTGGGAGTCAACAGGTCGTTGGGAAAAGTATGGAAAAGAGCTTTTTCGCCTTTCGGATCGCCATGAACGCTCTTTTGCCCTGGGTCCGACACATGAGGAGGTTGTTACCAGCCTGATTGGAGGGCTAGTTGGCTCCTATCGTCAACTTCCTGTTCTTGTCTATCAGATCCAGACAAAATTCAGGGATGAGATCCGCCCTCGCTTTGGCCTTTTGCGTGGTCGGGAATTTATCATGAAGGATGCCTATTCCTTTTCAACAAGCGAAGAAGATGCGAAGGCCATTTACCAAAAAATGCAGGAGGCCTACAAGGAAATTTTCCGCAAACTTGGTCTTCGTGCCCGAATGGTC
This sequence comes from Leptospirillum ferrooxidans C2-3, assembly GCF_000284315.1. Lineage (NCBI taxonomy): Bacteria > Pseudomonadati > Nitrospirota > Nitrospiria > Nitrospirales > Nitrospiraceae > Leptospirillum > Leptospirillum ferrooxidans. The sequence continues at coordinate 1,987,061 of NC_017094.1, read as the reverse complement.
GAAGCCGACTCCGGTCTGATAGGAGGCAATCTCTCCCATGAGTTCATGATCATGGCTCCGTCAGGTGAAGATACCGTTATTTCCTGTTCCAGCTGTGACTGGGCCGCCAACATTGAAAAAGCGGAAGGAATCACCACCTGCCCTGTTTGTCAGGCTGATGTTTCCCGGGTAACGGCTATTGAAGTTGGCCACGTCTTCTACCTTGGTCACAAATACAGTTTGCCCATGAACGGCCTTTTTTCGGACCAGGATGGGCAGGAAAAGCCCTTCGTCATGGGATGTTATGGAATCGGAATGTCACGTCTTCTGGCGTGTGCTATCGAGCAATCCCATGATGAAAAAGGAATCATCTGGCCCGTTTCCATGGCCCCTTTTCAGATATCAGTCCTTCCTCTGGGCCCGGTGGCGAGCGAGAATCCGTCGGTGATCTCGATGATCGAAGATCTCGAAAGCCGATTTCCGGACGAGGTCTATATTGATGACAGGGATCTTCGTGCAGGGGTGAAATTTGGTGATGCGGACCTAAAGGGATTTCCGGTGCAGGTGATTTGCGGAGAGAAGAATCTGGCTGCCGGGAAAGTGGAGATCAAGGTGCGCAAAACAGGAGAGCGTGAAATCCTTGGCTTTGCGGATGTCCCTACCCGGATTTCAGAGATTTTGAAAACCCTTGCCGGCTGAAGACGGGATCTTTTGAAACACATTGCAAATGTCCAACCTTTGACCATTCAGAAAAGAAGGCTTGACACATGTCTGATCGGCCGATAGAATCCGATGTTCCTCTTTACCGGGCACATCTTGACCAAATTCCTGATGAGCGTAAAGGTGGAGAGCTAACCCTATCGGGTGAAATCCTTGCGTCGAAGCTCTGGGGCGAAGAGTTTTCCGGATCCGAAGTGTTTTTCTCCGCAGGCCTTTTTAGACAAGGAACGGATGTTCTAGTCAGGTCGGAGATTCGCTACAAGGTCAACATTGAGTGTGTCCGTTGCCTTGCGATCTTTCCCGTGTCGGGAGAATTGACCGAGCGGAGCCTTTTTATCCATAGAAAAAAAGGTGGTCCAACCTATCCGGAAAACGAGCAGTATGAGAATGATGGGTGGATCGATCTTTTTCCATGGATTCGTGAGTTGATCCTGGTCAGTCTGCCGGAATACCCGCTATGCAGAGAAGATTGCCTCGGATTGTGTGAGGTCTGCCGAAAAAGTCTGAACGACGGAGGTTGTATCTGTCCCTCATAGGGAGAGGCTACCCTTCAGGAATTTTCATCGGCGCATTGATTGGCCGCAAATGACGAAATCTGCCAGTTTCCCTATTCTGGTTGATTCCGAGGGAATGGATGTTCCCGCCAAATTGAAAGAAGAATTCGCTTTTTTCTTTTTGTTCGATTAATGATAGACAGATGACAAGGAGTTTTTGACCATGGCACATCCAAAAACCAAAATCTCGAGAACCCGCAGGGACAAGAGAAGAACACATAAAAAACTGACCATCGGAGCCCATGTGCTCTGTCCGTCCTGTGGTATGACAAAACGCCCCCACTATGTTTGTCTCGCCTGCGGGACTTACAAGAACAGGGCTGTTATCCGGGTCAAGAACGGCTAAATCATCCCCTTGATGAAGATTGCCATTGATGCGATGGGAGGGGATCTTGGCCCTCCGCCCCTGGTTTCGGGAGCCGCAATGGCATACCGGAGTTTAGGGGTTTTGCCTGTTTTGGTCGGCAATCGTCCGGACCTTGAGAAGACTATCGCTACTCTGGGATTGAAAGATATTCCCTTTACCATTGCTGACGCCTCCGATACGATCCTGATGTCTGATGGTGCCACAGATGTTCGAAGGCGAAAGGAATCTTCCATCTGGGTTGCGACTTCGCTTTTGAAGGACGGAGCTGTGGAGGCGGTCATTTCTGCAGGCCATTCCGGAGCATCGATGGCGACGGCGCTTTTTGTTCTGGGAAGAATCAAGGGCATAGACCGTCCTGCCATTGCAACGATCCTTCCTCACCGCAAGGGAGCATTTGTTCTCCTTGATGCGGGTGCCAATGTTGACTGCAAGCCCCATCACCTTCTTCAGTTCGCAAGAATGGGCCATGAGTACGCCCGGATGGCCCTCAACATTGACAAGCCGAGGGTTGCCCTTTTGTCAAACGGAGAAGAGGATGGCAAGGGAAATGAGCTTGTGCGGGAAACCGCCGAGCTGATGCGGACAACAGGCTTTCCGTTTGCGGGAAATATCGAGGGGCGGGAACTCTTTGAAGGTGGGGCGGATGTGGTTGTGACCGACGGATTTGTCGGGAATGTTGTCCTCAAGACCGCGGAAGGACTGGCGGATAGTCTGATGACCATGGTTCGTGAGGCGGTCCTCTCCTCTCCCCTGGCACGTGTCGGAGGACTTCTGATTCGCCCGGCCCTTTCCCGTATGAAGAAGAGAATTGACTATGCAGAATACGGCGGTGCTCCTCTACTCGGTGTGAACGGTCCCTTTTTCATCTGTCACGGAAAGTCTTCGGATCTGGCGATCTTTAACGCATTTCGGGTTGCGAAATCGGTGGCTTCGGGGGATCTTGTCTCCCGCCTTTCGAAAATTCAGGAAAGTCTGTGATGGATCCTCTGGTATCGATTGTTTCAGGAACAGGATCCTATGCTCCTGACCGGATCATGACGAATTTTGATCTTGAGTCGATTGTCGAGACATCCGATTCCTGGATCAGGGAGCGAACCGGCATCGGTGAAAGGCGAATTGCGGCACCTGGCCAGGCTACATCTGATCTGGCGGTTCTTGCCGGAAAAAAGGCTTTGGAAATGGCGGGAATTTCCGGGGCGGATCTTGACGGAATCATTGTTGCGACGACGACTCCGGACATGCCCTTTCCTTCCACCGCATGTCTTGTCCAGAGGGATCTCGGCGCGGGGAAGGCCTTTGCTTTCGACCTGAATGCCGTGTGTTCCGGTTTTGTCTATGCCCTTAAAGTTGCCGACTCAATGATCAAAAGCGGTTCTGCCCAAAAAATCCTTGTGATTGGTGCAGAGGTGATGTCCCGATATCTGGACTGGGAGGACCGGACAACGTGTGTGCTTTTTGGTGATGGGGCCGGAGCATTGGTGTTGTCCGCATCATCAGATCCCCGATCCCGTGGAGTGGGCAAAATGGCTCTTCACGCCGACGGGGCAGGATGGGAGATGATCTATGTTCCAGGTGGTGGATCCCGATTGCCAGCTTCCAGCGAGGTGGTCGCCCAGAATCTGACCAAGATACGGATGAAAGGGGCTGAAACCTTCAAGATGGCGGTTCGGACGATCGAATCTTCCATCAGGGAGGTGCTGGCACTGGAAGGACTCACTCCTTCGGATATTGACTGGGTGATCCCCCATCAGGCAAACGGAAGGATTCTGGGTGCAGTGGGTCAACGTCTTGGAATTTCGGAAGACCGTTTCTGCCTGAATATCGAACGTTATGGAAATACTTCAGCCGCCTCTATTCCGGTTGCCCTTGATGAAGCCGTCAGAAGCGGACGGATTGCAAAAGGAGATCGGGTTGTGGTAACGGCATTCGGTGCGGGTGTGACATGGGGATCCGGGTTGTTGACATGGGAGATGGATCGTTTTTCTCCGGAGGACAGCAAGTGAAAGCATGGATATTCCCGGGACAGGGTTCCCAGTACGTCAACATGGCGGCCTCTTTTGACCGGCCTGCCGAACGGGATCTGATCCGTCGGTCAGGGGAGTTGCTGAATGTTGACATGGAGGCGATTCTCTCCGGAAAGGACAACCTTCTTGATCAGACCCAATGGACCCAACCGGCACTTCTGCTCCTCTCAACACTGTATTCCGGCCGGGTGAGCGAGACACTGAAGGTCTTTCCGGATCTTGTCCTTGGACATTCTTTGGGGGAATATTCTGCTTTGGTTCTGGCCGGGGCGTTGTCCTTTGAGGAGACACTCATTGCCGTTCACAAGCGTGGTTCTTTTATGCAGGAGGCCGTTCCACAAGGTGAAGGTCTGATGGCGGCGGTTCTTGGAATGGAACGATCCGCACTCGTGGATATTCTGGAGGAGATCCGAAAGGCCTCTTCTCCTTCGGCCGGCTTTATCGGAGCGGCCAACTTCAACAGTCCTGGCCAGATTGTGATTGCCGGAACCCGGTCTCTGGTCGAAGACTCCTTTGAGACATTAAGAAAGGCAGGCGCCAGAAAAATCGTTCCCTTGTCGGTTTCGGTCCCTTCCCATACTCCGCTTATGGATGGTGCAGCCAAAAAAATGGAAGAGGTTTTGGACCGGATGACATGGAAGGCTCCCCGATGTCCCGTGATTTCAAACCAGACGGCAACGGCCTCTTCTGATCCGTCCGAGCTGAAGATCCGCCTGGTCGAACAGATTCGAAAACCGGTACTTTGGGAGGACTGCGTCAGGGAGGCCATAAGACTTGGTGCGACATCCTTCCTTGAGGTTGGCCCTGGATCCGTTTTAACAGGACTTGGAAAAAAGATCGCGAAAGAGGCCGAGTGGCTTTCGTCAGATCGACCGGGGTCCTTATGAGGAGTCCCTTTGATCTGAGCGGTAAGGTTTCACTGGTGACCGGAGCTGCCCGGGGAATCGGTCTCTCAACGGCATTGGCCCTTCATGCCGCCGGGGCTCATGTCTATTTCGGTGTTCGCTCCGAAAACGTTGAGCTTGCGGAAATGATAAAAGGTCTTTCCGGAAGGGGAGAGCAACTGCTTATGGATGTATCGGATCCCGATTCGATCAGCCATGGAGTTGAGACTCTCTTGAATCGTTCCGGGCGCATTGATATTCTTGTGAACAATGCCGGGATCGTCAGGGATGGTCTGATGGTCCGGATGAAAGACGAGGATTTCCTTTCCGTGATCGAGACCAACCTCGTCGGCCCTTTCCGGTTGATGAGGCAGGTTCTTCGCCCCATGATGAAGGAGAGATTCGGACGGATCATCTCCATTTCTTCCGTTGTTGGAACGACAGGCAATCCGGGACAGGCCAATTATGCCGCGTCTAAGGGCGGGCTTGTGGCCATGTCGAAAAGTGTCGCTCTGGAGGTTGCATCTCGTGGAATTACGGTGAATGTGGTGGCACCGGGGTTTACCGAGACGGACATGACCAGGGAACTCCCGGACAAGGTTCGTGAGGGTGCTCTCTCGCGGATTCCCGCAGGGAGATTTGGATTGTCATCGGAAGTGGCTGCTGCCGTTGTGTATCTCGCCAGCGCGGAAGCCGGTTATGTGACAGGACAGACGATTCATGTCAATGGCGGAATCGCTCTCGTCTGATCGCCGGGATGCGGCCCTACCGGCACCCCTTTGGGGTCGCAGGGCCGAGGAAACAGTTTGAATTGTTGGCGAAAGGATCGCCCTAAAGGAGTGTTTAGGTATGGCTATTGATGAGCGCGTAAAAAAAATTATCTCGGAGCAACTTGGTGTCGAGATGAGTGAAGTTCAGCCGGAATCCCATTTTGTCGAGGATCTGGGTGCCGATTCCCTCGATACTGTTGAGTTGGTCATGGCTCTTGAGGAAGAGTTCGGAATTGAAATTCCTGATGAGGATGCGGAAAAGATTGCAACTGTCCAGAGTGCAGTCGACTATATCAGCGAGCGGGTTTGATGTCAGGCTCCGGGCACCGGCGGGTCGTTGTCACCGGGATGGGAATGCTGTCTCCTCTGGGCAATTCTGTTTCCGAGACATGGAAAAACCTTCTGGCCGGGCGCTCGGGGATCGGTCCGATCACCCGGTTTGACAGCACCGGTTTTCCGGTGACCTTTGCCGGGGAGGTTCGGGGCTTTGAACCATCGGACTGGACCGATCGAAAAGAAGTCAAGAAAATGGATCTCTTTATTCTCTATGCCCTTGCTGCCGCAAAGATGGCCTTTAACGATTCCGGTCTTGTGGTTACAGATCAAAATCGGGATCGGATGGGTGTCTATGTTGGTTCCGGCATCGGAGGTCTTTCGGGTATCGAGCATTATCACTCGGCTCTTCTGGAAGGTGGTCCAAGGAAAGTCTCTCCATTTTTTATTCCCATGGTCATTATCAATCTGGCCTCGGGCCAGATCGGTATCCATTTGAATCTTGCTGGTCCGAATTCCTGTGCGGTCAGCGCCTGTGCAACCGGAACGCATTGCATTGGCGACGCGATGCATATTATCCGCAGGGGAGATGCCGATGTCATGCTGGCAGGCGGGACCGAATCAGCGATATGTGATTTGACGATTGCAGGATTTGCCTCATCAAAAGCCCTTTCCACCCGAAATGATGATCCTGCGACCGCTTCCAGGCCTTTTGACAGGGACAGGGACGGATTTGTTCTCTCTGAAGGGGCCGGTGTGGTGGTCCTTGAGGAGTACGAGCATGCCCGCAAGAGGGGTGCCCGTATTTACGGTGAAATTCTGGGCTACGGTCTGACCGGAGATGCCTACCATATCACCTCACCGCCGGAAGATGCCAATGGAGCTGTCCGTTGTATGGAGATGGCCCTCAATATGGCAGGGATACCCAAAGATCAGGTGACCCACATCAATGCCCATGCAACATCCACCTTCGCCGACAAACTGGAAACTTTTGCCATCAAGAAAGTTTTTGGGGACCATAGCAGGAAGCTGACAGTCAGCGCCACAAAGTCGATGACTGGCCATCTTTTGGGGGGTGCCGGCGGGATCGAGAGCATTTTTTGTCTGATGGCGATCAATGAAAAAGTTGTTCCCCCCACTATGAACATTGTGAACCAGGATCCGGATTGCGATCTGGATTATGTCGCCAATGAAGCCAGACAGATGCCAGTCCGTTATGCATTGAAAAACTCTTTTGGGTTTGGCGGGACAAATGCGGCGCTGGTTTTTGGCAGTGTCGATTCATAGGAGGTCACCTCTCCGGAAGGGTAAAGCCTTTGACTCCCCGATACTCAACCCAGAGAAGTCTCAATGAGCTTGAGTCCGCACTCAACTATCGTTTCGGGAAGATTGATCTTCTGCAGGATGCTCTTACCCACAAGTCGTATATGGCGGATCCACGCCAGGGTCGTCAATCCAATAACGAACGTCTCGAGTTTTTAGGGGATACTGTCCTCGGGTTGGTCATAGCGGAACATCTCATGTCCACCCACCCGGACTATCCTGAGGGAACCCTTTCAAAGTTCAAGGGCCGCATCGTCTCGGAACCGTCACTGGCGGAGATTTCCCGTACTCTGGATATCGGATCCTACCTGCGTGTCGGAAAAGGGGAGGAACTGACTCAGGGGCGAGAAAAAAGCTCGATTCTTGCCGATGCACTGGAAGCCGTTATTGCCGCAATCTATCTCGACGGGGGACTGGCTGCGGCAAGGGCATTTATCCTGACCCACTTCAAGAAGGCGATCGAGACGACGGTATCAGTTGCCTCCATTCTGGATTACAAGACGGACCTTCAGGAGTATTGCCAAAGGGAGCTTGAAATCCTTCCCCAATACGAGATCGTCGCCCAGCGTGGTCCCGACCATCAGAAGGAGTTTGATGTGCAGGTCCTGATTCGGGGCAGGTCTTATGGGGAGGGAAGCGGCAGGTCCAAAAAGGAGGCTGAGCAAAAAGCGGCTCAGGCGGCCTTGGCCCGTCTTGCTCGAACTACCCGGGACCTTTAGTCCTTCTCAGAGTTTTCCGGTTCATCCTTCGACCTTCTTACTTATCTTCCCTCGCTGTTCTGGAAAACCCCCTTTCGGAAAATCCGCATTGCGGAGCGGAACCACCCGTTTCGAATGTAGAACTTTTTTGCTCCGAGGTTCCGGTCATCTGCAGAAAGTTGCATCCTGAGGGCTCCGTGTTCGATGGCCCAGGCTTGGCATTGTGCAAGTAGCTCAGTTCCAATCCCCATTCTTCTGGAATCAGGAAGAACCACGACATCTTCGATCTGGGCCGACAGCCCGCCTTCAGAGGTCGATATCAGAAGTTGAACCGTTGCCATTGCGAGAATCCGGTTGATCTTCTCTTCCCGGCAAAGAAAAACCACCGAATGGTCCGAATCGATCAGGAGGTGCAGTCCTGCCGCTTGTCTTTCGGGATCGTATCGGAACTCATTTTCAATTTCAAAGAGGATCTTGAGAAGCTCCAAGAGGTCAGGAATGTCGCTTTTTGCGGCTTGTTCGAACGAAAGTGACTGTTTCATTTTTGATCTTTCCGATGGGCCAAATGTGGATTGGATTCCGATTCCATCAGGTGAGGGTGGGAGGGGTGTAAAATCCTTGGGTGAACCGGACAGGAACTCTCTGACTCACCCAAGGTTCGAATGGTTGTTCAAAAACGTTTTGATCTGTTACATCCAGCCAAAGGCCACCTGAAGCGAAATTATATGATCTGGGCTCTGTCCCGGAACGACTCCGGCCTCTTCGGTGTAGTAGGTGGCATTGACCTCTACGGCCCAGAGGTCGACTCCGACTCCCACGGTGGGATATCCCTGGTACATTCCGGCGGAAAGAGTGAGAATCTCGGGAAACTGGTACTGGATTCCCATATGGGTATGAAGCCAGAGGGAGTCTCCTGTGTAGTAAAGATAGTTTCCCACATCATCATAGTCGATGTCGAAGAGAAGCCTTCCGAATCCGATATCAGGATCGAGGCCGACTCCGGCATTGATGATTTCGGGGATGTTTCCTCCGGCTCCGAAATCCGCCGATCCGATGTTCTGGATGGTTGCGCCGATGGTCGGATTCAGGGGAAGGTCGAAGTGATAGATCGCTCCGAGATTGGCATCAAGTCCAAATCCGTTGGTCATGTTTTTGGTCAGGATGCTGCTGCCGCTGGAAGAGGCCTGGGCGGCTGAAAGCTCGGGAATGTCCAGGAAGTACTGCTCAAGTCCCATGAGCGTTCCACCAATCTGGAGATGATGGTCCATGAATCCATAGGCTCCGGAGACGACCACTCCTGTGTCGGAAAGGGTTGCGATCGAGGCCAGGTTGTTTGTCGTGACGACAGGGTTGGCACTTGCCATGACCTGGTTGTTCGTGAGAAGGCCGATGGAAAAATCATGGGTTGTATAGTTTGAGTAGTCTCCCACACGGGCATAGAGAGATTGGCCGGCATAGGTGTTGAACGTGTTGATGAATGCCGCGGTCTGTGCTGTTCCGGAGAGGTTCGTATCACTTTTAAAGGAATTGTACATATTCAGAAAATCGGGATAGGTCATGTCAGCGGTTATGTTGATCAGCTTGAAAGAGGATGTCTGGATATTGTCGAGGCCGGCCGGGTTATAGAAAACGGCATTTTCATCATCGGCGACGGCCGTGAATGCTCCGCCCATTCCGAGCGGGATCGTTCCCTGGTAGAGGAAGGGGTTTTGCTCGAACAGTGCGGTTCCCGCAAGACCGCTGGGTGCCGCCCAAGCGGAAGTGACCCCGAAGGCTCCCAGCATGAACGCTCCGATGATTCCGGGAAGCGAGAGGAGCCATTTTTTTGGGCTGATAAGAGTGTTTTTCATTGTTCCATCCTGTCTTGTTGGGTCTTTTCGATTGTCCCCGAGAAAACTGTTGATAGTTCTTTTGTCGGTCGAATGTCTCATATGGGTGAGATTTCCTTTAAATCTGGGCCATGTAGTTTGAAACGATTGCTAAAATATTGGAAGAAGATGGAGCCGTTGTGGGGGCTGTTTCCTGGGTGCTGGATGGGCAGCTACCTCCGACTGTCCAGGAACAACTGAGAAGCGTGTTTAAAAACTCATAGGCGGAATTGGTGACTGTTTGCCCTGCGGATGTTGCACCTAGGGAGCTTAGAATCGTTGGAAGAACTTCGACAAGACCCGGAGGGGCGATCGTGGTGTAGGAGGCTGAAATCGATCCGGAGAGTGTTCCGCATGGATCTGTGATGGAGGATGTTGCTCCATTATAAAGAAGATTGCAGATATCATCGACGATCGCGGGATTATTTACGAGATCGGTGTTTAATGTGGATGCCGAAAGATTTTGTGTACAGCTTGCTGTTCCGGCTGTTCCGGACTGGAGTGTGGCGTTGGCGGTGCACAGCTCGAAGACCGGAGTGGGCAGTGCTGTGTTGTAGGTCAGTCCGCTCTGGTACGAGATGGCGGTCATGATATAGGCAGAGACATCGATCATGTACATGGAAGCCAGTCCGGCATCACAGGTTGAGGAAGCTCCCGACTGGCAGTTCGCCTCGGTGAGACCCGCGTTGACGAGAAGTTCGATCGCGGCCTGGAGGTTTTTTACCCCATCCATGGTACAAGTGTTGTTTGTGGCGCAGGATATCGCCTGGGAGATGGATGTGAGTGTCTGGTTGGCGGTGGGGTTGCCTGTGGCATCGGCGATCAGTGTTGCCAGAATCTGATTCGAGTCTTCTCCCGAAAGGCTGGCTGAAGCGATCTGGTTCAGCCCGGTCTGGGTGGTCGACGATGTCTGGACCGCCGCTACGGTCGTGACGTTGGATGATGTTCCTGTTGCAAGGTAGGCGTCTGAAAGAATGATTGTGGATGTCGTGTCGGGACAGGTGTTCTGCGGGCAATAAGGCTGAAGCGCAGAAATGGCGGCGGAGTAATTGCTGTTCTTGATGTCTGTTGAGGCAATCGATTCCGCTCCGGCGAGTGTTCCTGTTCCATTTCCGGAAACGCCATTGAACATGTTGCCGTTACCGCAGGCAGATGAAGACAGAAAAATCGCAGCAGCCAGAAGCATGGCCGGGATAGATGATTTTTGGTGCAGACATTTCTGGGGGGTTGGGCGGGGTTCCATTACGGTCTCTCCTTGGTTGACGCTCGTTGTACCAATAAACAATGTCAGAAAATAGTAAGAATTCGTTATGATTGCCGACTTTTCATACGATTTCGCTCGGCAGTCATCATACCATCAGGTCAAAGCGTTGTCATTGTATAGTATTTATAATAATATATTTTTATGGTTTGTGGTTCTCTGGAGGACTGACCTGCGGTGTTGCCGGTGGCGTTTTCCATGGACCATCTCTTTTGCAGGGCCAGGCTATTTGAACTTCCAGAAGACTTTGGTTATTGTTGAAAGGTTTTCTTAAGTGTTTTTCACCTCTCTTTCCGGATTGTTGTCAAAGGGATTTTGACGGATATTTTTTCTTCTAAAAACATATCGGTTGTCTTGAGCATTATGAGGAGGGGTTTTGGGCGAAAAAAGCGGGGAAGAGCATTATGAGAAGGCCGGCGTATCGATCGATCGGGGAAATAAGTGGGTTGATGCGATAAAACCATTGGCTGCCTCGACAAACCGAAAGGGGGTTGTGTCGGGTGTTGGCGGTTTTGCGGGGCTTTTCAGACCTGACTGGAAGCAGTATGAGGATCCCATCCTGCTCTCGGGAACCGATGGTGTCGGTACGAAACTCAAGGTTGCCGAGTGGGCAAATCGCCATGATTCGATCGGGATAGATCTGGTCGCCATGTGTGTTAATGATATCGTCGTCATGGGAGCCGAGCCGCTCTATTTTCTGGACTATTATGCTTCAGGAAGGCTCGATCTCTCTTCGGGAAAGGCTATCCTTGAAGGAATTGCGGAAGGATGCCGGCAGGCAGGTGCTGCTCTTCTGGGTGGGGAAACCGCCGAGATGCCAGGTGTTTATCCGCCGGGTGGATATGACCTTGCTGGTTTTGCCGTGGGAATTGCAGACCGAAAGAAAATCGTCGATGGAAAAAAGCTTGAGCCTGGACACGCTGTTTATGGCATCGCATCGACCGGTGTGCACTCCAACGGGTTTTCTCTTGTCCGCAAGATTCTGATCGAGGATGGGGGCATCAGGCCCCAGGACCGGGTTCCGTTTGATCCGGAGAAGACCTGGGCAGATCTTCTTTTGGCCCCGACCCGTATTTATGTTTCTCTGGTTCTCGAGCTCCTTCGCCGTTTTTCTGTTACAGGTCTCGTCCATGTGACGGGCGGCGGAATTACGGAAAATGTTCCCCGAATTCTTCCAGCGACGATGTCTGCAAGAATCAATCCCCGAGCCTGGCCTCGTCCGGCACTTTTCTCCGATCTGCAGGAGCGGGGGGCGGTCACTTCACGGGAGATGTTTCGGGTTTTCAACATGGGAATCGGTCTTGTCATCATGATCCCTCCCTCGGAAAAAGAATTGTTTGAGAAATACCTCTCGGAGAAGGGGGAGTCCTGGTATTTGCTTGGTGAAATCATTCCTGGCGGGGGAGAAGTGGTTTATGACCGATCCTTCTGATCAGAGGGGAAAAGACAGTTTGGGAGCGTCCAGAAAACTTCGTCTGGCTCTTTTTGCCTCCGGTTCGGGAACGAATGCTGAAGCGATCATCAAGGCCTGCCAAAAAGGAGAACTTGGACCACTTCCGCTGGTCGATCCTGTCGTTATTGTCTGCGACAAGCCTGGTGCTCGTGTTCTTGACCGGGCGAGGGAGCTTGGTGTTCCGGCACTCCTCTTTCCATCGAAGGATTTTTCTTCTCGAGAGAGCCATGAAAAGGCCATTCTGACAGAGCTCTCCAGGCTGGATGTCGAGGCGATTGCTCTTGCAGGCTATATGCGCATTATCGGGAAAGCTCTTATTGAAGCTTTTCCCGGAAAGATCCTCAATATCCATCCATCCCTTCTTCCAAGCTTTCCGGGAATGGCGGCACATCGGCAGGCCATCGACTACGGTGTCCGTTTTACGGGGGTTACCGTACACATTGTGGATGAGGGAATGGACACTGGTCCCATTATTCTTCAAAAGGTGGCACCGATCCTGGAAGGAGATACCGAGGAAATCCTTTCGGAGAGGATGAGACCCCTGGAGCATCAGGCCTATATTGAAGCGATTTCCCATTTATCGAAAGGGACAATGCGTATTGTTGGACGGAAGGTAATTCTGGGGGAATCTCAATCGGGGGGATGAATGCAAGATTATTGATCTTTTTTGTTTCCATTTCCAAAATGCGCTTGCCCCGGGTTTGGGCATCTGCTATCCTGCATGAATGATTCCGGGGGGTTAGCTCAGTTGGGAGAGCGTCAGGATCGCACCCTGAAGGCCACGAGTTCGACTCTCGTACCCTCCACCAATGATATCAATGGCTTAGACGACTCCCTCCCGAACATCGGTTTTTGACTTGTCCCCTTTAATTACCCCTTTTGAAATTCGATTGATCGCTTCATTCAGATGCCCCCCCCGAGAGGTGGGAATACCGCATCGTCATGGTGAGGGTTTTATGACCCATAATCATCTGTACCGTCCGGATATCAACCTAGGCTATGACGAGAGGGGATGCACAGGTATGACGGAGGGTATGTCAGACGACCCCTTTGATTTCAGCCGATTCGAGAGCGGGAAAATAGATCCTCTTGTAAAAATTCTGTGCATCGATTGGGTGGTCTGGTTATGTGGAGGGAAGCACCACGGGCTCATGAGGGCCATCTCCACATGGATCGCCTTCAATATCTCAATGGCTTCATAGGAAAGAGGGACATGGCGCGTGTCCCCATGTTTGGAGCGCGGGATGGTCAAGACCTTGTTCTTCAGATCGATATTTGACCATTCGAGGGAGAATTGTTCCTCGCGTCGGAGACCTGAGGATGGCGAACCGGACAAGTCGAAAATGAGCGGGGAGAATCACTCCCTTAAGACGCATCTCTTCTCCTTCGGTCAGGAACCTGCGGAGGATTCGTTTTTCTCGGATCGGGAATAAGGCGATCAGGCTTCCAGCGTCTGAGGTCGAACGACTCATCGAAGCCGGAATGACCGAGGTTATTTCTGGCAGGGGTCTCTTGAAAAAAGAAAAGCCCTCGGGACGGGGGGCTTGGAGAAAATGTGATGTCTGATAATGCCACATTTTTCGACCCGCCGGTAATGCCTGACGGGACAATAGATTTTTCAGGTACATTGCTATTCTTGTTGTGTACTCCATACCATATAACCCACTTTCAGCACTTCTTGTTGAAGACGTGATCTATTTTAAGACCCGATGTCTTTTTAAAAGACATCGGGTCAGGGAACGCCGTAGATCGCTTTCACCTCCGGGGAGAAGAAGGAGATGATCTTTTTCTGCACCTCCTTCATCCAGATCGCCCCGGCGGGATCCCCTCTGGAGGGCATCCAGTTTATGCCCTCCACCAACTGGAAGATCCAGCGCATCGTGGGGCGACTGGTCGGCTTCTTCTTCTGATCCGGAACAGACCCCTTCAGGGTCTTGAGGGTTCGGCGCAGCTCCTCTTCGGCCAGGGAGTAGATCAAGAGGGCGATCCCCATGACCACCGTCAGGGCCATGATGCGCTTCTCGCTCTTAAGGAAGAACGCGTCCGCAAAGAAGAGCGGATCTTTGTAGAAGCGGAACCCCGGTTCAATCGAGGTTCCCTGGGACTTGTAGAGCGCGATCATCTCCGGGGCGGGCAGGGCCTTGTCATCCAGATGGTTTGAGGCAATGACAAAGAACCCTTTGCGATGGAGCTCCCGATCGATCCCTTCGGGATCCGGCTCAAAGGATCCCGAGATCCGGTACCCCTGAATCTCCGGTTTCGCGTCCTTTTTGGGACGTCCGGAACGGACATGGCCCGTTTCCTCGGACACGACGCATTCGGAGGCCCGGTGGTACCGGGCTTTTCCAAAGATCTCCTCCCAGGCGGTCCTGGCATCCTCCGAACAGGAGAAGACCGTCTGGGACAGAGCGCGCAGGGAGGCCTCTAGCGCTTTCTTTTCCCGGGACACCGCTCGAGACAGCGTCTTCTCCTCCCGCTCCCGGGACGTCTGGGAGTAGACCAGGATCCATCGCTGAGGAATGCCTCCGAAGGTGGTTCCCACCTCGCAGAATCGGATCCCCGGAAGATCCTCTCCTCCCGGACGGAAGGCCTCGAGAGGAACCTCCGACAGCAGGTGGCGGACTAGACCAACCGTCTCGGGTACCCGCGTGACCCACTGGATCTTGCCTGACAGCTCTCCGATCGTCTTCTTGGTGTAGAGGGCGCTGTCGGCTACGAAGAGCATGGGAGTCTCCGCTCCCTGGACCTGCTGCAGGAAGGACTGGATCGTCCGGGAGAAGCTGGTCTTGTCGACGGTGTTCCCATCCAGGGCTTCCACCCAGATCGGGATCCGGCTCTTGTGCAGGGTGATCATATTGAGCACGAACTGCTTCAGATCCGGACGGTGATCCTTCGAGAACCCATGGGTGATCCGAATCACGGCCGGTTCCCCCTCATCCTCCGCCTCTTCGTCCTCCCGGGCTTCGCTCTGCGGATACCGTCCGGAGAGCGTGAAAGAGGTCGAATCGAGGTGGAAGAAGGTGGTTCCTCTCTCCGACAACCCCACGGCGGAACTGGCCAGGTGCAGGAAGAGCGCGGAGAGCCCCGCTTCGTGCAGATCATCCAAAGCCCGGCCCAGGGTGAACTCGTTGAGGTCTTCTTCCGTCAGTCCCGAACGAATCAGCGTTCCCACCGGCTTCGTCTCGAAGTAGGCCGGAGTCAGATAGAGAGGACGACTGACGAAGCCTAGGCCGTTCAACACCAGGGCCAGGACCGCCTCTCCTGCTGTCACACCCCGCTGGGGAGCCGGCGGAATCATCCGGTCGATGATCTCCACCAGACGGATCTTCCGAGCCACACCCGAGACGATCCCCAGATGGTCGATCCGGCGAACCTGCGATAAGAGTCTATTTTCTTCCACCCATGCCTCCCGATTACACTCTGTCGAGAGGCATTAAATCGCACTCAGATATGAAAAATCAAGTAAAATTTCTCGTAAGAAAATATCGTTAAAGGAAAATCACTTACTAATCTCCAAAAACTTCACGAGAGAACTGCTGGATGTGGGCATCAAGATGGTTCAGGTCTGAGCTGTTTGTGCCGGCTGTTGCTTCAAGCTTTTGTGCCTGATCGCGAAAGTGTTCGGCACGACTTGCACGGTCTCCGCTAAGGGAGGCACAGGCGCCGAGAGACATGCTGATGAACAGGATTCCTGCCGAGATAGAAGTCTTCAATAATTTATTTTTGTTGAGATTTTCCATTTTGAACTCCATTTATTCAGGATTGATTAGAATGTGAGATGAAGCTCGTTTCATAAGAAAAATAAGATTATGCTTTTATTAACATATAAGTTATTTTTTATAGTATCTCATGTTTAGACAGGCACTGCAAATTATGAGCGTATCAAGGGTTGAAAAGAAGAGTTCTGATTGGTGTTATCGGTTGGCCTGTTTCAAAATGTCTCGGTGAAGCTAGCCAGCATTATCAGGTTTGATGAAAGATCCGATGAGCTTGATAGCGTTATGCCAGGGTTTTGGAATCCAAAACGATGAAAAAGAGAGAGGTGGAATTTTGTGAACCTTTTTCACGTTCCAAGATGATTGATGACTCCATTGTTTTTCAATGATTGCAGGATATCCTCTATTTCTGTCGTTCGGATCAAAGGTCAAGAACGGTTGTTATGGAATGTCCATCTTTTTAAATCGGAGTGTTTGATGAAAGAATTGAAAAAATTCCTAACATTGCAAGTAGCGGGAGCTTTTTTCCTTGCAGTCCTTTTGGTCCCGGCCACGACGGGAAAAGCAAGCGCTGAATCCGAACAATGGTCGGTGCCTGTGGCTCCAGGGGGGCCTTTTGATCGAGTCTACTATCCCCAGAATGCTCCTGTCGGTCCGGATACCCATTTTGGTCCCAGAAGTTGGACACAGATGAATCTGGGCCCAAAACACAACGCTGCCGTTGATATTTCCGAAAAATCCCCCGAATGGTTTCATCGGGGAGTTTTCTGGCGCTATGCCGAAGCACGTGCATGGCCCCTTTCCAGGAAAATAGCTTTTGGAGCCAAAACCTATGGTGAGGTTGAAGCAGGGGCAGTTCAGACACAGTTTTACGGGAACGCACTTGGAGTCAGCGAAGTCGACGGGGTTGTTTACGCAGAAAGCGATGACATGTTCGCTTATGCCCTCAATGCCCGGACCGGGCAACTGATCTGGAGAACGAGCCCGGTTGGAAACCACCTGATGGGCAATCCTCTGGTCAAGGGTCACTTTGTCTATCTCGCTTCGGGAGGTGTGGGTTTCAATTTTGCAAACGTTGTCCGGTTTTCCAAAAAAGGGCGAGCTGTTCGGGGTATGGATGTGAGCTATAACGGGATCTATGCCTTGGATCGGACAGATGGCCATTTGATCTGGCATCGAGGGTCCGTTGGTGAGGCGATGCCCACACCCGCCATTGATGGAAACGTTCTGTATTTTGCAACAGGCTCAGGGTCTGTTCATGCTCTGGACCGGAGAACCGGACGACCTCTTTGGACAACTCACCTCAAAGGGAACGACAATATGTCGAGTCCGGCGATCGATCATGGGCAACTTTTTTTGGCCATGGCGACTCCACCGAGGCTCTATAGCCTTTCAGCCAAAACCGGGAAGCTCCTCTGGAGCCGGACGATCAAGGGAGCGGCCAATACTGGAATGGGCGATGTCAGCCCTGCCGTCGGCAATGGGATTGTCATCATGGACACCGTCACCAATCCGGCGATGATTCATGGAAAGCCCACACTCGATCCTGTGGTTGAGGCATTTGATGCCAAAACGGGAAAGTCGCTATGGGTCCGTTCCCTCGGTCGTGGTCCCAAGCCGCCTGCTTTTAAGGGAGGTGTTCCGATGATCCATGAAAACACGGTTTATGTGGGCTCTCCGGTGAACGGAGCTTATGAGGCACTGGATCTTGCGACCGGGAAGCTTCTCTGGAGATGGAGCCGGATCAAGGCTGCCCGGGGTGCTCCGACATTTTATAAAAACAGACTGTTTATTTCGGGGGAAGATATCCTTTACATGCTTGATCCCCGTACGGGAAAAGAAACGGGCTCAGTGAAAATCGGTGGTCGCATGGGGATTGTCAGTCCGACCATTGTCGGGGGAACAGCCTATCTGGCGAATACCTGGGACTGGATTGTCGCTGTGCCTGTCGGAAAATTTGTCAATCCATAAAAGACAGTGTTTTAGTGTGAAACGGCCTCTTTTCGAGCAAAAAACAGATAGAAAAAGAGGAAGAGAGGGGGAAGCAGCGAGGGCCAGATGTCCCTTGCTGCAAATCCCGAAAACCCCCACTTGGAAATCATCGCTCCGGCGGTAAAGCTTCCCAATACTCCCCCCAGAACAACCGCAAGATCGATATAGCCGACAAACTGGTTGAACATCTGATTCTCTCCAACCCTTTCCCGTGCCCAGATCAGACTTGTCATGGCAAACAGTCCAGCGCCCCATCCGTCGAGAATGGCAATTGCGAGAATGGCCCATGGGGAGTGGGCGTTGGCCAATGCCAAAAGTCTCAGTGGCTGGGCCAGAAACCCGGCCAGGATCACTTTGGTGATGGGAAGTCTTGAAAGCCATCTGGCATAAACCAAAGACATGATGACCATGGTCAGCTCGGCAAGTGCCGAGACCAATGGGATAAAACTGCTGTTTTTTGTGATTCCCCTGAGAAACAGTTCTGTAAAAGGAAGAAGGGGGGCATTGACAAAATGAAAGGAGAAAAAGGCCAGCAGCATCCATATCTCGGCTTTGCCAGGGAAAAGGATCCGGGGAGATTGGGTTTTGGGGGAGATCCTGTCCGGTGCTGGCGTATGGGTTGATACGATCCAAATATTCAGGAGAAGGGTCAAAACTCCAACGGCTTCAAGGGCCGAAGAGATGGAAAAAAAATAAAGGGCCACTCCCGCAAAAAGACCTACTATGCCCAGAATGAAATGCTGTACAAGAACGAAGGAGTTCAATGCCTTTCGTGTGGCGGGTGCGGCATCCTTTCGATCAAATAATGCCAATGAAAGAGGAAGATAGGGAAGTCGCCCAACCCATAAAAGAAGGGCAAGTACAACGCCGTAAAAGGCATCATGAACAGATGTAAAGGCGATGAGAAGAAGAGGGAGGGGGAGCAGAAAAAGAAGGAGCAAAAATCGGGATGGGGAAGCAATCCGGTCAAGGACATATCCGAGGGGAACCCTGAAAATCAGGGGAAGGAGGTTCCCGAACCCAAGGACAAGTCCAATGCTTGAGTCCTGAAGTCCATTTCCCTGGAGGATGATGCTGATGAATGGCCATACAAACTCTCCCATCAATCCGTTGGCAAAAAGCGGAATCCAGACAATTCCCGGCCATATTTTGGGAGCGATTTCTTTTTTTGAAAATTCCATAAAAATTTTACTCCTTTAATTGTCTAATTTTTATGATCATGCCATAAAAATTGACAATGAAATGCCTTCCCCTTTTTGTAAGAAGTGCTGGACGTTTTTTTCTAATGTCCGATTTTGTTTTTTAATCGTTTCTTGAGCCTCCTGTTACCCTGTAGGGGTAGGTTTATGATCAGGGATGGGTCAGTGTTGGTGTTCCCGTGGAAAAGGAGGTCTGTCTGGCAAAAATCCTGGTATTATATGCCTCTATCGGAAGTGGCCATAAAAAGGCGGCCGAAGCGATTGTGACCTCTCTTCGATCCGAAGGGGGAGTCGAGGATGTTTTTGGGATCGATGTATTGTCCCTGATGAATCCACTGTACCGGAATCTGGTTCCCCGGGGCTATATCTGGCTGGCCAAGTATTTTCCTTCGCTCCTTGGGTTTTTATACCGTATTTCGGATCAACCCTTTTCTCTTCTTCCTCCTGTCTTTTTTCTCCGATCGTTGCTTTCGCGGGCATTCTCTTCCGGATTTTCAAAATTCATCAGAGACGCATCTCCCGATATCATTCTATGTACCCACTTTCTTCCCATGGAGCTTTTGACTCAGGATCTGATGAATGAGCTCTCTCCCCTTCTGTTTGTTTCGGTAACGGATATCATTCCCCACGCTTTTTGGGTTGCACCTGGGGTTGATCGGTATTTTGTCGCTTCCCGGGAATCGCTCAACAGACTGAACGAGTTGGGCGTTCAAGGTGAGAAGGTCTGTGTGTCGGGGATCCCCGTTCACCCCATGTTCCATGGAGAGGCTACGGACAGGATCTTGGATCGATATCCGGAGAATCTATTGAATCTCCTTGTGGTGGGCGGTGGGGCGGGGGTTGCTCCCATTGAAAAACTTCTAGTGGAATTGTCCAAAAGCCTGTATCCCGTCTCTGTCACGGTTGTGACCGGTAGCAACCGTGCCCTTTTTCGACGGCTCTTTTTAAAGAGAGGGGATTTCCCATTTCCTATTGTTGTCAGGGGGTATACGAAAAAGATGAGCCAGTTTATGGAAAAGGCAGATCTTGTCGCGACCAAGCCAGGCGGACTGACTACGGCTGAATGCCTTGCCATGGGTAGGCCAATGCTTCTTTTTGCTCCGATTCCTGGCCAGGAGGAAGACAATAGGGATGTTCTCGAAGCATGGGGAGTTGCCAGATCCCTTTCGAATCTTCATGAAGCCTCATCTCTTTTGGAGTCTTTGATAATGGATCGGAAAATCTTCTTTTCCCTGCAGGAAAGGGCAAAGGAGCGCGGGCGTTCGGACGCCTCCAGTATTGTTTGCCAGGAAGTTCTTTGCTCCCTTCATAAAAAAACCAGGAGAAAAGAAGATGGGAGGTCTCTCTCTGGAAAGATTTCCAAATTTGGACGAATGGCATTTTCAAAATGGTTCTGACTGTATCGGGAGGATCTGATGGCGCGATATCGATCAATCTGGATCTCTGATATTCACTTGGGGACGAAGGGGTGCCAGGCCAACAAACTGCTGGACTTCCTTCGATGCACGGATTCGGAGTACCTGTACCTTGTTGGGGACATTATTGATTTTTGGAGTCTCAGGCGAAGCTGGTTCTGGCCAGAAACACACAATACTGTTATTCAGAAGATCCTGCGAAAATCCCGTTCAGGAACAAAGGTCTTTTATATTCAGGGGAACCATGATCCCATGGCGGACTGGATGGTCTCGATACTGAACTCTGGACATGCTGGTTTTGGTCCCATCAGCCTCTCCAGGGAAGCCGTCCATGTTGCCGCGGACGGGAAGATCTTTCTGGTGCTGCACGGGGACCAGTTTGATTCCTGCATGCAATATGCGCCATGGCTTGCCAAACTGGGAGATCGGGGGTACTCCCTTCTTTTGGGGGCGAATCGAATCCTTTTTCGCATTGTTCGATTGTTGGGGATCCATTCCAGATGGTCTTTGGCCGGGTATGTCAAACGGTCGATGAAAACAGCCGTTTCCTTTATCAGCGACTTTGAGGAAATTGTTGCAAGGTCTGTGAGGAAAAACGAGGCTCATGGAGTGATCTGCGGACACATCCATCATGCAAGCATCCGTCAGATTGACGGGATTTCTTACATGAATGACGGAGACTGGATGGAGAGCTGCTCAGCTCTTTGCGAGCATGAAGACGGACGATTCGAGATTCTCAGATGGGATGAGATGGTTCTGGCAGAGAACTTTGAACATATTGATGATATTTATCAGGAAGAGTGTTCAGAAACGGAAGTTTCCAGATTGTGACCGGATCTCTTGCCAGAAAGGGATTCGGGAGGGGATGTCCGGCGGTTTTCATGTTGATGCCGCCGGAACTCCATGTGGGGGGGGACTTCTAGGCGGGCTGCCTGACATTGAAGGCAGTGCTTGGCAGGCGTGTCGGCTGGATTTGTCCAGCCGGGCGGGACGATTTCCCTGCGGTCAGTATAGGTTCTATACGGATCTTCAGCGCTTCCATTCGCTCTATCCGGCTGAGTTTCTTGGCAGGTGAGGAGATCTCGATCCGATCTTCATCCCCGGATGGGGCGATCTGTCGAAGCTTGTCACCGGAGATGCTGACACACTCCCCCGGGGAGAGCTTTGTCACATCGGGCGAGAGCTGTTTTTCCATGATGACCATAACGCCCTGTTCAGGATGATAGACGACCGATGGGTCCACCACGACATCAACCATTTTCCCTTCCGAGGAGTGAATGCATCCGGGGTGATTGGCCAGTCCGTCCTGGGAAGATCGTATCTCCATGTTTGTGATGCCGGATTTTCCGGTTTTCATCTCAATAATCACTCCGGTAATATTTTCAGGGCTGTTTTTGGACAGGGCATATTCCGTGTGGCCCGCGGCACGCTGTTCCGCCGCTTCCGCGGACTGTGCGTTATTTCCTTCCCAGAGGATGGAAAGAAAGACCGCACCGGCAAGGATCGTCCTGAAAAATCCTGTATCTGAAGCATATTGGCCAAAACTGGCTTGATTGGATTGTCTCTTCATATTTGATCTGTCGTTTTTCATCTCAGCCTCGTTTGTCCTGATGGTTCATAAGGAGCAGACTCCAAGTCATCGTTTCATCTCATGTAAAGCAACATCCATGCCATTTTTTTAATAGGATATTTTTTAAGGACTTACCTTTTTTAATGATACTCGATAGTTACATTAATGTAAACATGTCAACAAATCGAGGATCCATCGATATAGATGAAAAATTATTCAATCGATAGAGTCAGATCCCTTCCAAGGAAAGAATGATGTCGGATCGTTCCATTTTCTGATATTGCACGGAGACAAAGTCTCAAGCCACCTTTTGCCGTCTTTTTTCTTCTGTGAGGACAGAATAAGATCCGGCAAATCGTTCCCCCAATTGGGACTCTTGTTTGTTTTGGATAATCAGGAAAAGGAAAAGAAGTGAATGTCGAAAGTGGTTTTCTGAGAATGTTCTTAAAGACCAGATCTCCGGTTTTTTCCCGAGTTATTGAGCAGATGCGTCTTCTGGCTCCGCATGACATACCGGTCGTGGTTGAGGGAGAGACGGGAACAGGAAAGGAGCTTTTTGTTCAGTGCCTTCATGAGCTTTCTCCCAGGAATCGCGGGAATCTGGTTCCCGTGAATATGGGAGGAATCCCCCAGGGGCTTTTTGAAGAAATTTTTTTTGGCCATGTCCGTGGAGCCTTTACGGGCGCTGATATGGCCAAGGAAGGCCTGTTTGCGGCCGCCAATGGCGGAACCCTTTTCCTCGACGAGTTTAATGCAATGCTTCCCGAGCATCAGCCAAAACTTCTTCGTGTTCTTGAAACGTCAACCTATCTTTCTGTGGGTGGTCTTGAAACGAAGAAGACATCCGCCAGAGTTGTTGTTGCGAGCAATGATTCCCTGAGTGATTTGAAGGAGGCCGGGGATTTGAGGGAGGATCTGTTTTTTCGGCTTTCGACGTTCAGGGTGATCCTTCCTCCATTGAGAGAGCGCCGGGAGGATATTGTTCCCCTGTTTCAATATTTTCTGGCTCAATATTCCGATCGGTTCAAAAAGTCTCCCCCTTCTTATTCCAGAACTCTCCTTGACCGTATTGAGTCCCATGAATGGAAAGGGAATATTCGTGAGCTTTCCAGAAAAACCGAGCGTGCAGCCCTTTTTTGTGGCGCTGGACCTATTGAATGGCACCATTTTGGTGTCTCGGCAGAGGAAGAGGATGTTTTTCCGCTTTTTGGCGTTGCGCTTGAAGGGTTTGAGCGGGGGTACATTCAGGATGCGATCAGGAAGTCCGGTGGCAATGTCCGGTTGGGAAGCGAGTTGACTGGTCTTTCAAGTACCACTTACAAGCGGAAAGTTCGACAGCATTCCCCGGGGAAGTAGCTTTGTTTCGGCTGGTATGGAGCCATCAAAATGCTGCGAATAACATGGCGGCTTCCTTGATTATTTTGGCAAAATTCCCTATCTTTGAGAGTGTGTGTGCAGGATTTTTGGTGAACTCGTACGAAGGGCCGGGGTGATTTTTTTGCTCGGCAAGGGAGATATGGCGCATGAAATACATTAAGTTTTTTAATGAGATAAGACTGACAGATCTTCCATCGGTTGGTGGCAAAAATGCCTCTTTGGGAGAAGCCTATCAGGAACTGGTGCCCGCAGGCGTCAAGGTTCCGAACGGGTTTGCCATTACGGCAGATGCCTACTGGCATATTCTGGAAGCTGCCGGAATCCTTGCCAAGCTCAAGGAGACACTGACCGGACTTGACCGGGACAATATGGATGATCTCGCCCGCCGTGGAAAGAAGGCCCGCGATCTGATCCTTGGAGCCGTCATTCCCGAAGACCTTTGGTCGGAGATTGTTCTCGCCTATGAAAAGCTGGCCAAGGAATATGGGGAAAATCCCGATGTCGCGGTTCGAAGCTCGGCGACAGCGGAGGATCTTCCCACCGCTTCCTTTGCCGGACAGCAGGATACCTACCTGAATATCCGGGGTCTTCAGCAGCTTCGGGAAGCTTGTCTCAAGTGTTTTGCCTCCCTTTTTACCGACAGGGCGATTTCTTATCGCGTGGACAAGGGCTTTACCCATTTTGATGTGGGCCTTTCCATTTGTGTGATGAAAATGGTTCGTTCAGACAAGGCTTCATCCGGCGTCATGTTTTCCATCGATACCGAGACAGGTTTCCGGGATGTTGTCTTTATCACAGGGGCCTACGGACTCGGTGAGAATGTTGTCCAGGGAAATGTGGATCCCGATGAGTTTTATGTTTTCAAGGAAACCTTCAAGCAGGGGAAAAAGGCAATCATTCGGAAGAACCTTGGCCAGAAGCAGTTCCGCATGGTTTATTCCGAAGGTGTTACGAAGGATACGGTTCATAACGAGAGGGTTTCGGGAGAGGATGCCCGAAAATTCTGTCTGACGAACGAAGAGATCCTGGTCCTTGCCGACTATGCGGTCAAGGTTGAGGATCACTACTCTAAGCATGCTGGCGAACATCGTCCGATGGATATGGAATGGGCGAAGGACGGTGTGTCAGGTGAGATATTTCTTGTCCAGGCAAGACCTGAGACAGTTGAGTCCCAGAAGAAAAAAGGAGATTACCTCGAGGCCTTCACCCTTGATGAGAAGAGCAAGGTGCTGGTTCGAGGAAAGTCCGTTGGACAGCGCATCGCTGCCGGCAAGGTTCATGTCATCCGCGATCTTGCCCAGATCAGGGATTTCAAGCCTGGAGAGGTTTTGGTTGCAGAAACGACGACTCCGGACTGGGAGCCGGTCATGAAAACGGCTGCGGCCATCATTACCAACCGCGGTGGCAGGACTTGCCATGCCGCAATCGTTAGCCGGGAGCTTGGCATCCCCGCTGTTGTCGGTGCAGAGGGGGCGACCGATCATCTGGAAAGTGGCCAGGAGGTCACTGTCTCTTGCGCCCAGGGTGATACGGGAATGGTTCTCGAGGGGATATTGAAGTTTCATGTCGACAGGACAAAGCTCGATAATCTGGAGCGCCCGAAAACGAAGATCATGATGAATCTTGGTGATCCGGACCAGGCTTTCGGACATTCCTTTATTCCGAATGATGGTGTCGGTCTCGCCAGAATGGAATTTATCGTCAACGGTTTCATCAAGATTCACCCCATGGCTCTGGTCCATCCTGAAAAGGTTACGGATCAGAAGGTGATCGCCCAAATTGACAGTCTGACTCTCGGATATCCTGACAAGAAAGAATATTTTGTAGAAAAGCTGGCGTTTGGAATCGGAACCATTGGCGCAGCATTTTATCCGAAACCGGTCACTGTCCGGATGAGCGATTTCAAGTCGAATGAATATGCAAGCCTGATTGGGGGAACCTACTTTGAGCCTCATGAAGAAAATCCGATGCTGGGTTTTCGTGGCGCTTCACGCTATGTGAGCCCGCGCTATCGTGAAGGTTTTGCACTCGAATGCCAGGCCATCAAAAGGGTTCGAAATGAAATGGGACTTACCAATGTCCGGATCATGATCCCGTTTTGCCGTACCGTCAAGGAAGCCGAGGGGGTCATTGAAGTTCTTCGGGAAAATGGCCTTGTACGGGGAGAAAATGGTCTCGAGGTTTATGTCATGTGCGAAATCCCCAATAACATCATTCAGATCGATGCTTTTGCAAAGCATTTTGACGGATTCTCCATCGGATCGAATGATCTGACTCAGTTGACGCTGGGTGTGGACCGGGATTCTGAAATCCTGGCAGAGTCCTTTGACGAGAGGGATCCTGGTGTTTTGGAGCTGATTCGCCTCGCTGTTGAGGGAACCAAACGGAACAAGGTCCACTCCGGAATCTGCGGACAGGCACCAAGTGATTATCCTGAGGTAGCGGAAGCCCTGGTTCGCATGGGAATTGAGTCGATGTCACTCAATCCGGACACTGTGATCAAAACGACCCTCAAGATTCTTGAAGTTGAAAAATCCATGCGCGAGAAAAAATAGGCAACTATTGATTGTGATAGGGCCATGATGGGAAAGGGGCCACCTCCGAATGGGGGTGGCCCCTTTTTGATTGGAAACCTTATGGACTGTCAGGACGGGTTTTTCAGAGTTTTGTCTGTCAATTTTCTTCGTCGCGTCCCTCATTTTTGGATTGGACCCGGATGGAGAATGGGACACCGGTAAACGGATAGGTTTCCCGGATTTTTCGCGAGATGAACTGGCGATATTGCATGGAGATCCCTTCCGGCCGGTTTGCAAACATGACAAAGACTGAAGGGGCCACCTGAATCTGGGTCGTGTAGAAAACCCTGACAGGGTAGTTTTTCAGTCTTGGAGGGGGTGTCATCGCCATCAATGGACCAATAATCGCATTCAGTTTGGCGGTGGGAATCCGCTCATAGTACCACTTCCGGACCAGGTCAATTTGGGTAAAAAGCTTTTGGATATGAAGTCCTGTCAGCCCGGAGCAGGAAGACATGGGTGCAAATGCGAGAAAAGGGTATTTTTCCCGAATCTCCGCAAATCCCTTGGCTTTTCCTTCCGTTTGCCCACCTTTCAGGAGATCCCACTTGTTCCATGCGAGGATCAGCCCGCGGCGCTTGTCGATGACCTCCCTGATGATCCTGAGATCTCCATCCGTGAGCCCGTCTTCCGCAGACAGGAGTACGATCGATATTTCGGAGTTGATGATGGCCTGTTCGGTCCTGATCTGGGCATAAAGCTCCGATGCTTCTGCAACCTTGCCCCTTTTTCTGAGTCCTGCGGTATCGATCAGGTGATAATCCTTTTCTCCCCAGTGGACAAGCGTGTCGATTGCATCTCTGGTTGTTCCGGGGATAGGGCTGGTGACGAGTCGCTCCGAACCCAGGATGCGGTTGACCAGTGTGGATTTTCCAACATTTGGTCGCCCGACGATTGCAACTCTGGCAGGAGCCAGCTGCCGTCTGGCGATCCATTTTCTGGCATCTTCTCCCTCTTCTTCCGTGAAGCGGATGGGAACATCGAGGGTTTCTTCCGCTTCTTCCGTCATGAGGGGGATGAAAGGGGTCAGGACTTCATTGATGTTGCGTCCATGGGCTGCAGAGATCCCGATGAGCGGGGAGACTCCATGCTGGTAAAAATCCATCAGCCTGGCTTCTGCGTTGACTCCGTCGATTTTGTTCACGACAAAAACCGCAGGTTTCCCGCTGGCTCTTACAAAATCGATGACATCCTGATCGATGGGGTTGTAGCCTTCAATGCCGTCCATTGTGTAGATCAGGGCATCGGCTTCTTCCAGCGCGAAAAGGGCCTGTTTCTGGATAGCTGCACCAAGGGGATGGTCATCGCGAAAGACGATTCCACCAGTGTCAACAAGGCGAAAGTGATATCGGCCGTGTGTGCCTCGTCCGTAATGACGGTCGCGGGTCACTCCGGGACGGTCTTCGACAATGGCTTCCCGGTTTCCCAGAAGTCGGTTGAACAGAGTGGACTTTCCGACATTGGGGCGTCCCAATATCGCTATGAGCGGTGGCAGGGCCAACGAAACCTCCTAAACAGGTGGGCATGGATATTCACAGCGGCCAAAAGGAAAAACGAGAATTCCCTCTTTGATCATGGCTGTGCCGGGAGTTCTGGATCCGGGTTTTATCCACAAGATGGAAAAAGAATCCTTCCCGGAAGGATCAATCCTTTTTGAAAAGGCGAGGTTTTTCGGTATATACGGGAGGAGGCTCTTTTCGAATGAATCGCTGGTAGATCCATTGGAAAAAAATAACAAGAATTCCCCCGGCCATGACGACCAGAAGGCCGTAGACCAGAAAGACACTCATATGGGAGAGGCGATTGTATTCTTCTTGTCCTGACATGGGTCCTTTCCTTCGCACTGATTCTCCCTTAAACTATCACTGTGGCTACTAGATTGCAATCAAAAGAGAGACTGACGGCAGGAGGATCATCTTGACACTCCCGCCATCCAAAGGCTCCTCTGGGCTGTCTGACGGGTCCGCTCCGGAGGGCCGTTTGGGATTTATGGACAATTTCTGGAACTGGTTTGGGGATTCGGCCAACGCATCGAGCTGGTACTTTGGTGGTCTTCTGGCTCTTTCCGGGCTACCGTTCCTTCTGGGGAACGTGTTTCTCCTGACCCCCCTCATCATTCTTCCCTGGGCGGCGCTAGCCTATATCTCAAGAAAAACCGGGGCATCGACGGTCATGCTTGCACGTCCGGTACTGGGGGTTGAAGGCTCCCGGATGTTCATGGGCCCCATGGAAACGATTGTCCAGCTGGGATGGACCACCGTGACGACCTATATGGGGGCAACATCCATTCTCGCCCTTTTGGGTCTGCATGGATTTTGGGCCACAGTCTCGAGCCTTCTTTTCATTTCCTTTCTTCAGGGGGTGGTCGTGGCCTTTGGCCTTCCGGCCATTCGTCTCCTCAAGTGGATTTCCTCGATTGGCCTCCTTTTTTTCGCGGGTTGGGAATCATGGGTTGTTTTAGAAAAATGGGGATTGGCCCACTGGCCCCATTTTCCCCCTCCATCCTCAGCACTTTCTGTCTCCACCTTGATTGATATCAGTTTCATCAATATCTGGACTTGGCTTCAGGTAGGGGACTTTGCACGCCATGCGACATCCCGGAAAGCCGCCACCATGGGAGCTTTCTGGGGGCTCTGGACAGGTCAGACATGGTTTGTTGGGGTCGGTGCGATATCGATGCTCTCGCTTGCGATCGCAAAGGGACATTTTGATATGGCCGATTCGGATCCGAGCAAGATGCTTTCAGGAATGGGTCTCGGTTTTGTGGCTCTTCTGGTGATTCTCCTGTCATCGATCAGTGTGAGTTCATCCAATCTTTATGGCGCGGGAATGGGTCTCTCTTCTCTTTTCCCTGGTCGGAATCCGGACAATCCGGGAAGGGCGCTTCGCGCTGTTTCCATCCTTCAGGGTCTCACAGCCCTTCTTCCGCTTCTTTTTTCCTCATTTATCGATTACTTCACGACTTTTTTGACGACAATCGGAGGTATATTCATTCCTCTTTGGTCGATTGTCCTGACCGATTATTTTTTTTGCCGGAAAGGTCAGCTCTCACGGGAGGACTTCTCCCGTGTGGATGAGGGTTCTTCTCTCTGGGGGGGGAAGGGTGGAGTCAATCCAGGAGGTTTTTTTGCTCTTGGGACAGGGGTCGCCTTCTTTTATGGGGCCCGTCATTTATGGCCAGGTGTGGGTTCCTTTGCAGGTTTTGTTCTTCCCACAATTCTTTTGTCATCGTTCTGTTATGTCCTGATTGTTCGAATGAGGGGAATGGTGGTCTGCAAACGATGAAACGATTGGTCCGTATAACGGATTGATGCGACTAACTTTTTTGGAGAAGAAAATGAGCGAGAATTTGGAAAAAACGACATCGAATGGAGCTGGAGATGCGATGCTTCAAAATGTCGGAGTCAAAAAAGAGCCCGATCCTGCTGTGCAGCCACACCGGATCCTTGTTCTGGGTTCAGGTTTCGGGGGGTTGTATACAGCCGTTTATCTGGATCGCTACCTGAAGGGGCTTCCGGATGTCCGGATCACCGTGATCGACAAGCACAATTTTTTTCTCTTTACCCCGATGTTGCATGCGGCGGCCACAGGTGGACTTGAACCGCGTTATATTGCCCATTCCATTCGGAAAATCTTTCGAAAGACACGGATTCACGCTCATATCGGTGAGGTCTTGTCGATCGATCTTGAGAAAAAGACTGTTTCGACCCAGCATCGGACGATGGCGTATGACGATCTGGTGATTTCTTTAGGTTCCCGGACCAATTTCATGAATCTTGAGGATCGTCTGGAAGGTGTTTTTACCCTCAAATCCCTGAAGGATGCCGCGGTGATCAATAACCATGTGATCCGGATGTTCGAAAAAGCTTACTGGGAGGACGATCCGGAAATCCGGAAGTCTTACCTGACCTTTGTGGTGGTGGGGGGAGGTCCGACTGGAGTCGAGCTTGCCGGAGAGCTCCATGAATATGCGACCCGCGAGCTTCTTCGGGACTTTGGCCGCAGGATCGACAAGAGCGAGATCCGGGTCATCCTTGTCGAGGCTACATCCAGAATCCTTCCAATGCTTCCTCCCAATCTCTCCCTGGAGGCGCTGGAACGCCTCCGTTCGATCGGGATCGATGTCCTTCTCGAGACAAGGCTTGAAGGGTATCAAAATCAGAAGGTGCAGCTGGTGGGGGGAGATGAAATTCCTTCAACGACGCTTGTCTGGGCTGCGGGGGTCAAGACGAATCCGCTGGTTGCCGCGCTGGATCTGGAGAAGGACGGGATTGGACGAATCAAGGTCAACGGAACACTTGAGTCGACCAAAAAGCCTCATGTCTGGGTGGTGGGGGACAATGCCCATTCCATGAATCCCCACTCCGGGATGCCGTATCCTCCGACGGCACAGACAGCTGTCAGACAAGCGAAAGTGTGCGCCCACAACATTGTTGCGAGGCTGAGAAAACGTCCGGAAAAACTGTTTTCCCATGAACATGTGGGAGGGTTTGTTTCGATCGGAGACAATTATGCATTGCTCTCGGCAAAGCAGCTGACTCTGACAGGCATGGTCGGATGGTTCTTGTGGAATCTTGTCTACATCCACAAACTCCCCATTATCCGTTACCGGCTTTTATCGACCTTCAGCCTGTTCCTGAAGGTGTTTTTCGAGCGTGCAACAACAGAGATCGACCTGACCCCGGACCCGGTGGAAAACCCGAGCCCGGAATATCAGCGTGCCCTTCAGGAGGATTACTGAGAAGCGGCCTCCTCCGATGGAGGGGAGGATTTGGTTTCGGATACGATGAAGGGGGATTCGCCCCGGAGCCTGGCTTTCGGTGTCGGGCTCCTTCCGGATCCGTCGAACAACCGGAATGTCCAAAGGGAAACGGTGTTCGATGACCGGTCGACGGCGTTGACCACCGCCCGGACCATGGCGGAGTTTGTGTCGTTGATGACAAGCGTATCCACCTTGAGCTTCTTGATGTGGAAATTCAGAACGGGGCCAACCGCCCGGCCCTTTGCCAGAACGGTATCCATGATGACATCCTCTTCGAGCCCGATGGCCTGACAGAGGTCCAGCGTGTGTTTTGCGACCGCTTCTTCCTGTTGCATGTTCGCGGTCATGGGAAGGGTCAACGGAACCTCTATCACGGTAATCACCACGACCTGGGCCCTGTCAGCCCGGGCAACCTTGCAGACATCCCTCAGGATGGGGGAAGGTCTTGTGGGGCTTGTGGCCACCATGAACACCTTGTGAGGAGGTTGTGGTTCCGGTCGGTCGGGGAGGTTTGTGATCTTGACCCTCTCCATGACCGGAAAGGCTTCATGCCGTCGGAACCAGAGATAGTAGGTAATGCCCGCCGCCATCCAGATTGTTCCGAACACCCTGCCATATTTATGGAACAACAGGACCATGACAAAGACGCTTCCTGTGCCGAATAGACCGAAAAGGGTGGGGAGGGGGACCTCCCATCCCCTGAAGCGGATGGAGAACGGCACCCTGAAAGGTCTTTCGAGTTCCGGCTCTTTCTTCCTCAGCATGATCAGTGCGGCATGGGTCATGGTAAAGGAGAGCATGGCACCATAGTTGTAAAGGTCCGCGAGGATGTCGAGAAACGGAAAGAAGGCCACGATCATGGCGGCGACGACACCGAATGTGACGAGGGAAAAGGCCGGGGTTTTCCATCGGTCGGTCGTGCGGTGGAAGATCGGGTGGATCAGGAAATTGTTGGACATGGAGTAGGCGAGCCGGGACACCCCGATCAGACCGGCATTCGCTGCGACGGTCAGGATCGTCGCTCCAAGAAGCGCAACCCAGGGTCCCAGGATGCTATTGACGTGAGGAATGAAGTGGGCGATGCCGGCAATAGGATCGTTGACATAGGTTGTGGACAGGATCTTGGGGGACATGGCGGAAAGGGCGACCATGGAGATGCCGGCATAGAAAAAGACGGTGGTGAACATCGTCATGAACATTGCCCTGGGGACAGATTTTCCCGGATCCCTGGCTTCGGCGGCCATCTGGCTGATGGCCTCGATCCCGGTATAGGCGACCATGGCGATGGAGATTCCATAAAGAAAATGCGGCCAGGTGGGGGTTTGCCCCATGGTGAACTGGTTCCAGATCTTGTTGAAGTTGAAGAGAAAGAAGACGCCGAGTCCCATCAGGGATAACTGGGTCAGGATGTCGAATCCCGTCAGCATGAGGGAAAACCAGGAGGACTCCTTCAGTCCGAAGATATTGATGGCGACAAGCATCGCGATCAACAGGGCGGTGAAGGTGACATTGACCTGCGGGTTGTCCTTGAAGATCGGAAAGAAGTAGGACAGATAGGGACCAACGGAAAACGCACTGATCGCAAGGGTCAGTATGTAGTCCAGAAGGAGCGCCCATCCGGCGAAAAAAGCCCATCCGTCACCAAAGGCCCTTTGCGCGAAGAGAGAGGATCCTCCCGCTTCCGGAATGGCGCTTGAAAGCTCCGCGTAACTTAAAACCGTAGCGACAAAAAAGAGACCTGCAACCAGAATGGCAAGAAAGGAGGCTCCCTGGGCATAGACGGTTGTGATTCCGAGGGCATAGTAGATGGAGGATCCCACATCGCCATAACCGGTTGAGTACAGGGCACCGATGCCGACGACTCGTCTCAGGACCGATTCCTGGAATCTTGCGACGGTGGTTCGGGTATTGTGATAGATCTGGAACAACGCCATGAAGACCCCTTCATCTTTGTCTGGGAGGACGGTTGTTATGCGGGGGACCATCCGCTTAAGCCGTGTGCCCAATCATGTGATGCGATACCTGTCCGGATCGTTGGCCCAAAGGATGCGCTTGTGATCAGCGTCTTTTGGGAGTTTCCCAATGATCCTAGCGTTTGCAACCCGGAAATTCAAGGAAAAAACGAATTTTGAGCAAGTCTTGACTCAATTGGCGATGATCATGCTGTAGGGAATGGTCCTTTGATTGTTCAGGGCGTCGTAGACCGTGATGTTGTAGGTGAATGTCACCGCCTTGCAGGGGCTGTTGACCGGTGCGAACACATAAAAGGAGACATTGGAGGTCGTCCGGTTCACAACCGTCGAGTAGGCCGATATCGCCTGGGAGACCGGCGCGGTCTCCTGCACTTGTATTCTGCTTGGCCCCGATCCGGTGTCGACCATCTGTCCGGTGACCTGGACCGAATAGTTTGTACTGCCGCAGATGTCGTAGCTGGTCGCCGAGATCGGGGAGAGGTTCTGAAGCGTCGGGGCGGTATTGTCGATCGAGAGGGAGATGGTCTGGGTGGAGACGGTTCCCGCAAGATTTTCGGCGGAGAAAACGGTGGTCAATGGGCCGTCCGGGATTCCGAGAATGTCGACGCCTGTCTGGATCGAGGTCGATCCGGGAGGGTTCACCGGAAGGGGGAGTGTCGTCGATGTGACGCTAAAAAGTCCGATTCCCAGGGCATCGGAAGCTGTGGCGACAAGGGGCAGGGTATTGTTGTAGTAGGCGTTGTTGACGGGAGAGGAGACGGTGATCAGGGGAGACCCCGGATCGGGAAGGGTGGGAAGGGGGTTCCCCGGAAACAGGCTCGAGGAGTCAAGGGCAAGGGCATTCACCGATCCGCTAACATCAATGGGGGCCAGTCCGGATTGGTTCCGGTCTCCCCACAAAAACTCCAGGGTTGAATCGGCGATGTCTTTTCGGAGGGTATCGGCTGTCAGCGTGTAGGTATAGTAGGTCAGGGGATTGGGATCTCCCGGCTTCAGTCCGTCGAGAACGCCATCGGAAATGTCCGAATTCAGGACAGACAGGAGACCAAGGGTGTTTGATGTTCCTGGAGAAAGGTGATCGTTGACTCCGATGGCCATGGCCATCTGGGAAAATCCGGCGAGGATCAGTCCATAGATGGCGGGATATCCCATCGACTCGGGTCCAGCTGTCGGATCTGTGACCGGTGTGGTGGTCGGATCAAATCCCAACAGTCCGCTCCAGAGCCCCAGGGCATTCTGGAAGGAGGCCAGAGGAGCCGCTCCCCTGTTGATCATTCCCTGCGCCTGGTTAGCCATCAGGGTGGTCATGATCGTGATCGTGACCGGCGAGGAGAGAAGAGTTTTTCCTGTGACGATCGTTGAAAGGGAGTCGAGAGATGACAGTGAGATGGAGTATCCGGAGGCAAAATCGATGCTGCTCCCGCCGGTGAGGGTCAGCTGGTAGAGTGCGGCAGAATCGATGGGCGTCGTCTGGATGCTGAATCTGCCGGATGTATCGGTGGTCGCCGATCCCAGAACGGCCGCTCCCGGTGGAAAAGTGGAAAGAACCACCTCTCCCTGGTCAATGAATCCGTCCACGGCCGTTCCGCTTACGGTTGCCGTCTGGGTGGGGGCCGATGTCAGCGCTCCCGCCTGTCCATTGCTCGAGAGGTCAAGGTTCGAAGCCTTGCAGGAGGCCATCAGAAGGGAGGCAGACAAAATGACCATCGGGAAAAGATGCAAGCGGAAGGAAAAACGTCCTGGTGTGTTCTTGAAACGAGTCTGATCAGAATGCATATGCGAGCCCCAGGGATAATCGGTAAGCGTTTAAGGCGGAAGAGCTGTTTCCGGCCAGTCCTCCTCCTTTGACAAAGATCCATCGGTTGTCGATGTCGAGACCGAAGTGGTGGTTGAGCCAGATAACCGCGCCAAGTCCGATATCGAAGACCGGCAGGTCGGCATGGGCGGAGATGGGAGAGGAGAGAGAGAAGGCACCGATTCCCCCGCCCATGAGGGTATAAAGGCTCAGTTTCGACAAGGGGTTGATCCAGTAGAAAAGACTTCCTGTCAGTGTGGTCTCTGAAAGGCTGCAGTTGCCGCAGTTGTTGGGGTCCCAGAATCCCTCGATTTCCAGTCCGAAGTTGGGGACCGCAAAGAAGCGAAGATCTGCTCCAAAACCGAGTGTTTCGTTTTCCCATCCGGACTCGGGAACAATCATGATGCTGTCAGCGGCCAAAGCGGGATGAGCGTCCAAAAGACATAGACAAAACAGCATCATTCCCCAAAAGATGATGGCGAATCGCTTCCGGCGATAATGTGCGAGGGTGGATCGATCCTCCAAGAGGCTGTCTCCTTTATGTTCTGGACAGAAATCGCCCAGGATTCTTGAGTGCATTTGTTCTGCAAAAGCCAGATGACCGATGGCCATTTGCATCCGTTCCGGGACGGACGCATCTATGAGCAATTGTTGTGCTAGTTTTTAAGCTGTTTTTGAATATGTGAAAAATAAAAATCTGCACGACGAAAGGATCCGATTGGATCAATAAAATGGAGACTATCCAAACAGTGAAAAATAAAATCCTTTTTTATGAATGTGTTGCGAAAAGGAAGCCCCGGATTTTTTAAACTGAATGAGAATGCTTATCGGTATCGTTTCAGGAGAGGGAAGAGAATAAGGGATCCAAAATGAGTAGAGAGAGTCCGGAAGACAGGAATCGGGGGGGAGAAAGGGTGCCAGTTGGCACCCTTTCGAGAGAGGAAAGTCGGTCAGTGATCGTTTTGGGGCAGAGGGATGATATTCCCCGAGAAATAGATCGATCCTGCGGTATCGCCGGAAACACAGGATGATGTCAGGGTACAGCTTGAAGGAGTTTGTGCGTAGGTTGTCACAAAGGCCTCATCGGCGCCCAGAACATAAAACATGGTGTTGGTTGAGGATCTTCCGATGGTGATGGCCCCTGACGTGATGAACGGGTCATTTGTCTGTGGGTTGAGGGTTGCAGCGATCGCCGATGGGGTATTGCTGTGGTTGTATTCATCATGATTTTCCCCCTCACCCTGGCTATTGGAAATATTGGTCAGGCTGAGAGTGCTGCTGTTTGCGGTCAGGCAGACGGGAAAGACAGGAACGGACTGCGATGAAGGAATGGTGACACGGAGCTTGAATCCGCCATTTTGGCAGGTGATATTTTCCTGCCCGTCGATCGGGGCGAAAGAGCTCCATTGTGGGGAGTCCGTTCCGCTATAGAGAACGGCGTTGATGTTTGAAAGCGTATCGTTCGATCCATTGTTGTCGGACCCTCCTCCCTGAAACTCAAAAGCCTGTGTGGGCGCGGTGTGCCATGTGGCGGGGAGAAGCTTGAGGGTTCCCTTCAGTGTGTATGTTGTGGCGCCCTCCGTCAGGATGAGTGTGAGAACCTGTCCGCTCAGAGCCGATCCGCTTGAAATGGAAAGGGAGTTTGTTGAGTTCGGCGGGTTGGAAACGGTTCCGTCGGCGGCCACGGCCAGAGAGATGGTGAAGGCTGTGATCGAAGGTGTTTGTGGTGTTGGTGTTTGACTGGAGTCGGAAAGACCGGTTCCTTCGATCAGCCCCTGGAGAGAATAGGTTCCCGCAGGAATATTCAGGGACGAAACAGGGGTGTCCCCTCCGGTCAGCTCGGCGTCCCAGTCTCCTGATGCTGTGAGCATGTTCATATAGCTGGTGAGGGAGGTACAGGTGATGGCACCGGATACCTGTAGGTAATCGGTAGTGTTTGAAGGTGGATTCTGGGCGACGAGGCTGTTGACGAAGCTTAAGGTATTCTCTCCAGACGGAAGAGCTGTTCCTCCATCGACCTGGCACATGATTTCGCTTGCAAGTTCGATAAGCTGCGTCTGGTCCGCGGTCAGTGTCGCCTGATATCCGCTGATCTGATAGTTCTGTCCTCCGTTTGAGGCCAGCGCCACGGCGGCGGTGGTGACCTGGCTCACCGCGAGATCCGGATCATTGCCCTCTCCGAGATCCGACCCTGCGGCGGCGAGAGCTTGCCCCTGACCAAGATAGGCGGTCAGCAGGATGTCGGGATTTTCCTGTCCATAGACGGCTCCTCCTTGCGAGCTTGCGTAAATGGGGGCGCTGGTTTCGGGGATGGGAATCCCCGACAGGCTGTATTTTCCGTATTGGTCCGCGGTTGTCGTTCCCAGGGTCACAGCGCCGGCCTGTCCCATCGGGGCATTTTGGGTTATGGTGATCGTCGCACCGGTAACGGGAGCATCGATCACGGCTCCGTTCAGACTGGTCGCGGAAACCGAGGCGCCGGAGCCACCCCCTCCTTCGCTGCAGGATGCGAGTGAGGCAAGGATCAGGAAAAATGGAATCGATGTTTTGACGGTGTTGACAAAAAAAGCGGAAAAATCTCTGGAATTGTCCATGGGGTTTCCTTTAAAAAATGTTTTTATTTTGCAATGCGTTGCTCACCTGTCAGAGAAATTTCGACAGGGCATATCATTGTCTTGAAAGTTTCTTGTGGGGTCAATCAATGTGGAATGGATGTGACGGAAATCACGTTGTTGAAGGCGATGTTCGATGAGTCGATTTTGGAGTGACGGGGAAGAGATCAATGCATGGAAAGTCAGGTGAAGATCTTAATAGGCCACGCAGGATGTAATCGGAGAGATCTGGGCACCGCTGGGGTTTGAGGAAAGAGACCAGATCTGTTGGGGCGATCCGATCGATCCGGATGTCGATACCGAGGCGGAATAGACCGATCCGTTTGATGTGGGGGTATAGAGCGTCTGTCCGAGAGGATCGAGGCAGGGATTGGAAAACGGGACATTTCCGTAGGAAACATTCGACGCGTATTGTGAAGTTGACGTCAAGGGGGTGACTCCGGAGACGTTGTAGACGCTGCTGTTGTTCGATGCCGTCACGAGCGTGTAGAAATAGGATGTTTCGTTATCGAAGATCGCGGAAGAGGCCGGTGGTGTCAGGGCGGAGAGTGTTGTCGGAGGTGTTGAAGGTGGACTTCCTTCTGTCCAGGAAAGAACCTCGGGTGTCGTGGGCACAACGGAAGAGGAGGATGTTGACAGGGTCAGGAAGATCTGGCACGGATTTCCGAGCTGGAGACATTCGACGGCGACGGATGTGGGGTAGGGAGAAGTAATCGTTGTCGGTGTGCATGTGTATCCGGAAGCCAGATCGATGATGTAAAGCATTCCGTTTGCCCTACTTGTGGCCAACAGGTATTTCCCGTCAGGGGTGACCGAAAGGGATCTGATGGAAGAGACGGAGCAAGCGGAAGAAGGGGTTATCGTCTGTCCCGTGGAGGAGGGAATCCCTCCTGTCATGGCATAGGCGGAGAGGGTCGAGCCGTTGGTGGTCACAAGCATCTCCCCGTTGATCGGGAAGGAGGCGTTTTCAACAGCGACCATGGCGTAGATCTCTCCGGAAATGATCGGGGTGGTCGAGGTCAGGGTGCTAGATCCGTTACTGGAAAAAGAGATGTTGAAGAGCCCCTGTGTTGTGCCGAGGAGGATTCCGTGGCCGGTCGCCTGTGAGACATCGGGACCTCCACCGCAAGCTGACAGAAGGATCAGAAGGGCGAAAGAGAGGAACAGCTTTATTTTCGGGAAAATGGACACCACCGGCGTCCACCTTCCTGCAGGCCGTTCTGGGGAGATATTGTTTCCGGATGTTGTTTTGGAAGCGATCATATTCCGGTCATCCTACTCTATCGGAG
This sequence comes from Leptospirillum ferrooxidans C2-3, assembly GCF_000284315.1. Classification (NCBI taxonomy): domain Bacteria; kingdom Pseudomonadati; phylum Nitrospirota; class Nitrospiria; order Nitrospirales; family Nitrospiraceae; genus Leptospirillum; species Leptospirillum ferrooxidans. Next base: position 1,948,611 of record NC_017094.1, on the reverse strand, counting down.
ATCCTTCTTCAAGTCTTCCCTCCATCAGTTCAGGGTTTGAATGGACCATTCCCGGGGAGCCCATGAGCCGCCTCGCTCCATGAAAACCAAGCCCCAGAGCGAGCCATCCCAGCAGCAGAAAGAGCGTTTTTCCCGATCCGGAGGCCAAAAGGACCAGGTCCATGGCAATGGAGCCGATGGGAAGCCAGGGGAAGAAGGGGCATCGGAAGGGGACCTCCCGGTCCGGATGGATCTTTCGAAAGCGGATGAGCGCCAGGGAAACAAAAATAAAGGAGAGGATCGTCCCCGAGGAGGTAAGTTTCGCAATGGCGTGGATGGGGAAGATCATGGCGGGGATCACGACAAGGATCATCATGATCGAAAGTGTCCTGACAGGGGTTCTTCTTGTTGGATGGACACACGCCATCCAAGGGGGCATCAAACCGTCGCGGGCCATAATGACAAGAATCCGGCTCTGGGCAAAAAGAAGAACCAGCAGAACGCTTGTGAGTCCCACAAGCGCCCCTCCGGAAATCAGCGTCTCTCCGAAGCGGATCCCGTTTTCAAGAAGCGCATTGGCGACGGGAGCGGCATTGTTGAGTCTCGACGAGGGCTCCATTCCGGTCAGGACGATACTGACAAGAATATAGAGGATCGAAGAGGCCACCAAAGCGAAGATAATCCCGAAGGGGATATCTTTTTTGGGGGTTTTGGCTTCCTCTGCGGCGGTAGTGATCGCATCGAAGCCGACATAGGCGAAGAAAATGGTCATTGTTCCCGCGATGACTCCTGAGGCTCCATGCAGAAAAAACGGATGCCAGTTCGCCGGATGGATATGGCCCATTCCCAGAACCAGAAAGAGTCCTATAATCCCGAGTTTCACAAAGACCATCAGATTGTTAAAAGAGGCGGAATTTCTGGTTCCCAGCATCAGGATGGCAAGAATGAACAGGAGGATCATCCCTGCGGGAAGGTTCAGATACCCTCCGTCGAAGGGATTCCGGGTCAGGGAGACGGGAAGCCAGGGGATGGAGAGTCCTCGAAGGAAGGAGTCCACGTAGCTTGCCCATCCGATGGCCACCGCCATGGCGCCGACTCCGTAAGTCAGGATCAGTGTCCATCCTGTCACAAAGGCCGGAATCTCTCCAAAGGCGAGTGATACATATAGGTAGGCCGATCCTGTGACCGGAACAGATGAGGCAAATTCGGCATAGATAAAAGCCGCCATGGTGGCGATCACCGCCCCCAGCAGGAAGGAGATGGCCACCGATGGCCCTGCATTGGTGGCCGCAGCAATCCCCGTCAGGACAAAAACTCCCACACCGATGACTCCACCGATCCCCAGAAGGACAAGGTCCCATCGTCCAAGGGATGGCTTCAGGCGATGGTGGTCGGAGGTGCTTTCCTGAAGGACATGGTCAGGATGGCGATGGGTCAGGAGGAGCTCTTTCAGCCGGATCGGTTTCATCAGGATCCCGAAGAGGGAAAACGATCAGAGCCCTGACAGGGTTCTTCTGTTTTGCCGCTCTTTCTTTGAAGGTTTTCGTGGATTGCCTTTTTTGGAAGGCCGCTGTGGATAATCGTCCCGGTCGGAGTCTTCGTGGTGAATCATCTGCCCGGGAGGTGTCCGGGGCTTTATTCGCCCTGCCATTCGATCCAGAAACTCCCTGCAGCCCACGACCCTGGCCCCCGCCATGCGCGAACGGTCAATGACCTCCCGGTCGGACGAGATGACTATGGCCTGCTCCCGATGTCTGAGGGCCAGTCGTATGATGACAGCGTCGGCTGTGCCTTCTTCTTCTGAAAACAGGACGACAACCGATCCCGCTGTTCCGTAACTGCCCTCGCGCTCGGTCGGAAAGCCGTCAAACACAACGGTGATCCTTGCTGGCTCAGGCAATGAGGAGGCATAGACGGAGAGGGACTTCTTCAGCCGGTCCCGTTCGCCCAGAAGAATCTCCCGATCTTTTCTGAAGCGTCCCTGTGCTCCGATGAGGTTGTACCCATCCACCAGGATTTCCCGCATTGATCCTTCTCCAGATATCACCCGCCAGATAGTCGGTCGTCCCCGGGGCGACCCTGCTCTCTTCATTGTACCGAAAAGATCCGTCAAAGAAAAAAGATCCGCTCCCGGGTCTCTTGAGCCGTTCAGGGGATTTTGAAGAGGTCTTTCGTATTTTTGAGGATCGTTCGGGAGACAAGGTCTCCGGGAAGAGCGGTTTTTTCAACCAGAACGGAAAGCGTATCGGGGATAAAGGCCGGTTCATTGGTCTTTCCCCTGTGAGGAACCGGGGCCAGATAGGGGCAATCGGTTTCGACCAGAATGCGATCGATGGGAACGCTAGCGATTACATCTCTCAGCTCTCCGGCGTTTTTAAAAGTGATGATGCCGGAAAAGGATAGGTAAAACCCCAGATCCAGTGCCTTCTTTGCAGCGTCAAGGTCACCGGTGAAACAGTGAAAGACTCCGGGCCGGGAAGGAAGCGGGGAGTTCTTTAATATCCGGAAAAGATCCGTGAACGCATCCCTTGCGTGAATCACAAGCGGCAGGTCATGTTTGACGGCAATCCTGATCTGCCCGGAAAGGGCCTCTAATTGGATCTCCCTTGAGGGTTCCGGCCAGGCGAAGTCCAGCCCTGTTTCCCCAATCGCCACGACTTTTTCGGATGAGGCCAGACGATCCAGCTCCGTTTCCAGCTCATCCGACCAATGATGTGCTTCTCCCGGGTGGAGTCCAACGGTTGCGAAGACATTCCCGAACTTCCGTGCGAGCTCGATCGATTCCCTTGACCTCTCGATATCGGTTCCGACATTGACAAGTGCCTCAAGACCTAGATCCATGGCCCTTAAGAGGGTCTTGTCAGATTCGTACCCTTCGGGTAGCAGGTTCAGGTGCGCATGGCTGTCGATAAAGGAAAAAGCGGTCGCATTTGTCATCGGATCTGCGCTCCCGGAGAAACCTCCCTGTCGAAGGTCAAAACGGAGACCCCATCACCGGACTGTGCGGCGAGAATCATTCCTTGGGATTCGACTCCCATGAGCTTTGCCGGCTTGAGATTGGCAAGAATCGCCACGGTTTTTCCAACCAACGATTCCGGAGTGTAGGAGCCGGCGATTCCGGCAACGATCGTTCTTTCTTCTTGTCCGATGGTCACCCTGAGTTTTAACAGTTTCGTGGATTTTGGAACCGGTTCCGCCGCCAGGACGAGGGCCGGGAGGATCTGGACTTTTTTGAACTCATCCAGGGAAATGGCTTCCATAATAGCAGACTCGGATGGTTGGGAAGATGGTGGAGTTGGTTCCTTGTCAGCGGAAGCCCCTGCGGACGGAGGTCTTTTTTCCCGTTTTGGCGCAGAAGAGTCTTCTTTCGGGAGAAGGGAACCGTCCGGCAGCCTTTTTTCGAAGAGAGGCGGAATCGTCCGGACGTGTACCGTGTGAGGGAGCCCTCCCCATTGTCCTTCTTTTTCATAGGTCAGAGCCGAGATGCTGTCGGATGCCCCGATCGCTCCGAAAAGAGTGGAGGCCGTTAACGGCATGAAAGGGGTGAGATAGACAGCCGTGAGCCTGAGTCCTTCAAGAAGATCGTGAAGGGTCAGGTCGAGCTCCTCTTTTCTGGTCGGATCCTTTGCGATGACCCATGGAGCTTTGCTGTCGACATGGCGATTCAGCTCTCCTATGAAATTCCAGAGCTGAATCAATGCCTTGTTGAATTCGAAGGCTCCGGTCAGCGTCGGAATCTGGGAAAGCTTGCCCGCTGCAAGGAGAAGGTCCGGGTGGCTTTCAAGGTTCGGACGGACAAGACCATCGGGTGAGAATTTCTGGACCATCGCAATGACTCTCGATAAAAGATTGCCCAGATCATTGGCGAGATCGGCATTGATGCGACCGATAAGGGCTGTGTCGGAGAAATCGGCATCCTGTCCGAATTGTCCTTCCCGGAGGAGAAAGTAGCGGAGGGATTCCGAGCCAAATTTTTGGGCATAGGCGACAGGATCGATGGCATTCCCGCGGCTTTTGGACATTTTTTCTCCATTGACGGTCCACCAGCCGTGGGCAAAGAGAAGTTTTGCAGGGTCAAGACCCAGGGCATTGAGGATGGCAGGCCAATAGACCGCATGGGTGGTCAGGATATCTTTTCCCACGACATGGGTCGCAGGCCAGAACTTTTCGATCCTGTTTTCAGAAAATGGATCCGATTGCAAAACAGTGATGTAATTCATCAGGGCATCGAACCAGACATAGGTCACATAGTCCGGGGCGAAGGGAAGAGGAATGCCCCAGGGCATGCGTGAGACGGGTCTTGAAATGCAGAGGTCACCGAGGGGCTTTTCCAGAAAGCCCATGATTTCATTGTAGCGGCCTTCGGGCCGGATTGCTTCAGGATGGGACTTGTACCAGTCCAGAAGCCAGGATTGACGGGAGCCCATCCGGAAAAAATAGTTCATTTCGGAAACCCTGTCGACAGGCCGCCTGCATTCGGGGCAGAGGCCGTCGACGACATCCTTGTCTGTCCAGAAGCGTTCGTCGGGGGTGCAATACCATCCTTCGTAGGGGCCTTCGTAAATCTCCCCTTTTTCCCAGAGAACCCTGAGGGCTTCGGAAACGCCTTTCTGGTGTCTGGGTTCGGTCGTCCGGATAAAATCATCGTTTGAGATGGTCAGTGTTTTCCAGAGGTCCTGAAATCTTCCCACAATCCGGTCGACATAGTTTTGAGGGGAAAGATTGACGCGAGTGGCGGACTGCCAGACTTTCTGACCATGTTCATCACTCCCGGTCAGGAAAAAGACCTCTTTCCCTTCCATGCGTTTTGTCCTGGCAACGCTGTCGCAGGCAATCGTCGTATAGGCATGGCCAATATGGGGAATATCATTGACGTAATAGATCGGGGTCGTAATCATGAATCCCTGTCGGGAGTGGGTATTCTTGTTCATTTGTTCCATGGGGTCCTCGGAAATGGAGTGAATGGTTCAATGATTGGGGTGATGGTTCCCGGGTCAGGGGGAAAAAGCAAAAGGGATGGTGTCATGCGCTCCGGCGGGTCGCCGAAAGAGGAAAGACTTTTTCTTTCGGATTTTTCCGGCCCATGGGGTCATTGTCGACGGTGACCCAGTCACCGGAAAGCTTGTCATTCGGATCAAAGGAGAGACAGCATTTCAGCCGCCCGCACATCCCGGTTGTTTTCATGGGAGAAAGGTCCGGATCGATCTCCTTGGCCTGTCTCGTCGTGACGGATTTGAACTCGGAAATGAAGCTGCTGCAGCACAGGCCTTGCCCACAGGGACCGACTCCGCCCAAAAGGCCGGCGTGTTCCCTCGGACTGATCTGCCGAAGCTCATGGCGGCCCCGGAAGCGTCCATGGATATCCTTGACCAGCTCCCGAAAGTCCACCCGGCCTTCCGCGGTGTAATAGATGATGAACTCTGTTGCGGAAAGATTGCCGGTGACATCGACGACTTTCATCCCAAGATTCCGGGCATTCGAGCGTTCCCGGACGAAAAGAAGCAGATTGGTCTCCCTTGCGCGCAAGGTGACAATCCTGGAGTGGTCTTCAAATGTTGCCTTCCTGAGGACTTTATAAGCGGGAAGTTGAAGAGAAAGATCTTCGCTCAGGATGCGGGGACTTTCGACGATTGTCATGGGAGTGATCCCCATTGAGAACTCTCCGATGACAATATCGTTCAGCTTGTAGGGGTTTCCTGGCTCAAACTCCGCCCAGAGTGTGATCCCGGGACCAAGATTCTTGATCTTTGAAGTCATGACCCAATATTTTTTGGGATCCTTCTCAGGATTCTGGATTTCAGGCTCCGAAGATTTCTCGAAACTCAAGAAGTACCTCCTCGGCATTCATTGCCCGATGGATATTGTAAGCAGACATGGTCCTTATCTCAAGAAGCTTATCATGAAGCATCTCTCTCTTGATAGGGTCGATTGTGAAAGGCCGATTTTCAGGATCTTTTCCTTCTTGGCGGTATAAATCCAGAAGGTATCGTTCGAGACTGTTCAGGAAGAAGTCCTCATCCGGATCCTCAAGCATGACCGAAAGTTCGGAAAAAAGAGAGGTTGCCGGCTTTTTGATCGCGGAAAAAAGCCGCTTTGAAGCTTCAAGTGAACGGGTCCTTGATGGAAGGCACTGGGATTCAGCCTGTCCGGGCGCACCCGATGCCAGGTGGTACAGGTCCTCCGGCGCCATTTCGGTCTTCAGGCCGATCTGTTCGAGAACGGCCTTGAACTCTGGGAGGGAAAGCGGGGCAAAGGAAACATTCAGGCAGCGGGAGCGTATGGTTTGGGGAAGATGGTCCGGAAGATGTGTGACCAGGACGATCATTGTCGCAGGAGGAGGCTCCTCCAGTGTTTTCAGGAGACTGTTCGCTGCCTGGGTCGTCAATAGATGAGCCGAATCGACAATTGCTACACGCCGGTTGGAAACAAGCGGTGCGTTCGAGAGTTCGACCATAAAGGCTCGGGCTTTGTCGATCTTGATGGTCGAGGATTCTTCCTCCTCTTTCAAGGATCTTCTGGAGCCGGATTGTCCCTCTGAGGATGTGGAAAGGATGATCAGGTCAGGATGATTTTGCGTTTCCGCATGAAAAATGCGGCAGGACTCGCATGGTTTTTGGTTACAATTCCCACCGAGACACAGGATCTTTTTGGCCCACTCCCGGGCCAAAAGCATCTTTCCAACCCCTTCGGGACCAGAGAACAGGAATGTCGCCGCGATCTCGGGCCGTTCGATGAGGCCGTCCAGCCGGCTCCGGATCTTTTCATGGCCGATGATCAAGACATTTTTCCTTTCAGGCTCCGCTCCTGTCCCATGCCGGCTTCGAGAGATTGAAGGTCTGCAAGGATGATTCCGGCAATTTCGTCCTGGGGCAGAAGGGCATCAATCACCCTGAAACGTCCGGGGTGGTCTTCGGCCGTCTGGAGATAGCCGTTCCGGACGCGCTGAAAAAATTCCTCTGACCGGTTCTCGACCGAGGTTTTGGGGTCTCCCCTCCGGGATATCCGATCCCTGGCGTTTTGGGGATCGATGTCGAAAAGAAATGTCCGGTCGGGGAGCAACCCTTCCAGAATCCTTTGGTGAATGGAGGCGATCAGCTCGAGCGGGTGGCCGAGGCCAAAGCCCTGATAGGCGACTGTTGCGTCTATAAAACGGTCCACGATGACGATGGAGCCATCTTCGAGATGGGGGCGGATGAGTGTCTGGACATGTTGGGCCCGATCGGCCAGAAAAAGGAGCAGTTCAGCCTTTGGATCGATCTTCAGATCGGGATCGAGGAGCATGGATCTGAGTGTTTTCCCGACAGGGGTTCCACCCGGTTCCTTGGTCAGGATGGCTCGACCCGGGCCAATTGCCGCTGCAAGGCGGGAAGCCTGAGTCGTTTTTCCGGACCCGTCAATTCCTTCGAATGTGATCAAGAGGCCTTTGGGGGACAAGAAGACTCCATATTTCTGAATGAAGGGTTACAAGGGGGTTGGGAAAAAGAAAAAGCCCCGGAAAAATCCGGGGCCGGAATGGTGAATCTCATCACGGATCAGCATGATAACAATAGGACAACTTGCCAGTAGTAAGACAATCCGACATGAGGACGAAGTGTTCAGTGTTCCTTGATCTTGTTGGCGACGATCAGACTTACCACCACGACAGCGCCAATCAGGATAGAAACCATCCATTGATTACCCATCTCAGCCCACCTAGCCCTTTCTTGCAGACGCAAAAGCGTCATCCATAACGGTTCATCCCTCCAAAACGGAGGCCATCATCCTAGATGAAAAAGGATACATCGAACATTCTAGTCGTCCAGAAAAAGAAATCAAGGGGACCAGATGTCCTTTAGCATGTTTTCGCTCAGGAGTTTGGGGCGACCCTCTTGACAATTAGTACTAACTAGTACTAATTTGAAATAGGAAGGGGGGAGGTGCATTGATGAAAAACAAGGGTGAGCAAGCTTCCGGATCGTCCGGACGAGCCTCATCTCTTCGGATCATCCGGCCACTGGTTGAGGCGTATCTCGGTTTTGTGAGGGAATCCGACCGCAATATCCGTTTGATGGGGTTGACTCCCGGCCAGTTCGATGTGATCGCGACGCTTGGCGATACCGATGGAATGTCCTGTCGTGAGCTTTCAAGGAAGACGCTTGTGACAAAAGGAACACTGACAGGTCTGCTTGATCGTCTCCTTTCAAAAGGTCTGATTAGCGAGGAGGTTTCCCCGACAGACAGGAGAAGCCGGATCATCCGGCTCTCAGAGAAAGGTGACGAGATTTTCAGGAGAACCTTTGATGCCCAGATCCATTATCTGGATCCTTTTTTCGAACGGGCATTGAAGGAGGAAGAGATGGAGCTCCTCCGGACACTCCTTTTGAAGATCCGGGATGAGTTTTCGAAGAAAGGGAGCAATGGCGGGGGTAAGGAACAGACACGTGAATGATAATCAGGGAGAAAAAGATGAAATCCTTTTTTGATACAAGACCAACATGGTCAGCGATGGTCCTTCGGTTGGGATTGGCCGGGGTGATCCTTCCCCACGGGTTCGGAAAACTTCTCGGATGGTTTGGCGGTTTTGGGTTTTCCGGGACGATGGGTTTTTTTACACATAAAATGCATATCCCGGCCCCATTGGCTTTTCTCGTCATCATTGGGGAGTCACTTGGAAGCGTTGCTTTGCTGCTGGGGTTCTTGACCCGATTTGTAGCGGTTTCCTTTGTCATGATCATGCTTGGTGCAATCTTTCTTGTTCACATCCAGAACGGTTTCTTCATGAACTGGTATGGAACGAAGGCTGGAGAGGGGTACGAGTATCATCTTCTCGTCATTGCGATGTCCATCTCCCTTCTTTTTAGCGGGGGAGGCAAGGCATCTGTTGATGGAATCATCGCGGAAAAACTGGATTGATAGGGGAAAATCCCCGTCAAGACTTGCCGGAATGTCCGGCAAGTACCAATTGTTCGTTGTCTATAACATGTTTGTAAGGAGGCATTGATGTCAGGAAAATCCCCCATTGTCAGGGATGAGGCTGCTGGAACCTATTATTGGTGTGCATGCGGTAAAACCGGTAGCGAACTTTTTTGTGACGGAAGCCATAGCCGTCTTCATACAGGGAAAACTCCGATGGAAGTCACAATTGCGTCAGACAGAAAAGTTGCCTGGTGTACCTGCAAAAAGTCGGGGAACGCCCCTTTCTGTGACGGGACCCATTCGAAACTCTGAGCGTTGGAATATGCTGTGTTAGGGCTTTAAGGCGGGAAGGATGGATTGGCTGATTGGCCACATCCTTCCCTTGATGACTGTGTTGTTTGTTGAATCTGATCCGAGGTGAATCCGATGTCTGAGCTTTTTCATCCAGTTTCTTTGGCCTCCATCACATTTCCTCATCGTATTTTCCTCTCTCCGATGTGCCAATATCAGGCCAAGGAAGGATATGTGACTCCCTGGCACTTTGTTCATCTCGGTGCACGAGCACAGGGCGGTGCGGCTCTTGTCATGCTCGAAGCTTCTTCCGTTAGTCCAGAAGGACGACTTTCCATGGGGGATATGGGGATATGGGAAGATAGTCAGGGGAAGGCGCTTGTCCCCCTTGTCGATCTTGTCCATTCACTGGGGGCCAAAATTGGAATCCAGCTCGCACATGGAGGAAGAAAAGCGTCTTGTCACCGACCATGGGAAGATGGAGGCAGTCCTCTTCAGGGCTCTGAAGGTGGTTGGCCCATTATCGCTCCTTCTCCGATCCCTTTTTCCGAAACCCATCAAGTTCCGGGGGAGATGAACTCTTCCGAGATGGAAAGGGTCGCGGAGGCTTTTGTCCAGTCCGCCATTCGGGCGAAGGAAGCAGGGTTTGATGTTCTTGAGCTTCATCTTGCCCATGGATATCTTCTTCACGAGTTTCTCTCTCCTTTATCGAATATGCGAACCGATCAATGGGGAGGAAACATCGAAGGGAGGATGCGTTATCCTCTTGAGATTGTCCGAAGGGTTCGGGGTGTTTGGCCATCAGAGTTACCACTTTTTGTCAGGATCTCGGCAACGGACTGGGTCCAGGGAGGGTGGTCGGTAGAAGACTCTGTCACGCTTTCTAAAAAGCTCAAGTTGTTGGGCGTTGATCTCGTTGATGTGTCAAGCGGAGGGATCGTTCCCCATGCGGTTATTCCGGTCGGACCTCTCTTCCAGGTCCCGCTTTCAGAGAGAATTCGCAAAGAGGCGAATATTTCCACAGGAGCGGTTGGTCTTGTTAGCGACCCCGAAGAGGCCGAATCGATTGTTGTTTCAGGGAAGGGAGATGTGGTTTTCATCGGGAGAGCGATGCTTCGGAATTCAAACTGGCCGCTTGAAGCCTCGTTAAAGTTGAACGGTTCCATTTCCCCACCGGACTCCTATCTGAGAGGATGGCCGGCGCGAAGGGGTTGATCTGGCTCTCATGATCCCTGTGATGGAGGTCATGGCTTTCGATAGGACGCCCCGCTAACCTATGGCCATTGTTTCTGAGGTCAATCGTTAAGGGGGAGCGGTCATGATGAAAAAAATGAGATTACCAAGGTTCGATGATCTTCATATGATGGTATGGACAAGTCTTGTTCTGGCGGGGGTAACAACCATTTCACTGGTGGTCGCCGTGATCAGTGGAATGAGTCTTCTCGAGTAAACAGGAAAGTCTGGGACAGCAGAGCTTCAGTAATCGAAGGTGATGCCGATATCCGGTCCCCACCAGAATGTTTGTGAGTTTGGTTCCTGTATATAGGTCGTGGAATTGGGAATATGGTAAACACCACTCTGGGAGAAGTTCCATGCGCTGAACCGGAAGTCGGTATAGAGCGCCAGTCTGGGAATAAAGTAGTACCTGAGTCCAAGCAATCCATGGACATTGCTTGCTCCCCCCAGACTCAGTGTGGGGTCGTTGTAGGCACCCACGTTCACGGAGGGGGAGAACGCCTCTCTAAACCCCAACTCTGAAAACAGGACCAGACCTCCATCAGTCAGTGGAGAGATTTCTTCGATCGTTCCTCCCCAATAGGGGATATCGTAGTTTTCCGTATAACCATAAGGCCCTGGCGTCATCCATATCTGCTGATGGTTTCCGACCGAGCCCCAAAGATTGAATCGAGTTCCCCACAGGACAAAGGTCGTGCCGATATGGCCCGCTTCCTGATCCATATTTTCTGCCATTTTGCTGGAGTAAGGCGTGTTGTTCCCGTTCCCTCCCTGAAGATACCCGTTATACGAGCCACTGATCGAAGGTTCGTAGGAGAGGTCCAGTCCCAGTAGAAAATGGGTCCAGTACCACATCGCCCTGCCCCTGACGGGTATCATGGTGGCGTTGTCCGAATCTCCGATCGATTCGGAGTAACTCCAATAGTGAAGTCCGGTTCCGAGATCAATTTCGTTCGGAGGGGCCGCTGATGGATCAAAAAGGGATGAGGGAGCTTCCGAACGGGCAAACTCCGGAAAAAAACCAAGGGCAAACATCAATGCAACCAGAAAAAAGAGAGCCGACAAGCCTGATTGCTTTTTTTCTCCAGAACGAGTTGGTTGTTTTGTCAAATCCTGTGTACGTCGGATATCAGTTTCTCCTGTCTTCAATGATCTTCTGATGCTTGGCCTGATCGTCCGATAGCCAACCTTCAATGACCTCTTTTAACACAACGGCATTATTCTCCCCAAGATTCCTCGATGCAAACAGCAACAGGATCTTTGGGAGAACAAGCTTTGAGAGGAATTCCTTTATTTCCTGTTTCTTGTCCTGAAGCTCTTCGCTGTAGGACTGGCGGAATTGTGAGAAATCAATCTTGCCGTCGTGAAAGAGTTGCCGAAGCCCCGGAGAGGGTGCCCAGTCCTTGCCCCAAAGATCTATCGGGAGATTTTCCTTTCTGATGCCTCTTGGCCAAAGCCTGTCGACCAATATCGCATAAATTCCCGCCTCCTTTGAGTGAAAATCATGGACTCGCCCAAGTCCGATCGTTTTTTTCATGACGGGATCATTCCGAAAGAAAATGAATCCGCGAATGTGTTCCGTCGCAAAACGGCTTGTTTTTGGATCCTCCGCAACGGCAGAGATAATAGGCTTCCTGCTCGGGGGTGCTGACAACCTTGCCGTTTCCATCTGTGATGACAGGTTTCCCCAAAACCTCAAAAGGACCATTTTTCATGCAGTTGATTTTGATCTCGCCCATGGCGAACCTCCTCTGACGGATTTTCCTGTGTTTGGTCAAGGCCATAAACCCAGAACCCAATACCTTGAACTATATCACTGATCGATGTTTAATCAATGGTATTTCTGATGGTTTGCAATTCTTCCTGCGGCTAGTCGGTTTGCGCTCGATGATGGAGGCACATGATGGAAGAAGAGGTTCTGGGTTTTTTTAGGCGCGTAGGTCTTGTTGCTGAGGGTACGCTGTTTTTCCAGATTGAGCTTCCGAAGGGTGCCATGGGGAATTTTCGGGCGGGACAATACTGCTACATCGAATGGCCAGATAAGGATTTGCTCGACGAGAAGGGCAACGGGAGAAACTTTTCGATCACATCGCCTCCTTCAGAGCTTCCCGTTTTATCCTTTGCCACGAGGCTCACAGGTTCGGCCTTCAAAAACGCCCTGGCCTCAAGACCCGATGGTTCCCCGATTCGCGTCAGCGGTCCTTACGGTGAGTTCTGCCTTTCGGACTGCTCAACGCTGTCCCGGACAAATGCCTGGGATAAACCGGTTGTTTTTGTGGCCGGCGGTATTGGCGTGACACCCTTTCGAAGCATGCTGATGGAAGACCTTTCTGTCTGTCAAAGCGTCCCTTTTTTTCTTTTTACCGTCAATCACTCTCTTGAATCCTCCGTTTTTCGGGAAGAATTCGAAAAGATGGCGCGAGAGAACCGGAATCTTTACCTCGACCAAATGATTTCAAGAGCCGGGAATACTCCCCTTCCGCCGGGCATCGATGTCGGTGCATTGACTCCCGGGCGTCTGTTCGACTTCATAGGAGTCAATGCCAGAAAAGGAGAATATTTTATTGCCGGTACTCCTTCCATGGTGGGCAGTTTTAAATCAGCCCTTTTGAGAGAAGGCGTCCCTCAGGAACGGATTCATGCCGATCCTTTCATGGGATACCGGTAGGGAGAAAGTCTCCAGAGAATTTTTGATGTTCGGTCTTTTTGTTTCAATTTCCGGAAGGTTGCCATATTCTGTAGGCAGGTCTGGCCAAAGTGCCGAAGACCGACATGTTGTTGTCAGGGTTTTTTTTCAGGGGGCTTGTATGGATTGGCTTCAGAAAGAGAAGGAGCGTATCAGCGCTTCGATCAAGACAAAGTTCGTAACCGGGCTTGTCATTTTTTTGCCAGCAGCCCTTTCCCTCTATATTCTCTATCGCATTTTTGACTTTCTGGACTCATTTCTGGACCCATTTATTGTATCCAGAACGGGTTATTCCATTCCGGGAATGGGGGTTCTCCTTCTGGTCCTTCTGATCCTGGCGGTCGGTACGGTCGCAACCAATGTCCTTGGCCACAGGTTGGTGCTCTTTCTTGAAAATGTGATGGCTAAAATCCCGATTTTCAAGAAGTTCTACACCACGCTGAAAACGGTGATGGAATCCTTTTCTCCCAATGGGCAAAAGGGTTTCCGGAAGGTCGTTCTTGCGGAGTACCCCCAGAATGGTGTCTGGACGATGGGTTTTTTTACCGGATCGGTGCGGTTCGGAAAGGATGGCCCGGTTCTGCAGTCGGTTTTTTTCCCCAGCAATAATATTTATATTGGTATACAGGCTTTCCTTCCGGCAGATAAAGTCATGGAGACGACGTTTTCAGTGGAAGAAGGCATGAAGCTCATTCTGTCAGGCGGGATCACGCTACCTGACCATATTTCCCTCTTTCCCCTCGGACATCCGCCCTCGACCAATCCTCCGGGTGATCTTCTTTCCGGAAATCTCCAGAATGGAGTCTCCTCCGAATCCAATCCCTCTTTACGTCCATGAGATATTTTTTTTGATCAAAACGACCATGAAAGGAGACAAGATGAGTGATTTTCGGCTGGAGGCTGCGATTCTGGCTGCGGGTTTCGGGACCAGAATGTTTTCTCCAATTCCCAAGATGCTGTCAAAAATTCTTGGAGACCCACTGGTTCGCTACCCATTTGAGGCCCTTTCGGCTATGTCCTCGCCTCCGGGGAAAACCTATGCGGTTGCGGGTAGAGACTCGATCGCACATGCCCTTCCCGAGTCCGTTGTATGGATTCAGCAGAAACAGATGGATGGAACGCTCGGTGCTGTGGAGGCGGTGGTATTAAGTCCGGACTGGATATCGGGTGATGCGACCCATCTATTGGTAGTCAACGGAGATGCTCCACTTCTGAGCGGAGACCTTCTCGACGATTTTCTGGGAAAGTCAATGGCATCAGGCGTGGATATGGCCATAGGGACATCCACACTGGACGAGCCTGGCCGATATGGTCGAGTGATCCGGGATCGTTCGGGTGTCTCAATGATCAAGGAGTATGTCGATCTTTCCCTGGAAGAGAAGGCGATTCAGGAGATCAACGCCGGGATTTACCTTTTTTCCAGGGAGGTCCTGAAGACTTTTTTGCCGAAGGTTCTGCCCCATCCCGAGAAAAAGGAACGCTTCCTGACCACTGTGGTTGAACTCGTCCGCGAAGCTGGGGGAGAAGTCGGTGGTATCGTCTTGAGCCCGGATGTTGTTCTTGGGGTGAATACCCAAGAAGAGCTTTCTTATGCGTCAGGACTCCTGAAAAACCGTATCAACAAAAAACACATGGCGTCCGGGGTCACCTTCTGGGACCCCGCATCAACTTATGTCGGACCCCGGGTCAGGATAGGGCCAGGAACGATTCTTTTTCCGGGTGTAATCCTGGAAGGGGATGTGGTCCTGTCCGAACGAACTCATGTCGGTGCAGGCAGCCATCTGACAGATGTGCACTCTGGGCCGGATGTCACGATTCGCGACTATTGCGTGATTTCTGGTTCCCGGATTGAAGCGGCTGCCATTATTGGACCATTTGCCCATATCCGTCCGGATTCCCATGTAGGGCCGACAGCGCATGTCGGCAACTTTGTGGAGCTGAAAAAAACTTCTCTCGGAGAAGGGGCGAAAGCCAATCACCTTGCATATCTTGGAGATGCGGAAATCGGAGCCGGCTCGAATATCGGAGCCGGTACCATAACCTGCAACTACGATGGAGTCGGCAAGCACAAGACCGTTCTCGGGAAAAATGTGTTTGTGGGAAGTGACACTCAGTTTGTGGCTCCGCTCAAGGTGGGTGATGGGGCGGTGATCGCCGCGGGGTCAACGATTACAGAAGATGTTCCCCCTGACAGTCTGGCTCTTTCAAGAACAAGCCAGGAAAATCGGGACGGGGCGGCCATCCGTTACCGGGAAAGACTTCTTGCGGCGAAGCGTGAACACCAAGTGGCCCCGGGAGGTCAAGGGGGTTAAAATCGGCGCTTTGCTCTGCTAGTATTATTGATTGGGTTACACAAGGTTTTTGTTTCTGTGTTTCATAATGGCTGGAGGGGCACCAAATGGCTGTAAAGTCGGCTGTAAAGGTTGAAACACGAAAACTGATCCCTGGAAAGGTGGAACTTCTGGTTCCGTCTTTCTCTCCTGACGGGACCATGATTTCTTATGTGCAACTCACAGATCCGGATGCCATGAATGAGCGTCGGGACTTGGGATGCCTCACGGTTGTATCGGCTGACAGTGGAGAGGAGATCCTTGATATCAGGGGAGATCTCGTCGCGCTGAACTATCGGGAGCGGGGAAGGGGCTACATAGATCTCTTGCCGGTATGGTCCCCTGACAGCCGCTACCTTTACTTTCATTTTGATGATCCCCAGTGGGAGTCTATCGGGCCGAGGTGGAGCCTTTTCCGGGCGGACCTCAAGACAAAGGAGGTTTTTCAGCTTCCGTTTTCCATTGATCAGTATCGGGTCAATACGGTGGATGTCTCCCCTTCTGGAGAGTTTCTGGCCCTTCATACCCGGCAGAGATGGAAGGATTACACCGAGCGATTTTTCTGGAAGAAAAAAGTCCGCAAGATCCTTGCCGATCAGCTTGTTGTTTCGGGATATTCCGGGGAAAATCCGGTCAATATCATCGACTGGCCGGAAGATCGACTGCACCATCAAGAAGAGCTTGGCGACTTTCACTGGTCTCCGTCGTCTGACCTTTTGGGCGTGATTGTCCGTTTCAAGGAGGGCCGGGGGCGCGAAGAGTGCTTCCTCTATCTTTATGATCCCAAAAGTCAGGAACGCCGTGAGCTTTTCCGGACCAGGGAGCATCTGGATCACTTTACCTGGTCTCCGGATGGAAAGTGGATCTTTTTTCATACGAAGGATCCACAGATACAGACTCCATCGAAACGTTATTCCGTCTACCGGGTTGATGTCGGGTCAGGTCAGGCAGAACGTTTGACCGAGCATCAGGAGTTTTTCTATCCGATTGCTCCCCGCGAAGGCTCTGTCATTCTTCTTGAAACGCACCTTGAAGGTGGTGGAAGGGGAATTTCACTGCTGGACCAGTCAAGCGGAGAAATTGCCACTGTCGTGAAGAGCGGCTTCAACCTTTATCCCACATGGGCTCCCTCAGGGAATGCGTTTGTCTATCTGAGAACCAAACCTGACGGAAAACCGTTCTGGACCTGGCCAACAGAGCCGACGCTCCAGATGGTCGGGGGCGGGCCACCTGTAAGACTTGCTCCGGTGGATGCCTCATCCCGGCTGATGAGCTGCAAACCTTCCTTTTCACCGGATAGCCGTGAGATCCTCTTTGTAGCTCAGGACGAAAGCGAGGAAGCGAATGCCAGATTCCCCGGAATCTGGAGATCAACCATCATGGAAGCGGATTCGGAGTGAATTCTGAAGACCTGAACCCCGAGCAGAGGGAAGCGGTCCTTCACGAAGGAGGAGCGCTTCTGGTTCTTGCCCCTGCCGGCTCGGGAAAGACGCGAGTTGTCATCTCCCGTCTGCTTCATCTCTTGGAGAAGTATGATCTTCCAGAGGACCGGATCATGGCGGTTACCTTTACACGAAAAGCTGCAGGGGAGCTGGTTTCCCGTATTCGCGAGGCAAGACCCGGAGCGAGGCTTCCATGGGTCGGGACGTTTCATGCGATTTCTGCCCGATTTTTAAGGGAGAATGCCGACAGGGCGGGGCTGCCTTCCTCCTTCACCGTCATGGATGGCCATGATCAAAGGTTTCTCGCGAGAAATCTTCTGAAACTTTCGGGGGTCAGTGAAGATGAAATCGATCCCAAACAGCTTTTAACAAAAATCAGCCAGTGGAAGATGAGAGAAGAAACTCCGGAGAAGCTCGAGTCTTCGGCACTTTTTGGTCCGCTTCGCCAAATGGCGGTTCTGTATGCAGCTTATGAAAAACGGCTCGCCGAGAACCAGGTTCTCGACTACGATGACCTTCTGATCAGATGTATGATGTTGCTTTCTTCGGACCCTCTCCTGCGTTCTGTTTGTCAAAGTCATTTTGCCTATATTCTGGTCGATGAGTATCAGGACACGAATCCTGTTCAGGAAAAGCTTCTGCGACTTTTTTCGAGAGACTTGTCCAATATAACGGTTGTCGGGGATGATGATCAGTCCATCTACCGCTTTCGGGGTGCCGATGTTGGTCATATCCATTCCTTTCCAAAGGAATACAGGAATGTGAAAAGAGTCGTTCTGAGAACAAATTATCGATCAACCGACTCGATCGTCCAGGTTTCCGCCGCACTGATTTCAAAAGCACCCAAGCGTTTTGAGAAGGATGTCGTCTCAACAGGGATAAAGGGTGAGCCGGTAGAACTGGTGCGTTTTTCAGATGAACGCGATGAGGCGGAATCCATCGCCAAGCGCATTCGGGATCATGTCGCCTCGGGGGGGCGCTTTTCGGATCACGCTGTGCTTTTCAGGATGAATGCCCAGTCTGGCCCTCTTGAAAAAGCGTTTTCCGAGTACTCCATCCCCCATAAGGTGGGGTCATCCGGTGCCAGCTTTTTTGATCGCCGGGAGATCCGCGATCTGATGGCCTACTTCCGGATCCTTGTGAATCCGCATGATCGTCTTTCCCTCGTCCGTATCCTGAATGTTCCCAGCAGAGGTCTTGGGGAAAAGGCCCAGGAGCGACTGGCCACCATTTTGCCTGGAGAGAACCCCACGGTCCCCCAGCTTCTGAAAAATTTCGCATACGAGTCCAATCCGAGACAGGCTCCCAAGATTGTCGAACTCGCCCAGATTCTTGAGTCCGGAATCTCCCGGGTTCAGGAAAGGTGTTCTCTCGAGTTGACCTTTTCCCGACTGATCGCTGAAATCGGATACCGGGAATATCTTGAAGGCCTTTCCGAGGGAAGTGATGGGGGAGTCGGGCGGACGGCTCTTCTCGACGAGCTTCTCTCTTTGGCCGGAAGGTTTGACCAATGGGCCAAAACCGAGGGCGTTCTCGACGTTGCCTCCCGTTTTCTCGAAGAAACAGCCCTTTCCCAGGATGATTCCCTTGCAGGGGATGCATCGGGGGTTTCAGACAGGGTCAGCCTTCTGACCATTCACCAGTCAAAGGGGCTTGAGTTCCCTCATGTTGTCGTTTGCGGGATGGAGGAGGGAATTCTCCCGATCCGGGGAAGGGATGTGACGGATGTGGAGGAAGAACGTCGTTTGTTTTATGTTGCGATGACACGTGCATCGAAGACCTTGTCCCTGACCTGGTGCTTGTCGCGGCAGCTTTTTGGTCGAACCCAATCGGCCCGTCCCTCCCGTTTCCTGTTTGATCTTCCCGCATTCGGGATATGTGGAGACATTCCAAAACGGCAGGATCAGATCGGGACCCCGATGCGGCAAGCTTCCTACACGGCCGGGTCGGGACCATTTTCTCAAAAAACCGTTTTGAAAAAAGCCCCGAACGCGTCCTATCCATCGCCAGCCAAAGAAAAATCGGAACAGGTCGGATCTTCTTTTCCGACGGAAAATCGACACCATGAAAAAGTGGGTTTCCGGATTCGTCACGCTCGTTTTGGGGAGGGAACGATTGTCTCTGTTTCGGGATCGGGAGCGGATCGGGAGCTGTCAATTTCTTTTGGTCCTGGGAATATCAAGAAAATGCTTGAGCGCTATGCCAATATTGAATGGCTCGAGTCAAAAGGTGCCGGATAGTCCGGATTTGTCGTCCGGTCCGTCATCCTTTATAATCGAAAAATCCCCTGTCTGTCAGGGGAAGAGGGGGAGCGAAGTGAAAATCACTAAAGAACAGGTCTTGCATGTGGCAAGGCTTTCGAGCCTGAGCCTTGATTCCGGGGAAGAGGAGCGCGTCGCCCTTGAGCTTTCGCGCATACTCGATTATGTGGAAGGCCTGGCTTCTGTCCAATTGCCCCCCCCGGGTATTATTGCGAAGGAAGAGACGGATGGATTGACTGTAATGGCCGGGGATATTCCCGCCAGCTCCCTTCCACCATCCACTGTTTTTTTGAATGCACCGGATAGCCATGGAGGATTCTTTAGAGTCCCCCGTATTGTTGAGGAAGGTCGTTAACCCATGTTGAGAGTCATGTTGCGTTCCAAAATTCATAGAGCCACCGTCACCCAGGCGGATCTGGAATACGAGGGAAGTTTGACCCTCGATGAAGATCTGATGGATGCTGCCGGGCTCATTCCTTTCGAGCAGGTCGTTATGAGTAACCTGAATAATGGTGAACGCTTTGCAACCTATGTCATTCCCGGAGAGAGAAAAAGTGGGGTTGTCTGCCTGAATGGTCCCACCGCCAGGAAAGGTGCTGTTGGAGACCGGGTCATTATTTTTTGCTATGCACACTATTCCGATGAGGATCTCAAAAGCTATCGGCCGGTGATCGTCAAGGTTCATCCCGATAACCAGATCCGCTCAAGAGAGTACGGATTCTGATGGGGAAAACACAGGATATCGGAAAGCTTTTATCTTCAGTTGCGGACTTTGCAAGAGCAAGGGATGAAGGTTCTGTCACGATAGAAGAGGTCACGGAGTTTTGTCTTTCGAGAATCGACTCCCGCGATGGCAAGCTCGGGGCCTTTTTGACCATTAATCCCAACGCGAAAAACCGGGCCCGCCAGCTCGACAACCGGCGCTCCGAACTGAGCAAAAGATCATTGTTTTATGGTTATCCCATTGCGATCAAGGACAATCTGAATATAGAGGGTCTCCCCACGACCTGTGCATCCAGAATTCTTGCAAACCACCGTTCCATCTATACGGCAACAGCTGTGTCGAGGCTTCTGTCGGCCGGTGCCGTGGTGCTTGGAAAGACCAATATGGACGAGTTTGCAATGGGATCTTCCACGGAAAACTCGGCAATGGGTATTACCAGAAACCCATGGGATCATGACAGGGTTCCCGGGGGCTCTTCTGGCGGGTCGGCTGTGGCTGTTTCCGGAGGAATGGCTCCCATGTCCCTCGGTTCCGATACCGGTGGTTCCATTCGTCAGCCGGCCGCTTTTTGTGGAGTCCTTGGCCTTAAGCCCACATACGGAAGAATTTCCCGTCAGGGACTGGTGGCATTTTCCTCTTCGCTCGACCAGATTGGTCCATTTGCTCAGAATCCACTGGATGCGCTCCATGTGACGGTTCTATTGTCAGGACATGATCCACTGGACATGACCTCCTCGACGAGGGATCCGCTGGAGATGGTCCATGATTATGAAAAACCGTTGAAAGGAAAAGTTGTTGGAATCCCCGAGGAGTTCTGGGGCGAGGGGATGGATCCCCAGGTTCGGGAATCCCTCGAGAAGTCCAGGGAGCTTCTGGTAAAGGCGGGAATGGTTCTGAAGCCGGTCCGTCTACCTTCGACCCAATATGCGGTCAATGTTTATTACCTGATTGCCACAAGCGAGGCCGCTTCCAATCTTTCCCGATTCGACGGTATCCGCTATGGGGAGAGAAAGACTGGTGCCAGGGATCTGAAAGAGCTTTATGAAAAAAGTCGGGGAGAAGGATTTGGTCCAGAGGTCAAAAGACGCATTCTTCTTGGAACATTCGCCCTGTCAGCCGGTTATCAGGATCAATACTACAGAAAGGCCCAGAAGGTTCAGGCCCTTATCAGGGAAGAGTTCATGAGGTCATTCTCAGAATGTGATCTGCTTTTTGCGCCGGTGACACCGACTCCTGCATTCCGGTTCGGGGAAAAGATCTCTGATCCGCTTTCCATGTACCTTTCCGACATCTTTACGATTTCGGCCAATCTTGCCGGGTTGCCGGCCCTCTCGACACCTTCTTTCCCAACATCGAACGGGCTTCCGGTGGGCGCGCAACTGATCGGTCCCCATTGGTCGGAGGGGGTTCTCCTGAAAGCGGCGTCTGTTCTCCATGAAGGTGTCCATCCCGGGCTTGCTCCCTGGAAAGGGGGTTCCTGATGAGCGATGATTCCATCGATCCGACCAGCACCTTGTCTCAGTCAAAGTACGAGATGGTTGTCGGGCTTGAGGTTCATTCCCAGCTTTTGACAAAAACGAAGATGTTTTGCCGGTGTGAAAACCGGTTCGGCGCTGAACCGAACACCCTGACGTGTCCGGTTTGTCTGGGTTACCCTGGCGTTCTGCCGGTGATGAACGAGAGAGCCCTCCGTCTGGGAATCCGTCTTGGTCTGGCATTGGGATGCTCGATTCATCGAAAAAGTTTTTTTGACCGGAAACATTATTTTTATCCGGACCTTCCCAAAGGCTATCAGATCTCACAGTTCGATCATCCTCTGTTGACCGGAGGATCGATTTCCCTTCTTGGTCCGGATGCGGGAAAAACGATCCGGATCCATCGGATTCATATGGAAGAGGACGCTGGGAAAAACCTTCATGCGGGACTTGCGGATTCAAGCCATGTGGACCTCAATCGGGCGGGTGTTCCCCTTCTGGAGATCGTTTCCGAGCCCGATATCCGCTCCCCATCGGAGGCTGTTTCCTATTTGAAGCAACTTCGCCAGATCCTTCGCGCCAGTGGCGTCTCCGATGGAAACATGGAGGAAGGATCCTTTCGTTGCGATGCAAACGTCTCCCTTCGCCTGAGGGGTGAGAGCCGTTTCGGGGTGAAGGTCGAGGTCAAGAACATGAATTCTTTCCGATTTGTCCAGAAGGCTCTCGTCTATGAGTTTTCTCGCCAATCGGAGCTTTTGGATCGGGGAGAGAGGATTCGAAGCGAAACAAGGCTTTTTGATACGGGTAATGGCCGTACACTGCCCATGCGTTCGAAAGAGGAGGCTCTCGATTACCGCTTTTTCCCGGAGCCGGATATTCCCATGGTCTTTTTTCCGGAAGAATGGATTGATGAAGAGCGGAAGAATTTGCCTGAGCTTCCTGAAGAAAAAGCCATCCGGCTTGCACGGGAGTTGGGCATTGATCCGTCCGATGCCAGAACTCTTGTTTTTGAGGAAGAGCTGGTGGTCTTTTTTGAGGAAGCGCTTTCCCATTTCGAACCGATGTCAAAGGTCAGGGGTTTTGAGCTCTCCAAAGGTCGTTCAAGACTGCTCCATTTTGTCCTTTCGGAGGTCTTGAGGGAATGGAACCGAAGAGGAGATGCCGCACTGTCTTCAGGTGGGGCGGCGCAGGGTCTTGCTCATATTCTGGCGGGCGTGATGGATGAAAGTCTCTCTCTCAACCAGGCCAAGGAAGTCTATCTTCTTTCTCTTGACCTCGAGCAGCACCCTTCAGAGGTGATCAAGGAAAAAGGTTTTGCACAAGTTTCAGGGGAGGGAGCACTGTCCGCCTGGATTGACGAGATGATTTCTGAAAATCCGAAGGAAGTCTCTGATTTTTGTTCTGGAAAAGACCGGTTGCTGGGATTTCTGGTGGGGCAGGTGATGAAGAAATCCGCAGGGAAAGCGAATCCGCAAAAAGTCAATGAATTGATTCGCCAAAAGCTTATGCCTTCATCGACATGACAAGACCAGGGAGTCGAACTCTTTCCCTTTTCAAGATGCTTTGTCTGCCGATGCTGGCTGTCCTCTGCCTTTTTCAGACACGCGCTTTGGCGGCTGAGGTCCGGTATTTTCCCGTTGGGGCCATGACGAGAGTCTATTCCGGTCTTGGGAATAATGTCCGTATCAAGGAAATTCAAAAACCCCTGGGAATGAAGGATGGCCGGATAGTCATCGAGATCTCGAGAGAGATCTCCTACGTAAACTTTCCCAAGAGAAAAATTGTAGCCACTTATGGTGTCAATCCCAAGACTGGCCGGGTGGTTCAGCTGACTTCGAGCTCGGCGTTTGGTGACCACGTCTGGACATTTCATCCCCCTCTTCTGATCTATCGCCTTCCTTTCAAAAAGGGAGAATCCTGGGATGTGCAGGATGGACAGAACCGTTCTCACAGCAAGGTCTGGGGGAAGGTGAGGGTGGTCCTTCCGTTCGGGACCATGACCTGCTGGGTAGTGGAAAAGGTGATCACCTATGATCTGATTCGCAGAAAAAGCCCCCAGATTCTCTATGACTACTATGAGCCTTCTCTTGGGTGGGTTGCTGAAGGAGCATGGGCCTCCGATGGGAAGTGGCATTGGTCCAGAAAACTTCTTTCGGTGAAACGCCCTTCGTAAAAACCATTGAGTTTTCCTGAGGGAGATTGAGTTGGGAAAAGGTGAGCTGGTTCTGCAGTGGGCTTTTGTCTGCCTGATGCTTCTGGTCCTTGGTGGGGGCTTGTCTTTGGGGGGACACCTTCTTGAGGAAAAACGGGAGTTTTGTCTGACCTGTCATGAAATGAAACCTCTTGGTGATGGCTATTATGCTTCGGGAGCGAGCCGTCATCATCAGAATTGCATCATCTGCCATTCTGGCCCCGGTGTGATCGGTGCTCTTGGCGCCCAGATGACAGGAGTGAAGGAACTGCTGGTCCATGCGATGGGAACTCCTCATCCTGCAGTCTCCTATGTGGGTGGAGTTGTGCCGAATGAAAATTGCCTGAAGTGTCATACTCGCGGCTATGACCGGGCTGCCCATGAAGGGTTTCCTGCAAAAGAGAAATCCTGTGCCCTGTGTCATAACCATTACAAGGATGCAAGCTTCGGTGGAGAGATTCCTCTGGGAACCTTCCCATCCTCGGATCTGTTGCCAGGGGGGAATGTCAGAAAGTTCCTGAAGGCCATTTCCTATCAGGACTCTCCAGACCATGCGTTTTTTGCGAGAAATGGCTACACCTTAAAATAGCCCTTTTGTTTTGGGCTTGCAGGGATGGTCCCTGCAGTATTGATTCAATCAACGATTGGTTTATGGAGGAGTGACGATGAGCGAGATTTCTGAGATCCTGGCGAGGGAAGTGTTGGATTCCCGTGGAAATCCCACTGTGATGGTGGATGTTCTGCTGGAAAGCGGCGCCCAGGGTTCCGCAATGGTTCCCTCGGGAGCCTCCACCGGATCACGGGAAGCTCTCGAACTTCGCGATCAGGACCCATCCCGCTATCGGGGAAAGGGTTGCCTGAAAGCGATCGCTCATGTTCAGGGAGTGATCCGGGAAACATTGGTTGGCCTTCCCGCCGACGAGCAGTCCCTTATCGATGAAACCATGTGCGCCATTGATGGAACCGAAAACAAGGGCCATCTTGGGGCCAATGCCATCTTGGGAGTTTCAATGGCAGTTGCCCGTGCAGCTTCTATGGATCACGATCTTCCTCTGTATCGCTATATCGGTGGCAGCCTTTCCAGAATCCTTCCGACGCCGTTCATGAACGTGATCAATGGAGGTGCCCACGCCGACAACAATCTGGATTTTCAGGAGTTCATGATTGTTCCCCATGGTGCAGAAAGTTACGGGGAAGCCCTCAGAATGGGTTCGGAGGTTTTCTGGACACTGAAGAAGGTGCTCTCCGACAGGGGGCTAACCACCCTGGTCGGTGACGAAGGTGGTTTTGCCCCGAGCCTCGCATCTCATTCCCAGGCTCTGGAGCTTTTGCTGGAAGCGATCCGGGAAGCAGGCTATGAGCCGGGACAGGATGTTTCCCTGGCGCTCGATGCTGCGGCAACGGAATTTTTCAAAAATGGTGTCTATACCCTCTCCGGGGAAAATCGGACGCTCACTACCGCCAGCCTGATCGACTATTATGAGGAACTGATTTCCAAATATCCGATCGTTTCCATTGAGGACGGCCTTTCTGAGGACGATTGGGAGGGATGGGTCGAAATGACACGCCGGATCGGTGGCGCTGTCCAGCTTGTGGGCGATGACCTCTTTGTCACGAATACACGATATCTGGTCGAGGGAATTGAGCGAAGGGCGGCTTCTGCCATTTTGGTCAAGCTAAACCAGGTGGGGACTGTGACGGAAACGGTCGATGCGACAACGATGGCCCTTCAGAATCGCATGGGTGCAATGATCTCGCACCGATCCGGAGAGACCGAGGACACCTTCATCGCGGATCTCGCAGTCGCTCTCGGGACAGGTCAGATCAAGACCGGTTCCCTTTCCCGGGGAGAGCGTCTGGCCAAATACAATCGCCTCCTTCAGATTGAGGAAGAGTTGGGGGACCAGGCCATTTATCTGGGTCTTGAGAATCTTCGCCGGAAGATGAACTGATGTCCTCCCAGCCGGCCCGTCCAGAGCAGCAGGGAAATGACCGGAGGCTTTTTATCTGGCTTTTTCTGATCGCCGGTACTTTTTTGCTGATCTATTCCGCTCGAGCGCTTTTTTCATCGGAAACAGGGCTTTATGCCCTGTTTCATTATCAGTTTGCCAGGAGAGACTTGAGGTCCGAGAAAAGCTCTCTTGAAAAACATGTTCTGGATGAAACAAAGGAAGTCCGCGATTTGAGGCTGGACCCATTTGCACTGGAAAAGGTTGCAAGGGAACGGCAGCACAGAGTACGCCCCGGAGAAATCCTTGTCCTTCCCAAGAGCCAAAACCTCCTTTCCCGAGACTAAATCGCTTTTCCCTTTCGCTTGTAACCATTGCCCGATTTGATCTAGGATGCTCTATACTACCTTTCAGAAGGTAGATCTTTCCATCTCCTATGGGTATTCTGTTGATCGGTGTGATCGGTGGATGATGTTGAGGGTTGGAAAAGGGTGATTAATATGATTGATTGTTATGTGTGGTAACAGATGATCCCAGTAAGAAAAGTTTATGGCGCCAAAGGAACTTTTCTTCTTGAGATTGTTGTTTGGGCTGTTCTTGTTTTTTTACCCGTTCTCGAGATGTCCCATGATGATAATTCCCTTGGCCGGATTGACCACCGGATTGCTCGTCTTTCCCCGATCGAGAACGATCTGACGGGGCTCTTGCGTGTTCTCCACTCTTCCCTTCTTTCCCGTCTGACCCACCAGGGAGCGATCCAGAGCGTTCAAAAACATTATATCGATGGCTTGTTTATCCAGTCCGATTCATTGTTGGCCGATATCCAATCGAAAAAGTCCCTTCTCGATACCGAAGAGAAATCTCTCCTGACAGAACTTGAAACCCGTGTGGAGGCCTTGCACCGGGAGCTTTTGCTCCCGACCGCAGTGGGAGACCTGCCGAGGGAAGCCATGAATGTGGATCTCTTTTCCATGCGTTTTTCCTATGCGTTGACCGATACGGTCAAACGCCTCGTCCATCAGCGAAAGGCGTTATTGGGAAAGAAACATTATTGGCAAATTCTGGAGCTCTTGACCTTTTCCCTGATCCTTGCCCGTGTCCTGTTTTCATTCCTTTCGAGAAGGCGGGAAGAGGAGCTCTATCTGAGATGGGCATCTGAACGGACAAGCGATCTGGTGATCATCTTGTCTCCCGAGGGGAAGATCCGGTATGTCAACCCTTCTCTTGCGAGTTATCTTGGGTCGGGTGAAAAAGGATCCTCTCCCAAAAAACAGGCAAGAAAATTGGAGACATCTCTGTCCGGAAAATCCATCTTTCCTCTCGCGGGGAGTTTCCCTCTTTTTTCCAGAATCGCAGGACAATGGAAATCCTTGCTGAGAGACGGCCATGTCAACAGTCTTGATTTTCCTTTTACGGGAGGGGACTCGGAGTTAAGATGGTTTTCACTCAGAATGACAGAGATCTCCGATGACCTTCTCGGAGTGTGTGGGTACGAATGCCGATTTGTCGACATTACCTCCCTCAAGAAAAGTGAGGGAGAGCTGGCGAGCCAGAAAGAGTGGCTTCGGATCACCATGAATTCCATCGGGGACGGGGTTGTTGCGATGGATCTTTCTGGCCGGATCACCTTCATTAACCGGGTTGCGGCCTTTTTGATGGGGATCAATGAGGAATCTGCGATGGGTCAGGATATTTCCCAGGTACTGTTTATGGTTCATGAGGAGAAAAATGAGCAGATTGAGCTTCCGCTTTCAAGAATCCTCCGGGAAGATGTGATCGCCACGATTCCGGGGCCGGTTGCTATCCGGACCTCTTCCGGTGAATTGATTCCGATAACGGATTCCCTCGCTCCCATCCATAATCACCTTGGGGAGATCGTCGGGTCGATTTTTGTTTTTCAGGAAAGTACGGAACGGAGACAGGCTCAGGAAGCCCTGTGGAACATGAAATATCACGATCAGCTGACAGGTCTTCCAAACGACAGGCTTTTTCGGGAACGGCTGATTTCTTTTATTGCCCTATATCCTGAAACAGGGAAGGGATTGTGTGTGTTTGCCGTGGGAATCGATCATTTCAAAAAGATCAATGACACCTATGGCCATGGACTGGGAAATGAATTTCTTCAGCAATTTGCGGCCAGACTTTCAGAGACGATCCCTTCGGGAGACTCTCTGGCACGTCTGGGTGGAGATGAGTTTCTTGTTCTGATCTCAGATTTTCTGGATGCGGAGAGAATGGCTGAAAAAGCCAGGCAGATCTTGATGCAGATGAGAAAGCCTTTCTTATTGGGTGAGCATAAGGTGTCCATGACCGTTTCCATCGGTATCTCCGTTTTTCCCGATGATGGTCAAACAGAGGACCTTCTGATCCGAAACGCGGATATCGCACTCAATTCGGTGAAGGACAGGGGGAGAAATGACTTTTGTTTTTATTCTCCCCTGATGAATCCGAACTCACAAGAGGAAATTGAGCTTCGTGCAGATCTTCAGGATGCGATCAGGGAAGATTCCCTGGAGCTTCATTACCAGCCGAAAGTCAATGCCAAAACAGGTGAAATCGTCGGAGTTGAAGCTCTCATCCGATGGGATCATCCACAAAAGGGAATGCTCCGTCCCCATCAGTTTATCAAGATGGCAGAAGAGCAGGGATTGATTGTCAGTCTGGGGGAGTGGGTCCTGAAAAGAGCGACCCGAGATGCAAAAATCCTGTGTGAACGATGGAGCAGGGTCAGCGTTTCGGTCAATGTTTCCGTTCGTCAGCTGGTTGAGCCGGATTTTTACGAATACGTTCGCAGGGCTCTTTTGATATCAGGGCTGGACCCTTCCCTATTGGTTCTTGAGGTAACGGAGTCGATCTTTGCAAAAGAAATTGCCGAGATAGAGATGAACGTTCAAAAGGTCAAGGAGATGGGCGTAAAATTATCCCTGGATGATTTTGGAACAGGATTTTCCTCACTGGGGAATCTGACCCGCTTTTCACCGGATGAGATCAAGGTGGACAAAAGCTTTGTCGACCAGATGATGTCGGGAGGAAAAGAGCTTGAGCTGATCCGGACCATGCTTTCCATCGGATTGACAATGCGGATCAACGTTGTGATAGAAGGTGTTGAAACCCTTGAGCAGAGGGACTATCTTTTCAAAAGGGGCGCAAATGTCTTTCAGGGATATTTCTATAGCCCCCCTGTTCCCTATAAGGAGCTTTTAGGCCTTATGTCGGCCGGTTTTGCTCCTGCAGGAAGTGAACGGATTGACCCGAGCCTTTCCCTGGACTGTTAGCCGGGGGCCATCGCGTATAGATACCGCCATGTTGCCTGTTCTTTGGGATCAGGGATCTGAAAGAGCAGTGGCAAAACCTCGTTTTTGGAATTCTGCACCTCAATCACGACAAGATTCCCCTGTATCATATGAACGCGCGCCCTGTTCAGGACTTTCCAGTGCATACCCCGTGCGATATCCTGGGGGATTTTGTCTGACCAGTCAGGAACAGCTAGGACTGCGGT